>JAUYFW010000212.1 GCA_030690835.1 Sulfurimicrobium sp. | reverse complement strand
TGACTTCCAACCCCGCAGCCTTACAATCCCCATAACTACCGCCTGCCCCGCAGTTCAGTCCAACAAGGTTTATCCGCCGCCAATAGGTTCGGGGCTCTTGCAGGATTGGGTGGGGCGGCGGATAAACGCTATTCGTTAGATTTCATTCTCACAAGGTATCGCCATGCACAATAAAGACACGGTTTTCATTACTTACAATGACGCGATCAATGATGAGAAAGTCAAAAATCTGATCGCCCTCGTATCCGGTGTGCTTGCTGAACATAACCCATCGCAAATTTATTTCCTCTTTTCTTCGTCAGGCGGCAGCGTTAATGCCGGAATCACTCTCTACAATTTCCTTCGAGGAATTCCCGCAGAGGTTGTTTTCCACAACATAGGAACCGTGGACTCCATAGCGACCTGTATTTTTCTGGCCGGCGCTAAACGCTATGCCTCCGCTTCTGCCCATTTCTTGTTTCATGGCGTCAATTGGAACTTTGGCAACGGACAATCGTGTACAAGGAAGCAGCTTCAAGAGTTCATCAGCGCGATACAACAGCATGAAACAGATATTGCTGGAATCATCACAAGTCGTACTTCCATTAGTCAAGACGAGGTGCTTTCTATATTCGACCAAGGCACATCGAAGGGCTTGGATTTCGCGCTCGAAAAAGGTGTCATAAATAAGGTTTGCGAGGTAGTCATTCCTTCTGGCTATCGCCATATTGCGTGCAACTTCGCTTGACCCTGCCACTGCAAATCCGCTCGTGTGCATATCCATGAAATCTAACCCGGCAGTCGAGTCGGACGCGGCGAAGAAGCCGCCGCGCCGCTCACTTTTACGTTGGGCACCATAAACAATGAACCAGCCTCTCGCACTCAATCCTCCGGTACGTGGTCAATGGGCGATCCTGAATCCGCCAGGCCACGCAAAGCTTGCATTTGATTTCTTGGCCGTTGACGACCAACGATCCCCGTACAACGGGGTGAGTTTGCTCCGGCATATTGTTTCCACCATATCTGTCGATGCCACGCTCGCCTGGGGCAAGCCTGTTTTCGCAGTGATGGATGGAACCGTGGTTGCCGCAAGCGACGGCACGCCGGATAGGGAACAAATCTCTATGGCCAGAGACCTGTTTCGGCTTATGTTCTTCGGCCCGAAGATTGCCCCTCCATTTTCCGCACTGGGCGGTAACTATGTCATTCTGAAATGCGGCGATGTCTATCCGCTCTACGCGCATTTGAAAAAAGGCTCAGTGTGTGTGCGTCCCGGAGACATTGTGCGCAGTGGCGACCAATTGGGGCTGGTTGGAAACTCGGGGTCTTCACTTCAACCCCATCTCCACTTCCAAGTCATGAATACCCCGGAGCCGTTTCCGCTATTCAAGAATCTTGTTCCATTTGTGGTTTCGTCTGCGCAGAAACGTACGGAAGGCAAATGGCAGTCAGTCGAACGCGAGGCATTGGCGAATGGCGAGCATCTTCAACTGTAGGTCGCAATGGTGCCCAACCCGGCAGTCCACACGGACGCTGCGCGATAAAGCCGCGCAGCGCCGGTGACTTCTACGTTAGACCTTATTTCAAAGTGACAATGAAGCGCCTTCGCAACATTAGCCGTATCGACAATGAAATTAACCGCACTCACGCTTGGTTTGTTATTGTTCAACGCAACAATAACATCATGAGAAAAATGTTCTCCGATGGCACCTATGGCGGTAAACGGAAGGCATTGCAAGCTGCGACCAGCTTTCACGCCCAACTTTTGGCAGGGGTATCCCAATATGAGTATCAAATTCAGCGGCGTTCCATTTTGCGCCGTAACAACAGGTCAGGTATTCCTGGCGTTGCGCGCTACGATAAAATCGACAACCCAAAAACTGGTCGCCGCGTTGTGTTCTGGCTTGCCCACTGGGTGGATGAACACGGTGCTAGTTGCAAGCGCAAGTTTTCTGTTCTGCTTCACGGTGAACGTAAAGCCAAGCAGCTTGCCATTGCTGAGCGGGAGCGGCAGTTGATACGGGTATGTGAAGCCAAGGGTTCTTATTATGGTTAAGCGTGGGCAGGCAGGTATGGTCTTCACCCGCCGGTCTCACCCGGCGTACAAGAGGGACGCCGCAAAAGCGCGGCGCCCCTTAACTTTACGTTGGACAACGCGAAAGACTGCGGATCAAAGTAACCTCCGAGGGCGATAACGTATGAAAGCAATTGTGTATGAAAGATATGGGCCGCCCGAGGTTCTTCAATTGAAGGAGGTCGAAAAACCCACCCCCAAGGACAATGAAGTCCTGATAAAAACACATGCGACAACGGTCACATCCGGGGACTGGAGGGTGCGAAGTCTCAATGTGCCTGCCGGCTTCGGGCTCATCATGCGTTTGGTATTTGGAGTCTCAAGACCAAAGCAACCCATACTCGGGACAGAGCTGGCCGGGGTAGTTGAATCGGTCGGCAAAGATGTAAGGAAATTCAAGGTCGGTGACCAGGTTTTTGCGTTCAGCGATGCCGCCATGGGTTGTCATGCGGAGTACAAATGCATGCCGGAAGACGGGGCGGTGGCACTAAAACCGCCCAATCTGACCTACGATGAAGCTGCTGCACTCTCTTTTGGCGGAACAACGGCGTTGGATTTCTTCAGAAGAGGAAAACTTCAGAGCGGCGAAAGAGTACTCGTCAATGGTGCTTCCGGAGGGGTAGGCACCGCTGCGGTGCAGCTTGCCAAGCACTTTGGGGCAGACGTGACCGGGGTGTGCAGTACCGCGAACGTGGAATTGGTGAGATCTCTGGGCGCCAGTCATGTCATCGACTACACCAAAGAGGACTTCACGCAGAATGGTGAAACCTATGACGTCATTGTCGATACCGTCGGCACTGCCCCGTTCTCCCGTAGCAAAGCTTCGTTGAAGGAAAGAGGACGCCTTCTTATGGTTTTAGCTGGGCTGCCAGACATGCTTCAGATTCCATGGGTGTCGATGACGAGCAGCAAGAAAGTCATCGCTGGGCCAGCAGCCGGGCGCGCGGAAGATTTGCGTTTTCTCGCGGGGCTGGCTGAGGCGGGAGAATTCAAACCGGTCATTGATCGACGCTATCCGTTCGAGCAGATCGCCGAGGCTCATAGCTACGTCGATACCGGACGCAAGAAGGGAAATGTCATCATAACTCTGGAGCATGACGATTGAACTTAGGAGCACCGATCACGTATGCGACCATCTGAGAAGGCATTGTCCAACATGGCGTTCGAGAGGGACGCGCCAAAAGCGGCGCGCCCCTCAACTTTACGTTAGGTCATAACACTTGATGGAGGTTGGTATGTCTTTAGATCTTTTGGAGACGATTGGCGGGCCAAATGGCGAAGCCGAGATTTATGAGTATGAAGCTGAAGGGGTGGACCGCCTATTCAAAGGGATCGGACCCAACAAATACATGCTCAGGTTCAACGGCGATCTAATCGGCCATTACGACGATTTGCACGAGGCGCGAAGTGAGGCGAATGAACTGACCGGGAATAACGATGAATCGTGAGCCCGTGGACTATCTGGGATAGGGGGCCGTGAGGCTTCTCCCTATCCCAAATAGGCACCTTTTCGCCCCACAGGGTGCCTATTTTGCAAGGGGTATTCTTAGGAGTTACGTCATGTCAAAACCTAGTCCAGGACACCCGCCACGAGAGAAGCCCCCTGGTAACATGCCAAAACCAGGGAAGAAAAAATGACCCCTAGCCAGCAAGCTAAAGCGTCCTAACCCGGCGTTCGAGAGGGACGCGCCAAAAGCGGCGCGCTCCTCAACTTTACGTTAGATCCCATATGAGACTCGCACTCCTGTTCATTGCTGCCCTGATTCCCGCCATCGCCGAGGCGGGTTATACGGAGTACACGCTACTCAACTTCACTGAGTGCGCTGACTTGCTGATCTCAACCGACCTGCCTCTGACTTATGAGGCAGGTAAAGCAGAACAAGAAGCTGCTGAGCGCCGATACACGGGAATGATAGAGAGATTGTCAAAAACGCATGATGCATCGTGGTCGCACGGACTTAACGTAATCGACGGAGGGTCAAAGGGGCCAGGGTCTATTTTCCGAAAAGTCGGCACTGGCGGGACGGCGAAGGGAGAGCAACAGACTACGGTTTTTAAGGTGTAAATATGGAAAATCTACTGCCATCGGTCTACGTTGAAACATCCATCGTGAGTTATCTTTCGGCACGGGAGAGTGGTTCTTTGCTCGGTGCGGCTCACCAGCTGGTCACCCGGAGGTGGTGGGATCGCCGCAACCTTTATCGTTGCTTTGTGTCCGACGTGGTTATCAGAGAATGTAGGGCAGGAGATCCGACTGCCGCCCTACGCAGATTGGACTCGGTGCGTGAGTTTTCGTCGTTGGCTATCAACGAAAGGGCCATTGAGATTGCAGAGTCACTGCTGGCTCTGGGCATTGTTCCGAAGAAGGCGGCTGAAGATGCTTTACATGTCGCCATCGCTACCGCTCACGGCATGGATTTCTTGCTGACATGGAACTGCCGCCACATTGCCAATCCAGTAATTCAGGCACGAACCGCTGCACATCTTGAAAGTATTGGCTTGCTGCTGCCTTTCATCTGCACACCGGAAGAACTATTAGGAGAAGAAAATGAATGACGAAATCCTCGTTGAGGTAAGAGCGATCAAAGAGGCGCTAGCCGAAGAGTCTGGTTTCGACATCCGGCGCATTGCCGAAGAGATTCGAAAATCCGAAGCCCAGAGCGAGGCGGAGGGGTGGAAACACATCACCGCCCCGTTGCAGCCTTTGCCTAACTCGGCATTCCAGCGGACTCGCTTCGCTCACCGCTGAATTTGAACGCTGCATCGGCTAAAGGGGCCAGTCTCGATTCCGGCCGAACCGGAAGATCTCCTTGGAGAAGAAAATGTTGAATGATGAAATTGTCGACGAAGTACGCGCTATTCGAGAAAGCCACGCCGCCAAGTTTGGCTATGACCTGCATGCAATTTATGCAGACCTGAAAAAATAAGAGGCCGAGCGTATTGCCGCAGGGCATCCCTTTGTTCCTGAGCCATCTGAACTCCCCACGCCTAGCTCTGCATTGCAGCGGTCTCGCTTTGCTCGCCGCTGAGGGCAAGCCAAAGGGAGCCGGCTCGAATTGGTTATTTGTCATTTGCACACCTGACGAACTCCTGGGAGACGACGATGGCTGATAGCATCATTCACGAAGTACGTGCGATTCGCGAGCAGCACGCCGCCAGCCTGGGTTTTGATCTCGACCGCATTTTTGCCGATCTTCAGGCGCGCCAAAACAAACACGCAGCCGAAGGGTGGACGATCATTCCCGTTCCATCTAACCCTCCATCGGAGCCTAACTTGGCTTTGCAGCGAACTCGCTTCGCTCATCGCTGAACTTGCACCGCATGGTGCCTGACGTTTCCATTGAACTATGTCGTTTCCACGCACGCTGCGGAGGAACTTGAAGATGACGAACTCTCCATCCTCGATCTCGAAAACATCATCATCACAGTCTATGTCCGCTGAGCATCAATGCGCCTATTGCGGCAGTTCGGCCGTGCAGATCAAGTACGTCACGCGCAGCCTCGGCAAGTCGTCTGCCTTGCTGGTCATTGAGTCCATCCCACAGTGGTCGTGCCCAAGCTGCGGTGAGTCATATTTTTCAGCCCAGACCTTGCATGAAATAGAGCGCATCAAGGCACTGCGCAAGTCTATAGCCGTCAGCCGCCAGGTGCCGGTTGCCGCCTTTCAAGCTGCCGCTGCCTGATTTGGCCGGCAGATGAATCAGGTACTCCGCATGTTCAGGTTCGAGTGGGATGATCAGAAGGCAGCGAGCAATCTGCAGAAGCACGGCGTATCGTTCGACGAGGCCGTCAGTGTGTTTGCGGACATTCTGGCACTGACCTTCGCAGATACGGATCACTTCGAGTCCGAAGATCGAAGCCGGACCTACGGTGTCTCAAGCAAGGGGCGACTCCTCGTGGTGGTTCACACGGAGCGCCGCAACAATGTTCGAATCATCAGCGCACGAAAGGCGACTCGATATGAAAAAGATATCTACGAAAAAGTCTGATCAAGACATACCCGAACTGAAGCGCGAGCAACTCGGAGTTGGCGTGCGCGGCAAGTACTTCAAGCACTTTACGCAAGGAAGCAATGTCGTTGTCCTGCAGCCCGAGATTCAGAAAGCATTTCCCACGTCCGAGGCGGTCAACAAGGCCTTGGCAAGTATGTTGGCCTTTGCGCAGGAGACACAGGGTCTGACGGGCCGCTCAAAGCGGGCGTCCCGCAAGCGGGCTGCCGTTTAGAACTGATGCTGGCGCCAAGACCACGAGCCTCCTACAAGATCGATCCCTTGTGAGGCCGCCATGTACTGGGATGCCAAATTCGTCAAACCACTGCCGGACTACCGTATCTATGTCGAAGTCGAGGACGGGCATAAGGGTATTTTCGACATGAAGCCCTATCTGGATCGCGGCATCTTCCGCGAGTTGAAGGACGTGCATTACTTTAACCGGGTAGGCATTCTGTTTGGCGCGGTTACCTGGCCCAACGAGCAGGACATCGCTCCCGAGACCTTGGTTGCTGAAATGATTCCCCTTGAATCGGTTTGAAACGCTACTGGATGACATGGAATATCTCGAAACGGAAATTGATGAGCGGAGCCGCGCCCGCATCGGCAAACTGCGCTGGCACTGCCGCCGCGCCTTGCTCGAACTCGATATCGTCTTCCAGCGTTTCTGGAGCGAGGTCGGTGACGATCTCGATGATGTGACGATGAACACGCTGGAAGCGTTGCTGGAAGAGGAAGACCACGACCTGTGGGAACTGGTCAGCGGGCGCAGGCACAGCGAAGACCCGGCGCGGCAGCGCTTGCTGGAACGGCTGCGGGCAACGCGTAAAATCAACACTTTTGAATTAGAGAGGCACTGACATGAACGCACCACGCATCGCAACCCTGACCATCGACGGCAAGACCACCGAATTCCCGGTGCTCACGGGCAGCATCGGCCCGGACGTCGTCGACATCCGCACCCTGTACGCCAAGACCGGCGTCTTCACCTTCGACCCGGGTTTCATGTCGACGGCGTCGTGCAAGTCATCGATCACCTACATCGACGGCGACAAGGGCGAGTTGCTCTATCGCGGCTATGCCATCGAAGAGCTGGCGGTGCACTGCGACTTTCTCGAGGTCTGCTACCTGCTCAAGCATGGCGAACTGCCCAACGCGGTGCAGAAGGCGGCATGGGTTGGGGACGTCAAGAGCCACACCATGGTGCATGAGCAGATCACCCGCTTCATGCAGGGCTTCCGCCGCGACTCGCACCCGATGGCGGTGCTGGTCGGCATGGTCGGCGCGCTGTCGGCCTTCTATCACGACTCGCTCGACATCACCAATCCCGAGCACCGCCTGATCGCGGCGGTGCGCCTGATCGCCAAGATGCCGACCATCGTCGCCATGGCCTACAAGTACTCGATCGGCCAGCCGACCATGTACCCGTGCAACAAGCTCGACTACAGCTCGAACTTCATGTACATGATGTTCGCCAATCCCTGCGACGACTACGTACCCAACCCGGTGCTGGCCCGCGCGCTCGACCGCATCCTGATCCTGCACGCCGACCACGAGCAGAACGCCTCGACCTCGACGGTGCGCCTGGCCGGATCCTCCGGCGCCAACCCCTTCGCCTGCATCGCCGCCGGCATCGCCTGCCTCTGGGGTCCGGCCCACGGCGGCGCCAACGAGGCCTGCCTCAAGATGCTGGAAGAGGTCGGCGATATCTCGCGCGTGCCCGAGTACATCAAGCGCGCCAAGGACAAGAACGACTCCTTCAAGCTCATGGGCTTCGGCCACCGCGTCTACAAGAACTTCGATCCGCGCGCGACGCTGATGCGCCAGACCTGCCACGAGGTGATGAACGAACTTGGCCTGCACGACGACCGCCTGTTCAAGCTGGCGCTGGAGCTCGAACGCATCGCCCTGGAAGACGAGTACTTCATCGAGAAGAAGCTCTACCCCAACGTGGACTTCTACTCCGGCATCGTGCAGAAGGCGCTGGGCATACCGACGCAGCTGTTCACCGGCATCTTCGCCATGGCGCGCACCATCGGCTGGATCGCCCAGTGGCACGAGATGATCGGCGATCCCGACCAGAAGATCGGCCGGCCGCGCCAGCTCTATACGGGTGCGCCACGCCGTAGCGTGCCGGCGATGGACCAGCGCAGGTAATTGGAGCCGCGGGGGGGGGCATGGCCGCCCCCTCTTTTTCTCCTCACCCATTAGCAAAGGTGATGGCATGATGAAAGAAACGTTGTCGACGTCCTACCTCTTCGGTGGCAACGCCCCCTTCATCGAAGATCTGTATGAAAAGTACCTGGAGAACCCAGGCGCCGTCGAGCCTTCCTGGCGCGACTACTTCGACAAGCTTGCCAACCTGCCGGGTACCGGTGCCTACCTCGGTCGTGACGTCGCCCATGCACCGGTCATCGCCTCCTTCGCCCAGCGCGCCAGGGAGGGCTGTCTGCGCATCGCCCACGAGGCGCAGGGCGGCGAGAAGCAGACCAAGGTGCTGCAGCTTATCAATGCCTACCGCTTCCTCGGCAACCGCTGGGCCCAGCTCGATCCGCTGAGGCGGCAGGAGCGGCCGGAGGTGGCCGAACTCGATCCATCGTATTACGGGTTTACGGAAGCCGACCTGTCGGCGTCGTTTTCCACCGGCTCCTTCGACATGGGCGTCGAGCAGGCCACGCTGCGCGAGATTCTCGAAACGCTGCGGCTGCGCTACTGCGGCCACATCGGCGCCGAGTACATGTACATCGCCGACGTGGCGCAGAAGCGCTGGATCCAGTCGCGCTTTGAACCGCCGCGTGCCCAGCCGCGCTACGCGCCCGAGGACAAGCGCCGCTTCCTCGGCTGCGTCACCGCAGCCGAGACGCTCGAGCGCTACCTGCATACCCGCTACGTCGGCCAGAAGCGCTTTTCGCTCGAGGGCGGCGAGTCGATGATCCTGTCGATGGATCAGTTGATCCGTGCCGCCGGCATCGCGGGCGTGAAGGAAATCGTCATCGGCATGGCCCATCGCGGCCGCCTGAACGTTCTCGTCAATACCCTGGGCAAGCAACCGAGCATGCTCTTTGCCGAATTCGAGGGCAAGAAGAAGTCGGATCTCGCCGCCGGCGACGTCAAGTACCACATGGGCTATTCGTCCGACGTCGCCACCCCGGGCGGCCCGGTGCATCTGACCCTGGCCTTCAATCCTTCACACCTCGAAATCGTCAATCCGGTGGTCGAGGGCTCGGTCTATGCCCGCCAGGTCAAGCGCGGCGAGGCCGGCAAGAAGGAAGTGCTGCCGGTGCTGATCCACGGCGACGCCGCCGTGGCGGGGCAGGGTGTGAACCAGGAAATGCTCAATTTCTCGCAGACCCGCGGCTACGGCACCGGCGGCACGGTGCATGTCGTGGTGAACAACCAGATCGGCTTCACCACCTCCGATCCGCGCGACCTGCGCTCCTCCCTCTACTGCACCGACATCTTCAAGATGGTCGAGGCGCCGATTTTCCACGTCAATGGCGACGACCCCGAGGCGGTGGCCTTCGTCACCCAGCTCGCCCTCGAATTCCGCCAGGAGTTCCGCAAGGACGTGGTCGTCGACATCGTCTGCTTCCGCAAGCTCGGTCACAACGAGGCGGACGAGCCGATGGTGACCCAGCCGCTGATGTACAAGAAGGTCAACGCCCACCCGGGCACGCGCAAGCGCTATGCCGAGCGCCTGATCGGCCAGGGCGCGATTCAGGCGGGCGACGACGAGCAGATGATCAAGGACTATCGCGCCGCGCTCGACGCGGGCCGCCACCTGGTCGATCCGGTCATCACCGACTACAAGAGCAAGCTCGCCATCGACTGGACGCCGCACATCAATGCCGTCTACACCGAGAAATGCGATACCACGGTGACGCAGAAGGAACTGGTGCGCCTGGCCGAGCGGCTGACCGCCATTCCCGCCAATTTCACCCTGCACCCGCGAGTGCAGAAGATCATCGACGACCGCAAGCTGATGGGCGCAGGCAAACTGCCGGTGGACTGGGGCATGGGCGAGAACCTCGCCTACGCCACGCTGATCAAGGCCGGCTACGACATCCGTATATCGGGCGAGGACGTCGGCCGCGGCACCTTCTTCCACCGTCACGCCGCCTTCCACGACCAGAACCGCGAGAAGTGGGACGAGGGCACCTTCTGGCCGCTCAAGGGCATTACCGAGAAGCAGGGCATGCTCCAGTGCTTCGACTCGGTGCTGTCGGAGGAAGCCGTGCTCGGCTTCGAATACGGCTACGCCACCGCCGCGCCCAACGAACTGGTGATCTGGGAGGCGCAGTTCGGCGACTTCGCCAACGGCGCCCAGGTGGTGATCGACCAGTTCCTCGCCGCCGGCGAAGCCAAGTGGGGCCGCTCCTGCGGCCTGGTGATGCTGCTGCCGCACGGTTACGAGGGTCAGGGACCCGAGCACTCCTCGGCCCGCATCGAGCGCTACATGCAGCTCTCGGCCGGTTTCAACTGGGAAGTCTGCTACCCGTCGAACGCGGCGCAGATATTCCACCTGTTGCGCCGGCAGATGCTGCGCGCGCAGAGGAAGCCCCTGGTGGTGTTCACGCCCAAGTCGCTGCTGCGCCACAAGGACGCGACCTCATCGCTCGATGACCTCGCCGCCGGCACTTTCCAGACGGTGATCGGTGAAGTCGATGAACTCGACGCGAAGAAGGTCAAGCGTGTCGTCGCCTGCGCCGGCAAGATCTACTTCGAGTTGGTCGCCGCGCGCCGCGAGCACAAGGTCGACAACGTCGCCCTGCTGCGCATCGAGCAGCTCTATCCCTTCGACGACCGCCGCTTCGTCGAGGAACTGAAGAAGTTCCCCAAGGCCGCCGAAGTCGTCTGGTGTCAGGAGGAACCGGAGAACCAGGGGGCGTGGTACGCCAAGCACCATCGCCTGGTCGCCGCACTGCAGAAGGGGCAGGCGCTGTCGGTGGTGTCGCGGCCGGCCTGCGCCTCGCCTGCGTCGGGTTATGCCGCGCGGCATGTGCAGGAACAGAAGGACGTGGTCGAGCGCGCATTGGGTTTGGACCAAGCGGGTCTGGACCCGGTGGGCCCGAAAAAATAACCGAACGGAGCAATCATGCTTATCGAAGTCAAAGTCCCCCAGTTGTCCGAGTCCGTCGCCGAGGCCACGCTGGTTTCGTGGCACAGGAACGAGGGCGACGCCGTCACCCGCGACGAGAACCTGATCGACATCGAAACCGACAAGGTCGTGCTCGAGCTGCCGGCGCCCGATGGCGGCGTGCTGGTGAAGGTGCTCAAAGGCAATGGCGAGACCGTAATCGCCGGCGAGGTGATCGCGCAGATCGACACCGAGGCAGTCGCGGCTGTCGCCGCACCTGCCGGGGCCAAAAAGGAAGCGATCGCCCAAGGGGCTCCCTCAGCGGCTGCAGGCGCCCCGGCGGTGATGCCAGCGGCGCGCAAGGCGATGGCCGAGGCCGGCCTTCCGCCCGGTTCGGTCGAGGGCAGCGGCCGCGGCGGCCGCGTCACCAAGCAGGACGTGCTGGGGACGGGTGTAGCCAAGCCTGTGACACCTGCCGCCGTCCCGCCACAGCCGACTTTTTCAGCGCCGGCTCTGGCGCAACCGCCGTCGATCAGCGCCGAGGCCATCGTCGCCGACCGTCCCGAGCAGCGCGTGCCGATGTCGCGCCTGCGCGCCCGCGTCGCCGAGCGGCTGTTGCAGTCGCAGGCGCAAAACGCCATCCTCACCACCTTCAACGAGGTGAACATGGCGCCGGTAATGGACCTGCGCAAGAAGTACCAGGACAAGTTCGAGAAGGAATACGGTGTGCGTCTCGGCTTCATGTCCTTCTTCGTCAAGGCCGCCGTCGCCGCCTTGAAGAAGTTTCCGGTGCTCAATGCCTCGGTGGACGGCAGCGACATCGTCTATCACGGCTACTTCGACATTGGCATCGCCGTCGGTTCGCCGCGCGGCCTGGTGGTGCCCATCCTGCGCGACGCCGACCAGATGTCGCTGGCGCGGATCGAATCGACGATCGCCGAGTTCGGCCAGAAGGCGAAGGACGGCAAGCTGTCGCTGGAAGAACTCACCGGCGGCACTTTCTCCATCTCCAATGGCGGCGTCTTCGGCTCGATGTTGAGTACGCCCATCATCAACCCGCCGCAGTCGGCCATCCTCGGCATCCATGCCACCAAGGACCGGCCCGTGGTCGAGAACGGCCAGATCGTGATCCGTCCGATCAACTACCTGGCCCTGTCCTACGACCACCGCATCGTCGACGGTCGCGAGGCGGTGCTGGGGCTGGTGACGATGAAGGAGGCGCTGGAAGACCCGGCGCGCCTGATCCTGGAAATCTAACGAAGACTAACTTTCATGATCGTCAGGCCCACCCCCGTGCCATGAAATCGTTAAAGGCAATAGACGCCCGCCCCTCCCGTCCTCCCCTCGCGGGGAGGCGACTGGTTTGCTCGCTGCGCTCGATGTTTTACTCGGCGCCCAATGAGGTTATTTCACGTTAACCACGAAGACACCAAGAACACGAAGGTTCACGAAGGGTTTCTTGGTGCCCTTCGTGTCTTGGTGGTGAAAGGTTTTTTACATGACCAAGCAATTCGACGTCGTCGTCATCGGTGCCGGCCCCGGCGGCTACATCGCCGCGATCCGCGCCGCGCAGTTGGGGCTGTCCACCGCCTGCATCGAGTCCGAGTCCTACGCCGACCCCAAGGGCGAGGTGCGTCTCGGCGGCACCTGCCTCAACGTCGGCTGCATTCCGTCGAAGGCGCTGCTGCGATCGAGCGAGCTCTTTGACGAGGCCAGCCACGCCTTCGTCATGCACGGCATCACCGCCGAGAACGTCAAGGTCGACGTCGCCACCCTGGTCCGGCGCAAGGACAACATCGTCACCCAGCTCACCGGCGGCATTCGCGGCCTGTTCAAGAAGCACAAGGTCGCGCTGCTGGTCGGGCGCGGCAGCTTCAAGGGCCGCGAGGACGAACTGTGGCAGGTGGAGGTGGCCGGCAAGGACGGCGCGGAAGTCGTCGCGGCGAAGCATGTCATCGTCGCCACCGGCTCCAGCGCCCGTCACCTCGACGGCATTCCCGTCGACAACAAGATCATCTGCGACAACGCCGGCGCCTTGTCCTTCGACTCGGTACCCAGGCGTCTCGGCGTCATCGGGGCCGGGGTCATCGGCCTCGAGCTTGGCTCGGTGTGGAAGCGGCTGGGTTCCGAAGTCACCCTCCTCGAGGCGCTGCCCGACTTCCTCGCCGCCGCCGACCCCGCCGTGGCCAAGGAAGCCTGGAAGGCTTTCACCCGGGAGCAGGGTCTCAAAATCCACCTCGGCGTCAAGATCGGCGCGGTCAAGCAGGGCAAGAAGGGCGTGACGGTGGACTACGAAAATGGCGAGGGCGACCAGAAGCTCGAGTGCGACCGCCTGATCGTCTCCGTCGGCCGCGTGCCCAACACGGCGGGTCTTGGCGCCGAGAGCGTCGGCCTCGCGGTCGACTCCCGCGGCCGCATCGACGTGAACGACCATTGCCAGACCAACCTCGAGAATGTCTGGGCCGTCGGCGACGTGATCCGCGGCCCCATGCTCGCCCACAAGGGCATGGAAGAGGGCGCGATGGTGGCCGAACTCATCGCCGGCCAGGCCGGCCACGTCAATTACGACGCGATTCCCTGGGTCATCTACACCCATCCCGAGATCGCCTGGGTCGGCAAGACCGAGACTCAATTGAAGAACGAGGGCGTCGAATTCCGCGCCGGGCAGATTCCCTTCGCCGCCAACGGCCGCGCGCTGGGGCAGGGCGATACCACCGGCTTCGTCAAGATGCTGGCCGATGCCAGGACGGACCGCATCCTCGGCGTCCATGTCATTGGCGCCAGCGCCTCGGAACTGATCGCCGAGGCCGTGGTGGCGATGGAGTTCGGCGCATCGTCTGAAGACATCGCCCGCATCTGTCACGCCCACCCGACGCTGTCCGAGGTGATGCACGAGGCCGCGCTTGCCGTCGACCGGCGACCGCTGCACTTTTGAGCATGGCCGAGGGCGCCGCCGCCGATGGATTGGCGTCTGATTAAGCTTGTATTTTGATCGATCAACGATCAAAATGCATGAATCATGATTCTCCGGCATCTCCATGACGATTTGCGCCGGCGCCTGGGATATTCCCCCGGGGTGGTGTTGCTCGGCCCGCGCCAGGTGGGAAAGACGACGCTGGCCAGGACCTACGCCGCGGAAAGGCCTGGCGCCATCCATCTCGATCTCGAGCGGGCCAGCGATCGGGCGCGACTGGCCGATCCCGAATTGTTTTTCGAACATCACCGTCAGCATCTGATCGTTCTGGACGAGGTGCAATGCCTCCCCGACATTTTTCGCGCCCTGCGCCCGGAGATCGACGGCGATCGGCGTCCCGGCCGCTTTCTGTTGCTCGGTTCGGCCTCGGGCCCCCTGCTGCGCCAGACCTCGGAGTCCCTGGCCGGTCGAGTCGCCTATCTGGAACTCACGCCCCTGCTGGCGACCGAGCTTTCGCCGGATCTTTCCGGCCTGCAGACACTCCTCCTGCGCGGCGGCTTCCCGTTGAGCCATGTCGCTCCCACCGACGAGATGTCCTTCCTGTGGCGCGATGACTTCATCCGAACTTTTCTCGAACGCGATTTGCCGCAACTGGGGGTGACCATTCCGGCGTCGACCCTCCATCGCTTCTGGCGCATGCTGGGGCATCTGCACGGTCAGCTCTTCAATGCATCCCAACTGGGGCTGGCGCTGGGAGGGGTCTCCCACGCGACGGTCGCCCGTTATCTCGATCTGCTTGTCGGGACGATGATGGTCCGCCGCCTGGAGCCGGTCCACGCCAATCTCGGCAAGCGGCTGGTCAAGGCGCCGAAGATTTACATTCGGGATAGCGGGATTCTTCATTGCCTGCTCGATATTCGGAGCGTCGCGGATCTCCAGGGCCATCCCGTCGTCGGGGCATCCTGGGAAGGTTTCGTGGTCGAGCAGATCGCGGCCCACGCGCCGGCGGGCGCCGAGATCGGTTTTTACCGCACGGCGGCCGGGGCCGAACTCGATGTCGTGGTCACGGTGGGAGGTCGCCGCCTGGGCTTCGAAATCAAGTTTTCCTCGGCGCCGAAACCGACGCGAGGCTTCTGGCAGGCAATGAAGGATCTGGAGATCGAAAGAGCCTGGATCGTTGCCCCTGTCGCCAATGCCTATCCGCTCGCCGAGCGGGTCGATGTCATTCCCGTCACCGACATTCGTCGCGCGCTCATGGCGCGGGACAATGCCTGAGGTCGGCGAAACGGACATGCCCCACCACATCCTCGACGTCCCCCAGGACGGCATGATCGGGGGCTTCGATGCCGCGCTGGCCGCGCGCGGCATCGAAGCCGACCCGGCGCAGCTCGCCGCCGCCATGCGCCTGCGGCGGTTCCACGACGATCTGCTGGCCTTCAAGGCGGCACGGCGCAACAAGCTCAGAAAACTCCTGCTCCATCCCGAATTGCCGCGCGGCGTCTGGTTCTGGGGCGGCGTCGGGCGCGGCAAGAGCTTTCTCATGGATTGCTTCTTCGCTGCCGTGCCCTACCAGCGCAAGCGGCGCGTGCATTTCCACGCCTTCATGCGCGAGGTGCATGAACGATTGCAGGCGCTGAAGCATGAGGAAGATCCGCTGCCGAAGGTCGCCGCGCGGGTCGCGCGGGAAACGCGGCTGCTGTGCTTCGACGAATTTCATGTTTCCGACATCGCCGACGCCATGATCCTCGGCCGCCTGATGCCGGCGCTGTTCGATGCCGGCGTGCTGTTTTGCATCACCTCCAACTACCCGCCGTCCGGCCTCTATCCCGACGGCCTGCGGCGCGAGCGGCTACTGCCGACCATCGCGCTGTTCGAGCAGAAACTCGACGTCATCGAAATCGACGCCGGCATCGACTACCGCCTGCGGGCCCTGGAGCAGGCCGATATCTACCATGTGCCGGCCGATGGGGCCGGCGAGCAACGGATGCGCCAAACCTTCGCTCGGGTCGCCGGCGGCGAAGGCCACGCCCGGCCGCTCGAGATCATGCAGCGCGAGATCAAGGTTGTTCGCCGCGCGCCCGGCGTGCTCTGGTGCGACTTCGCCACGCTCTGCGGCGGGCCGCGCTCGCAGAACGACTATCTCGAACTGGCCCACGCCTTCCACACAATATTCCTCTCCGGCATCCCCGCCATGGGGCCCGAGCAGGCTTCGGAGGCGCGCCGCTTCACCTGGCTGGTCGATGTGCTTTACGATCATCGAGTCAAGTTCATTGCGACGGCGGCCGTTAATGCCGAAATGCTTTACCCTGATGGCGCCCAGGCCTCGGAATTCCAGCGCACCGTCTCGCGCCTGATCGAAATGCGTTCCCACGAGTACTTGGCCGGCGCCCACCGGCGCTTCGAAACCCATGCCCGAGGCGACGGCGATGAATTCACTGACTCCAAAAAGAAGGCGAACCATGCCGAATAGTCGTCGGCGCGCCGCGTCCTCGGAAAACGGTCGACGGGTACGAATCCAGGTACTGGAAAGCCTTCTCGCCGACGACGAGGCCGCGCTGGACAAGCTGAAGACGGCGGCGGCTGCAGCCGGAGTGGAGGTGGGCCAATGAACCGGATCGCGCAATTCGTGGTGGAGCAGGCCAGGCTGACCTGGGCGCTGGCCTTGGCAATCATCCTTGGGGCGGCATTCCTGGCCGGAGAGGTGGCGCGCGATCGGCTCGAACAGGGGCGCCTGTCGAGCCTGAAACTCGATGCCGAACGGCGCGGCATCGAGTTGATGTCGCAAACCCTGAACGGCAACCAGATGGGCGCGATCGGTCTGCTCGGACTGATCGACGAGAATGCAAAGCAGGAGGCCCGCAACCTGCGTCCGCCCAACGCCAAGGACTCCGCCCTGCTGATGGAGAACGTCGCCCGCGTGCATGATGCCGATGGCACCTACATCGTCGGACAGGATGGCGTCATCAAGTCGTCCTGGGGGGTCGGCAGGCCCCTGACCGGAGTCGACGTGAAATTCCGCCCCTATTTCCAGATGGCGTTCAAGGGCAAGCAAAACGTCTATGCGGCGATCGGCACGACGACCGGGCGGCGCAACCTGTATTACGCGACACCGCTACATGCCGGAAACACGACCGATACGCCCGTCATCGGCGCGGTTGTGATGCGCACCGGCGTGGTTCGACTGGACAAGCAGGTGGCCGGGACGGACGGCATCTCCCTGCTGCTTTCGCCTCAGGGCGTCGCCTTTTCCGCGAGCCGGGAGGAGTGGATCGGCCGCGTGGCCGGTCAACCCACGCCCGAACGGATCAAGGAGATTCGCCAGCTCAAGCAGTTCGGCACCCTGTTCGATAACAAGGACCCGCAGCCGCTGCCGTTTGCCGTGGAACCCGGCATCACCGTACAGAATGGCGTCCGCCATGCCGTGGTGCAAGCCCGGGTGAACTGGAACGATCCCCATGGCGACTGGACCCTGGTGGTGATCGAGGATCTTTCTCGCACCGTGCCCGTGGCCGAGCTTCTGCGCGCGGGCCTGGCGGCGGGCGGCATCGCGCTTTTCCTCGGCTGGATGCTGCTCCATCTGCTGCGCGGGCATCACCGGCAGATGCTCGCCGGCAAGCAACTCGCGGCTTATTCTCGGGCGCAGCAAGCGAGCGCCGAGCGCAAGGCGCGGCTGGCCGCCGCCGCCCTGCATCTGCAGCAGGCGAAGAACACCGGCGAACTCACGCAAGCCTTCCTCAACGAATCCCATCGCTTGTTGGGCGCCCTGCAGGGAGTGACCTACCTGTTCGACACCGGGTCGACCACGACCATGCATCTCGCAGGCAGCTACGCCTGCGGCAGCGACCTGCCCGAGAAATTGGCGGTGGGTGAAGGATTGCTCGGCCAATGTGCCGTCGAGCGTCGCATGCAGGTAATCGAAACGGCGCCCGCGGGCTTCGGCGCCATCCGCTCGGGCCTCGGCGAAACACGCCCGGCGGCACTGATGCTGGCGCCGATCCGGCTCAACGAGGAATTGCTCGGCGTGGTCGAGGTCGCCCTGCTCGACGTGCCCGACGACCAGGCGCGCGAGCAGTTCGAGGCAATGACGGGACTCCTGGCGATGAACATCGAGATCGTCGGTCGCGTCGCCCATACCGAGGAGATACTGACGGCAACGGTCGCCGCCGAGCGGGCCAACGCCGAACAACTGGCCTTCCAGCAGGCGCTGGTCGACACCATTCCCTACCCGGTGTTCACCAAGGATGCCGATACCCGCTTCCTCGGCTTCAATCGTGCCTACGAAGAAGTGTTTGGTGTCCGCCGCGAGGATCTGATCGGCAAGCGCGTGCTCGACCTGGACTACCTGCCGGAAGCCGATCGCCTCGCCTACCAGGCCGAGGACGAGGCAACCATCGCCAGCGCCGGCACGGTTCGGCGGGACATGAAGATTCCCTTCGCCGACGGCAAGCTGCACGACACACTGTATTTCGTCTCGGGCTTCCGCCGCCGGGATGGCGCTCCCGGCGGGCTGGTTGGCACTTTCATCGACATCAGCCAGATCAAGAATGCCGAACGCGAACTGGAACGCCTGGCCGACGCCGAGCGTTTCAACCGTCTTGCGCAGGGTCGCGAGCAGCGCATCCTCGAACTCAAGCGCGAAGTCAATCAACTGGAGACCGCGCTCGGTCGTGCGCCGCGATACGAGTCGGCCGAGATTCTCGATCTGCAGGCCGATGCCGCCGCGTTTGTCGCCGAGCATGGCGATCAGTCGACAGCGACGGCCCCTCGGAAGACTCTCGCACTGGGAGATCTGGTGGATCTCGGCGAACTGCAAAAGCTGTTTACCGCCTTCTGCGATTCGGTTGGCGTTCCCGCCGCAATCATCGATCTCGAAGCGAATGTGCTCGCATCGTCGCGTTGGCAGCGCGCCTGCACGGATTTTCACCGTGTCAATCCGGAATCCTGTGCCCGCTGCATCGAAAGGGATACCGAGTTCGCGCTCAAGCTGCAAGACGGCCAGGACTTCACCCTGTACAAGTGCAAGAACGGCATGACCGACTGCGCCTCGCCCATCATCGTCGAGGGACAGCACCTGGCCAATGTCTTCATCGGCCAGTTCCATATCGAACCGCCCGATGTCGAATTTTTCCGACAGCAGGCCCGGCAGTTCGGCTATGACGAGGCCGATTACCTCAAGGCGATTGCCGAGGCGCCGATGATGGACGAGCAGCGGCTGCCGGCAATCCTCGGTTTCCTCACCGGTTTCGCCCGCATGGTGAGCACCATGTCGCTGGCGCGCCGCCGGGCCGATGAAGCGCACGCCAGACTGCAGCAGCAGGCCGAACTGCTGCGGCAGGAGCGTATTGCCGCGATGAGCCTGGCCGAGGATGCCGAACAGGCTCGACGGACGCTTGAGGCTCACAATTTGGAGATGAAGCCATGAAATTCCTGATGACTGCGCTGGAACGCCGGCCGCTGGCGCACAAACTTGCCGCGGGTTTTGCGGTGCTGCTGTTGATCGCCTTGGGGCTGGCGATCGAGGGCATCCATAGCCAGCGGGTATTGATCGCCGACATCCACACGATCTACGAGACGGAAATGTTGGGCGTTTCCAATGCCAAGGATGCGCAGTACAACTATGCGCAAATAGGCCGGACGCTGCGCCAGGCTCTCCTTGCGTCGGACGCGGCCGGTCGCCAACTGGCCCTGACCCAGTTGGCCCAGGTCCGCGGCCAGGTGCCGAAGGAAATCGAGGAACTTCGCCCGCGCATCATCCGCGACGAGAACAGAAAGAACCTGGCCCGTTTCGAAGAGGCGTTCGCGGCCTACAGCCGGGAAGTCGATAAGGCGCTCGTCCTCGTGCAGCAGGAAAAATTTGGTGAAGCGCAAGCCCTGGTCGCCTCCGGCGACTTCCAGAAATCGGGAATTGCCGCCAACGAGGCGCTGGCGCAGGTGGTTCGCGTCAAGGAGGAGGGCGCCAAAAAGACAGTAACCGAATCCCTGCGTTTCGCCGAGCAGAGCGCGCAGTTCTCCCTCATGCTCCTCGGTGGTGGCCTCGCTCTCGGCATCCTGCTCGGCATCCTCGTTGGCAAGTCGATCCTGGGGCCGACGCAGCGCCTTCGCGCCACCGTCGAGAAAATCGCTGCCGGCGATGTGGATCAGGTCGTGCCTCACACCGATTACACGAGCGAGGTCGGCGACCTGGCACGGGCCATCGGCCTCCTGCAGGCCGAAGCGCGGAAAATGGTGGCGCAGCGCTGGATCAAGACCCACCAGGCGGCGATCTCGGCCGAGTTGCAGGCGGCAACCAGCTTCACGGAACTGGCGCAGAAGTTTCTCTCCGGCGTGGCGCCCCTGATCAAGGTCGGACATGGCGTGTTCTACATATTCGAGGAGGAGCAGCGACGGCTGCGACTGCTCGGCGGCTACGCCTACCGCGAGCGCAAGAACCTCGACCAGTATTTCGCCATCGGCCAGGGCCTGGTCGGCCAGTGCGCACTGGAGCGCACGCCGATCATCCTTACCCAGCCGCCGGCGGACTACATTCGCATCGGCTCCAGCCTCGGCGAGGCCGCGCCGAGCACCATTGCCGTACTGCCGGTATTGCGCGGCGAGAAGCTGCTGGCGGTGGTGGAACTGGCAACGTTCGAGAGTTTCGGTGCCAACGAGCAGGCCCTGCTCGACGGCCTGATGCCGATCCTGGCGATGAGCTTGGAAATCCTCGAACGCAATGCCAGAACGCAAACCCTGCTCGAAGAAACCCAGCGCCAGGCCGAGAATATGGAAAAGCAGGCGGCCCGGCTCGAAGAGCAGACCGTGGAACTCGAAGCGCAACAGATAGAGATAAAGGCCACCGAAGAATGGTATCGCGGCATCATCGACATGGCGCCGGATGGCATGCTGGTAACTGACGAGGGCGGCGTCATCATCCTTGCCAACCCACAGGCTGTCGCTGTTTTTGGCTATGGCGACGGAGCACTGATCGGACTGCCCGTCGAAACGCTGATGCCGGCGCTGTGCGCCGACTATCTGGCAGGCGATGCGGCATCCGTGCGCACGATGAGCATCCCCCACGAAATGCACGGTGTGCGTCAGGGAGGAGCGGGTATCCCGGTGGAAGTCGGTATCACCAAACTGGCGGGGCTGGGGGTCGGGAGTTACAGCTCCTATGTGTGCGTTTCAGTGCGCGACATCACCGAGCGCAAACAGGCCGAGCAGGCCGTCCTGCACGCCAAGGAAATCGCCGAGGAAGCCACCAAGGCCAAGAGCGATTTCCTCGCCAACATGAGCCACGAGATCCGCACGCCGATGAACGCGATCATCGGCATGTCGCATCTGGCGCTGCAAACCGAACTCGACAAGAAGCAGCGCAACTATATCCAGAAGGTACACCGCGCCGGCGAGAACCTGCTCGGCATCATCAACGACATCCTCGATTTCTCGAAGATCGAGGCCGGCAAGATGTCGATGGAGAAGATCGACTTCCGCCTCGAAGACGTGATGGATCACCTGGCCAACCTGGTCGGCATGAAGACCGATGACAAGGGGCTGGAACTGCTGTTCAGCGCCGCGCCGGACGTGCCGACCGCGCTGGTCGGCGACTCGCTGCGCCTCGGACAGGTACTCATCAACCTGGGCAACAACGCGGTGAAGTTCACTGAGTCGGGTGAGATCGTTGTCGGCGTCGAGAACGTAGCGCAGACAGAGTCGGACGTCGAACTGCATTTCTGGGTGCGCGATACCGGCATCGGCATGACCCCCGAGCAATGCGGCAAGATGTTCCAGTCCTTCAGCCAGGCCGATGCCTCGACCACCCGCAAGTACGGCGGCACCGGGCTGGGGCTGGCGATTTCGAAGAACCTGGTCGAAATGATGAACGGCCGCATCTGGGTGGAAAGCGAGGCCGGCCGTGGCTCTACCTTCCACTTCCATGCCAAATTCGGCCTGCAGAAGGACCCCATGCCGCGCCGCATGTTCCGTGCCGACGAACTGCTCGGCGTGCGCGTGCTGGTGGTGGACGACAACGCCTCGGCACGCGAAATCTTGTCGACCATGGCGAAGACCTTCGGCCTGGAGGTCGATGCGGCCTGGGACGGCCGGCAGGCGCTGGAGATGATCGCCGCCGCAGAGAAGAAGGAACTGCCCTACGATCTGGTGCTGATGGACTGGAAGATGCCGGGGATGGACGGCGTCGAGACCGTCCAGCACCTGCAGGACGGGCATCTGACGAAGACCCCGGCCGTCATCATGGTCACCGCCTATGGCCGCGAAGAAGCGCTCGGTTCCGCCGAGGAGCGCGGAGTGGTGCTCAAGACGGTGCTGACCAAGCCGGTGACGTCATCGACCCTGCTTGAAGCCATCGGCGAGGTGCTTGGCAAGGGCATTATTGCCGAGACGCGCAGCGTCGAAAAAGCCAACGACAGC
>JAUYFW010000211.1 GCA_030690835.1 Sulfurimicrobium sp. | reverse complement strand
CCAACCGTTCGCCCTGAGCTTGTCGAAGGGTGCGTGTGGTTCGACAGGCTCACCACGAACGGGTTAGATTATTGGCGTTACTGTCTGAAATTACAGATGCTGCATAAACCAGGAGGCCGCGCTGTGTGC
The DNA here is from genome assembly GCA_030690835.1 of Sulfurimicrobium sp. Lineage (GTDB taxonomy): Bacteria > Pseudomonadota > Gammaproteobacteria > Burkholderiales > Sulfuricellaceae > Sulfurimicrobium. The sequence continues at coordinate 1,586 of JAUYFW010000211.1, read as the reverse complement.
GGCCTGTTGCAGCGTGCCGGGTTCTTCAAATAAATGCGTTGCACCGGGAATCAGGATGAGTTCCTTCTCGCAGTTCATCAGCGCATAGGCTTGCTGGTTCAATTCGATCACACCATAGTCCGCGGCGCCGACGATGAGCAGGGTCGGCGCGGTCACGCAGCTCAAGGCAATCTCTCCGGCCATGTCGGGGCGTCCGCCGCGCGATACCACGGCGGCAATTTTATTTTCCATTTTCGCCGCCGCCTGCAATGCCGCCGCCGCGCCGGTGCTGGCGCCAAAATAGCCGAGTTCGAGCGTTTGCGTGTTCGGGTTGGCCTGCAACCAGGCGGTGGCCGCCAGCAGGCGGCGCGTGAGCAGCGCGATGTCGAAGCGCGTGGCGTAATCCTGATCCTCTTCACGCGTCAGCAGGTCGAACAACAGCGTGCCGATGCCATGTTGTTGCAGCACTTCGGCGACATAGGTGTTGCGCGGGCTGAAGCGGCTGCTGCCGCTGCCGTGGGCGAACAGCACCACGCCCTTGGCGGATGGCGGCAGGATCAGTTCGCCATCGAGTTCGACCTGGTCGGCTGGAATATGTACGGTGCTCATGGCGATCCTCCTGTCACAATTGGCCTCCCATTACGATTGGAATGCGGTGTGCCCCGAATGCCTTGGTGAATTTTTCAAAGTGCCCGGCAATTTTCGCATTGCAGTCCGGGCAATGGCCGTCTGGGGTGAGACGGTATTTTTTGATCTCATACCAGTCGCGCACGATCAGCGCGCTGCCGCATGACGGGCAGCTCGTGGTGTCCCCCTCGAGGTTATGCACGTTGCCGGTATAGACATACAGCAGACCCGCAGCGCGGGCGATTTGCCGCGCCTGTGTCAAGGTTTCCAGCGGGGTAGCGGGGACGTTGACCATCTTGTAATCCGGGTGGAATGCGCTGAAGTGCAGCGGTACATCCACACCGAGCTCCTTGACGATCCATTCACTCATCGCGCCGATTTCCTGTGCTGAATCGTTGTAACCTGGTATCAGCAGCGTGGTCAATTCGACCCATACGTTAGTTTCCTGGCGCAGATATTTCAGCGTGTCCAGCACCGGTTGCAGGTGCGCGCCGCAAAGTTTGACGTAGAACTCGTCGGTGAATCCCTTGAGGTCGACATTGGCGGCATCCATTTTGGCGAAGAACTCGCGGCGCGGCTGATCGTGTATATAGCCCGCCGTGACTGCCACGGTCTTGATGCCGCGTTCGCGGCAGGCATCGGCTGTGTCCATCGCATATTCGGCAAAGATCACCGGGTCGTTGTAGGTGAATGCGACGCTCTTGCAGCCATGTTCTGCGGCGGCGCGCGCGATGGCTTCCGGGCTGGCCTGGTCGGCGAGCTTGTCGAAGCTGCGCGATTTGGAGATGTCCCAGTTCTGGCAGAACTTGCAGGCGAGGTTGCAGCCCGCCGTGCCGAACGACAGGATGCTGCTGCCGGGATAAAAATGATTGAGCGGCTTCTTCTCGATCGGATCGACGCAAAACCCCGATGAGCGTCCGTAAGTGGTGAGCACCATCGCATCATTGACGCGGCCGCGCACGAAACACGCGCCGCGCTGC
>JAUYFW010000347.1 GCA_030690835.1 Sulfurimicrobium sp. | reverse complement strand
GCCGCGCAATGGCGGGTGCTCGATCAAGCGCACAACAAGCGCAACCTGGCCGAATACGAAGGCGATCTGGATGTGGACGATGCGCTGGTGGCAGCCCTGATCCGAGTTGCGCGGGTGGTTGCCGAACGCGTCGCGACGCTTGGCCCGGTGGCCGAAACGGAGCCGCCTCATGCCTAGCAAACTGCCGATCAACCTTGCCGACCTCTTGCGCCAGCGCACGGTGGAAGGCGACCGCATTGAATACAAGGCGGGCTGGAACCCGGACGCCATCGTGCGCACGCTGTGCGCTTTTGCCAACGACTTCGAGAACCTGGGCGGCGGCTACATCGTCATCGGGCAGGACTGCGATGAAAATGGCCAGCCGGTCTTTCCGCCGGTTGGCTTGGCCACCAATCAACTGGACAAGATTCAGCGCGAACTGCTTGGCTATTGCAACCTGATCCAGCCGCCGTATTTTCCCGTGCTGAGCGTGGAGGTGTTTGAAGGCCATAACCTGATCGTGCTGTGGGCGCCGGGCGGGCAGAACCGGCCTTACAAGGCGCCGGCTGCGGTGACTGCCAAATACAAGGAATTGCACTATTACATCCGGCGCTATTCCAGCACCGTGGAGGCGCGCGGCGCGGATGAGCGCGAGCTGCTCAGCCTGACGGCGACCGTTCCTTTCGACGACCGGTATCACCGGACCGCCGGGCTGGGGGATTTGTCACCGCGCCTGATGGAGGAATTCCTGCGCGAGGTGGGCAGCGATCTCGCGGCTGAGGCCGGAGCGCTTTCGACCGAAGCCCTGGGACGCCAGATGAACGTGGTGGGCGGCCCTGCGGAAGCGCCCATGGTGAAGAACGTGGGCTTGCTCTTTTTCAACGAGCGCCCACACCAGTTTTTTCCGGCGACGCAGATCGATGTGGTGTGGTTTCCCGAGGGCGCGGGGGGCGACCGCTTCGAGGAGAAAATCTTCCAGGGGCCGCTAGCACGCATGACCCGCGAGGCGCTCGACTACATCCGGCGCAACTACCTGCGGGAAACCGTCATCAAGCACCCGGACCGTGCCGAGGCCGAGCGCCTCTGGAATTTCCCTTACGCGGCCATTGAAGAGGCGGTGGTCAATGCCGTGTACCACCGCTCCTTGTATGATCGAATTTAATGAAGCGTTGTCGAGGAGGTTAAGTAAGATTTCACGATTCACAGGGGAGGCCGTCCGCTCCTGAGGACTGGTTTTTTAACCAGAGCCTGCTTGTAGATTGGCCCCCCGCCCTATTCGCCCATACCGTGGAGTATCTGAGGCTTAGAGCCTGCATACACAAGGAAGGTAGGCGCGTGTGCAGGGTCGGGGAACCGGTGGATAGTTTACTTTCTTTAACCTTACAGATAAACATTATGACCATTCAATCCAAACAAATTGTCCAGGAATCCAAACCGCTCTTCGCCGGAATTGACGTCGGCGCCGAGGAATTGATCCTCGTCATCCGCAAGAACGGTATCCCTTACAAGGCACAGAAATTCACCAACACCCCTGCTGATCGGGTCCGCCTGGTGAAGAAGCTGGCCGGTTTGCCGGGAATCATCGTTTGCCTGGAAGCCACCGGGATCTACCATTTCGATCTATCCATCGCCCTTCATGACGCCGGGCTGGCGCTCATGGTGGTCAATCCGAAAGCTTCCCACAACTTCGCCAAAGCGTTGATGAAAAACAGCAAGACGGATGCCGTCGATGCTGAAACGCTGGCCCAATACGCCGAGCGGATGGATTTCGTCGCCTGGACGCGCCCGTCCGACGAAAAGATCGCCATCCGTAGTTTCGCTCGCCGCATTGACGCGCTGACCCGTCAGAAAGCCGCTGCCAAGAACCATCGCCATGCCTTGAGCGCCTCCCAGGAAACCCCTAAAGGCGTGCTGCGCGATGTCAACCTGTCCATCTCCCAACTGGAGAAACGCATTGCTCGTTTAAGCAAAGAGGCGCGTCTCCTGATCGGGAAACACTCCGATCTTGAACGAATGTTCCAGTTGCTCACGGGCATCAAGGGGGTTGCTGAAACCAGTGCCATCGCGCTCATGGGTGAACTCTTGCTGTTGCCGCCAGGTCTTTCCCACCGGGAATGGGTGAAGTTCGCCGGCCTCGATCCGCGCGCCTTCGATTCCGGCAAAAGCGTCCACAAACAAGCGCGCTTGGCCAAGGCCGGCAACCGCCATATTCGTTCAGCCCTGTACATGCCGGCCTTGAGTGCCAAACAGCACGACCCTCACGTCAAGGCCTATTTCCAGCACCTCGTGGATAACGGCAAGAAACCCTTGCAGGCGGTCTGCGCCGTCATGCGCAAACTGCTGCATGCCATCCACGGCATGTTGAAGCACGACAAACCCTTCGATAACGCCCGCTTTTACGCTATTCCAGCATGAGCCGGAAAGCGCAAAAATTGCAGAACAATGCTTGACCTTGAACAGAGTATCTATGAAGAGCGAGAGCCCATCGAAGTACGGATCACGCCGGAGGATCTGGTGGTGCTGAGCTTTCCCGGACCGGATCGCTCTATCCGGATGGAAGACCTGCGGGTCGGCAAAGCGGTCAGCCGTCGCTACCGCAATCGCCGCATCGGCGAATTCCTCAAGGAGCTGGACCTCACCGAGGGGCGCTCCACGGGCATTCCCAAGATTCTGAAGGTCATGAAGGAGAATGGCTCTCCCGCACCTGAATTCGAGAGCGACGACGACCGCACCCACCTGCTGATCCGCCTGCCCGTTCATAAGAAGGCGATGAGCCAGGCAGAGGTAGGGGCCCAGTCGGGACCAAGTCGAGATCAAGTTACCGGGGAAGTTACCCCGCAAGTTACCCCGCAAGTCACCCCGCAAGTCCACAAGTTGGTTACAGCCATCCGTGGCGAGCTGACAAGGGCGGAAATTATGGAGGGCTTGGGGCTTAAGGACCGGATGCACTTTGCCAACGATTACCTGCAACCCGCGTTGGATTCCGGCCTGATCGAAATGACCATCCCCGACAAACCCAAAAGCAGCAAGCAGAAGTACCGGTTAACGGCGGCAGGAAGGACGTTGCTCGAACAGCGTGCTCGCAGCCGGGATGAAACCGGTGTCTGAATATCTCCACGTCGAAAAACCCTTCCTCGACCAGCTTGCGGCGCTGGGCTGGAAGGTCATCGACCAAGGACAAGGTTTTATCCCAAGCGACCCGGCAGCGAGCCTGCGCGGGAGCTTCCGCGAATGGCTGCTGCCCGAGGTGTTCCGCGAAGCTGTGCGCGCCATCAACCGCACCGCTGACGGCACGGCCTGGCTGACTGACCGCCAGCTCGACGATCTGCGCGACCAGATTCTGCGTCAGCCGAATCGTACGCTGCTGGAGGCCAACGAGGCGGTGCAGGCGCTGTTCCTCAAGGCGCAGGTGGAGCGCAACGAGGTGACGGGCGAAAGCGACCCGGTGGTTCGGCTGATCGACTTTGCGCACCCGGAGCACAACGTCTTTCACGCCATCAACCAGTTCCGCATCGACACGCCGGGCTGTGTGAAGCAGTGCATCATCCCCGACATCGTGCTGTTCGTGAATGGCATTCCGTTGGTGGTGGTGGAGGCGAAGATCGGCGACGCGACGACAGCCAACCCGATG
>JAUYFW010000209.1 GCA_030690835.1 Sulfurimicrobium sp. | reverse complement strand
GGTTAGATCGTACCTACATATCTGGGGTGGAGCGTGCAGTGAGAAACATCACGCTCGACTCCCTAGAGCAAATCATTAATGCGCTGGGCGTTGACTTGCCAACTTTTCTAATGAAAGTATCGGCGGAAATCAATGACCTATCTAATAAACAAAAAGGCAAACACTGACTTTTTTTCCCACAAAAATGAGAAGGAAAAAATTGACATAAATATTTTCGTGAAGGCGCTTGCTGATACTCATCTTGTGATTGACAAGATCACCCAAGACATTCCTGTTGATGTCTTCTCCATTCTTGGTATGAGAAATCTTTCTGCGTTTATTGGAGAGCTATTCGCCATGAGCCTCATCAAAATGTCGGGGGGAAAGTTCATCAAAAATCCACACCAAGACGGATATCCTGATTTGTTGTTGATGAACGCTGGTGGTAAGGCAGCCTTTGAAAAGCTCAGGCAAGCGGGCAAATTGCGGGACAAGACTCCATTCAGCCCATTCGAGTATGGTGGTATAGAAATCAAGGCAACATGTGGTTCCGTAGCCGGAGGCGTCGTAGCGCTCGTCGTGGCGGAAGGTCTTGATGTCCATGCGCGGCTTCAGTGGCATGTCGTCCTTGATATGGCCGATGCACAGGCCGACCAGCGGGAAGGTGAGCGGCGGCAGGCCGAGCAGGGCGATCATGTCCTGCGGGTTGCGGCGGATGCTGCCGATCGGGACGATGCCCAGCCCGAGCGATTCGGCGGCGGTGATCAGCGTGCCGAGAGCGATGCCCGCATCGACTGCGGCGACGCCGAAGCCTTCCATGCTTTCGTGGATGATCTGCGTCTGCCCGGCCTTGCGCACGCCGAGGTCGGTCTTGTGGAAGTCGATGGCGATGACGATGAACACCGGCGCCTGAGCAACCCGCATTTGCCCGCCGGAAAGCTCGGCGATGCGCGCACGTTTTTCCGCATCGCGCACCACGATCAGCGAGATTTCCTGCGCGTTCATCGAGGTCGGCGCACGGTGCGCGGCGGCGATGATCTGGTCGAGTATGGCGTCACTGACCGGGTCGGGCTTGTAGCTGCGGATGCTGCGGTGGGATTGCTGGATGCGCAAAGTTTCGTTCATGGTTGTTTCTCCGATAATTGCTTCTGGGGTAAGGTGGACAGGTGCATCGCCTTGGCAACGACCGCACGGGTCAGTTGCGGGGCGAACAGTTCGATGAAGTCGTAGGTGTAGCCGCGCAGGTATTCGTTCCTGCGGATCGCGATGCGCGTGGTGTTGGGTTTGAACAGGTGTTTAGCTCCGATCATGCGCAGGTGCCGGTCGCGTTCCGGGATGAAGGCGATCTCGGCGAGGATGCCGATGCCCAGCCCCAGTTCCACGTAGGTCTTGATCACGTCGGCATCGATGGCGGTGAGCGCGATGTTCGGCTCGATGCCCGCTTTCTCGAACGCCTCGTTGATTTTGCCGCGCCCGCTGAAAGCGAAGTCGTAGGTGATGATGGGATATTCCGCGATTTTTGCCAGCGTCAGCCGTTTTTCTTCCAGCAACGGGTGTTTGGGCGGCACGACCACGCAGTGATGCCATTCGTAGCAGGGCAGGGTGACCAGTCCCTCGTAGAGCAGCAGGCTCTCGGTGGCGATGGCGATGTCGGCTTCGCCATTCAATACCAGCTCGGCGACCTGTGTCGGATTACCCTGATGCAGGCCGAGTTTTACTTTGGGGTAGCGTTTGATGAACTGTTTTACCACGGGGGGCAGTGCGTAGCGCGCCTGCGTGTGCGTGGTGGCCAGAATGAGATGGC
>JAUYFW010000339.1 GCA_030690835.1 Sulfurimicrobium sp. | reverse complement strand
CCTCGGGAGCGACACTGAAAATTTCGCCAGCTTTTACAGCAAGGACATCGCGCACCAACATGGTCAACTCCTTTTGCAGTTTAATGGACGGCTAGACAAGTCGCATTATGCGATTATTTTGGCCTGATTGAACATGTTGCTACCCCGCTATTCGTGCATTTCAGAAATAGTCTGCCGGAATATTTCCGCATATGCTAAACCACGAGTGAAATTCTTCAAGCGTTTTAGTCTCGGTTTTTTGCTATTAAGAGGCAGAAAGTGGGAAAATACGTTTTGCCCCAAGGAAAAGTAATTCCTTGATTCGAAATTGAAGGATAGCAATGAAACGTGTGGATGATTTTCGCCTGCGCTTTGGCAAGCAGGAACTGGTACCAATCATGATTGGCGGGATGGGCGTGGATATTTCCACCGCCGAACTGGCACTGGAAGCCGCGCGACTGGGTGGCGTGGGACATATCTCGGATGCCATGTTGCCTACGGTGTCGGATCGTCGTTATGACACCGATTTCGTCAAGGAAAAGTTGAAGCTGTACACCTACAATCTCGACAATTCCGACAAATCCGCAGTGAAATTCGACCTCGGCCAGGTAGCCGAATCCACGCGTCTGCATGTGAGCAAGACGATGGAAGCCAAACGCGGTTCGGGCATGATCTTCATCAACTGCATGGAAAAACTCACCATGAACGCGCCGCGCGAAACGTTGCGCGTTCGCCTGCGCACGGCGCTGGATGCCGGGATTGACGGCATCACGTTGAGCGCAGGGCTGCACCTCGGTTCGTTTGCGCTGATGGAGGATCACCCCCGCTTTCGCGATGCCAGGCTCGGCATCATTGTCTCCTCGCTTCGGGCGCTGCAGCTATTCCTGCGCAAAACCGCCAAGCTCAATCGCCTACCGGATTTCGTCGTGGTCGAAGGGCCGCTGGCCGGCGGGCATCTTGGCTTCGACATGGATTGGGCGAAATACGATCTGCACACGATCATGGCTGAAATTTCGCAATATTTGCAGACCGAGAAATTGGATATTCCGCTGATTGCGGCTGGGGGAATTTTTACCGGCAGCGATGCCGTGTCCTTCCTCGAAAACGGCGCGGCGGCGGTACAGGTGGCAACACGCTTTACCGCGGTACACGAGTGCGGCCTGCCGGAGAAAGTGATGCAGGAGTACATCAAGGCAACTGAGGAGGACATCGAGGTCAACACCGTTTCACCCACGGGCTACCCGATGCGGATGCTCAAAAATTGCCCGGCAATCGGCTCAGGCGTCCGTCCTGGCTGCGAGTCTTACGGCTACCTGCTCGATGCCTCCGGGAATTGCTCCTACATCGAAGCCTACAATCGCGAAGTGGCCGCCCACCCGAAGGCAAAGAAAATCTCGGTGCAGGACAAGACCTGCCTTTGCACCCACATGCGCAACTTCAATTGCTGGACCTGCGGCCATTACACCTATCGGCTCAAGGACGCCACGCGACGCCTGCCGGACGGCAGTTACCAGATACTCAGTGCGGAGCACGTATTCCGCGACTATCAGTTCAGCGTCGACCAGAAAATCGCATTGCCGGATTAAGAGACCATGAAAAGAACTGACCTGGAAAAAAATATCGGCATGAAAATAAAGAGCCAAATCAACCGACCCGGCGCAGCTGGGCGCATCGGTCAAGAGACCGCAGTATCCGTAGACCGGCGCGAACAACGCAAACTCGATCAGGCGCTCGGCCTGGTGCCGTTTGCAGTCAAACTGAACGGCGATCTGGTGAAGCATATCCAGTCACTGGCGCAAGAACGTCAGATGGGACTGAACGAGGTAGTGGCGGAGTTACTGCAAAAAGGCTTGAACAACTGAGCGAATTTAGTGTGCCAAGATAGTCAATCTGGCGCTTTCATTAAACCCAGATTATCCATTCAGAGCCAAAACACCGCTGTGGGAGCGGCGCCCTCGCCGCGATTTGCGACCGCATTCGCGCCGGGGGCGGCGCTCCTACATGCACGAGCATAATCTGGATTTAAAGACCTAAGGGGCCAAACCTGCATTATGAAAATGCAGGATTTGGCCCCTTAGGCTTTTAAGGCTTTTAATCAGCGATGGCGCCCACCGGAACGGTGCAGCGGCGGCGTCCGTGGTGTAGCCACATTGCCATTCGCCTCTCTGGCCGGCGCCGCACCCCGGTTCTGCGAGGGCGCCCTGGGCGAGGAAGAACGGCCTCTCGGCTGACCGCGACCGCCCGGTGTTGACCCGCGTCCGTTCTGGATCGGCTCGGGCTTGGCGTTCCGATCCGGCTCGAAACCCGGCACCACTTCCTCGGGCAACTCCCGCTTCAGCAGTCTTTCGATATCCGCCAGCAGCTTGAGTTCATCGACGCAAACCAGCGACACGGCTTCGCCCGAAGCACCCGCGCGGCCGGTGCGGCCGATGCGGTGAACGTAATCTTCCGGCACGTTGGGCAGCTCGAAATTGACCACATGCGGCAAGTCAACAACATCGATGCCACGGGCAGCGATGTCGGTCGCCACCAGCACCCTCAGACTGCCGTCCTTGAATTCGCTCAAGGCGCGCGTCCGCGCCGACTGGCTCTTGTTGCCATGGATCGCCAGCGCCGGAATACCGCCCTTGACCAGATGTTCGGCCAGCTGGTTGGCGCCGTGCTTGGTGCGGGTGAACACCAGCACCTGCGACCAGTCGTGCTGCTTGATGAGGTGGGTAAGCAGGGCGCGTTTCTTGTCGCGGTCCACCGGGTAAACCTTGTGCGACACGTTGTCGGCAGTGGCGTTGCGACGCGCCACCTCGATCATCGCGGGCTTGTTCAGCAAGCCGTCAGCCAGCGCCTTGATCTCGTCGGAGAAGGTGGCGGAGAACAGCAGATTCTGTCGATGCTTGGGCAGCAGCGCGAGGATTTTCTTGATGTCGCGGATAAAACCCATATCCAGCATGCGGTCGGCCTCGTCCAGCACCAGGATTTCGACATGCGACAGATCG
>JAUYFW010000337.1 GCA_030690835.1 Sulfurimicrobium sp. | reverse complement strand
AGCCACGACCGCCAGTTCGTCTCCTCGCTGGCGACACAGATCCTCGAACTGGATGGCAAGGGCGGCTACCGTCACCACATCGGCAGTTACGAGGATTATCTGATGAGTCAGGGGATTTCGTAACACGGCCCTGTAGGAGCGGCGCCCTCGCCGCGATGTGCCCGCCACATCGCGGCGAGCCCCCGGCCAAAACACCCGAGGACAAGGGCGCCGCTCCTACAACAGCGGGTCGCGCAAGCGCGCGAACTGCCGGGGCGCCACGTACTGCAGCACTTCCTTGCCCTCGCTGTCGAGCGTCAGGGCCAATCCCTTGGCGGGGTAAAGCAGGTTTTCCACGCGCGCGGAACTGCGGATGCGTTCCGCCGGTTGGCCGAAATGGCTCACGGCAATGTCCGCGTCGAAACTGGCGGAGGGAATGTAGGTAATGCTCTCGATCTGGGTGTCATAAGCTTGCGCCAGATCGTCCGGATCGAGGGAGAACTTGCGCGTGCTGCTCTCCATGTGTTGCTTTTTTACCGCGCGCTGTCGCATGCCTTCCACGCTTTCCTTGTTCAGCGCGGCGGTCAGGATCATCTTTCCGGTAAGCACGCCGGCCGTGACCTGGTTGTAATAGGCTTCCAGCGAACCCGCCTCTCCCGGGGCGGCGATCACGGCCACTTCCATATCCGTGCCGAAACGCTCGCGCGCGTCGGCGAGGGTGCTTGCGCCCAGGGTCAAGCCGAATACTCTTGAATGGCCGTCCGGCAGGATTTCGATTTGCCACGGCAGCCCCGCGATGGCTTGCGTGTTGCGTTCGCCCGCCGTGGGGCGAAGCAATGCGGCGGCCAGGATGACTACGGCAAGCGCGATCAGGATCAGGAAGGATTGTTTCACTAGGGGAATAAGCTCTTAAACCGGCGCTGCCGGGGTGAGGTGCGCCGCATATGTGGTCCCGCTATGGATGATTTCGAACAGGCGGTCGATGTTGGGATGTTTGCCGGGATTGCGGCGCGCATCCCCGCTATGCTCGGCATAGAGCCGCAAGCCTTCCTCGGCTGCGGCCGGATTGATGGCGCCCCATTTTTCCGCAAGGTGGCGATACACCTTGAGGGAACCCTGGCTGCCCGGCTGATTCTCGATGCGCGCGACCATGTTGCCGGCGGCGTCGAACAGTTCCAGTTTCGAGAAGGCGTCGATGCTTTCCAGTTGTGCGAGGTTTTCGGCGAAAGTAGTCAAGGTTTATCTCTCCAGAGATACCGTATGACGGGCGTTCAAACCCAGTAGGCCGTTTGGGTCATGATTTTCGAGGACAGCCTCATTGCCGCCTTTACTGGCAGCGGCAGTGGCGCGCCGCCATGTTCCAGCGCCGTGTTGGCGTGCTGGATCTCGTCGGTTTTCATCTGTTCCAGGATGGCGCGGCTTTTTTCATCCTGCTGCGGCAGGCGTCCGAGGTGGCTTTCCAGGTGTTTTTCCACCTGATGCTCGGTTTCCGCCAGAAAGCCGAGATTCCACTTGTCGCCCAGCGCGCCGGCCAGCGCGCCGATGGCGAGGGAACTGGTGTACCACAGCGGATTGAGGAAGCTGGTGCGCCCGCCCAGCTCCTTGATGCGGGTTTCGGTCCAGTTGAGGTGCTCGGTTTCTTCCCATGCAGCCTGCACCAGCGCGGCTTTGACTTCCTCGTTGCGCGCCGTGAGCGCCTGGCCCTGGTACAGCGCCTGGGCGCAGATTTCGCCGCAATGGTTGACGCGCATCAGGGCGACGGCGCGGCGCTTCTCCTCCGTGCTCAGTTCGGCGTCGGGTAAATCCTTACCCGGCAGGGGCCGCAGGGTCGGCGCGGGCGCGAACAGGGTGCGCAGGCCCTTGTCGAATTCAACGACCAGTTTATCTAGCGAAATCATTTTTCAATACCTCACTTCAGGCCACAGAGAACACAGAGTTCACAGAGAAAAACCGCCTTATCTCTGTGAGTTCTGTGTTCTCTGTGGCTAACTGTTTTTCCAGGATCATTTTGTGTACCCCATTTGCCGTGCCACTAACGTAACCGGATGCAGCACTTCCACTTTCCATCCCTCTGCCCGCAGGCCGTTGGCCAGATGCATGGCGCAACCCGGATTGGAAGTGGCGATAGTGCATGCGCCGCTTGTCTTGATGTCGTCGATTTTATCACGCAACAGCTTCCCCGCCATTTCCGGCTGGGTCAGGGCATAAATGCCCGCCGCGCCGCAGCATTGATCATTGCCGGCCAGCGCCGTGATGGTGGCGCCGGGAATCCGCCGCAGCAGCGCGTAGGGAGCATCCTGGTCGTGCAGCACGTTGCGGCTCAGGCAGGGTTCATGCACCGCGATGGTTTGCTCCAGCGGCGCGAGCGTGACCTGCTCCCAGCCTTCAGCCGCCGCGAGGAAAGCGCTGATGTCCAGCACCGGCGCGGCGAGCGGTGGCGTGTATTCGGCCAGGGTGGCGCCGCAGCCCGAAGCCGCGTGAACAATGACTTGCAAATCCAGCCCGGCAAAAGCGGTGCGGTTTTCCCGCGCCAGGCGTTGCGCGGTTTCCCGTTCGCCGCCGTGATCGTGCAGCGCGCCACAGCAGGTTTGCCGTGGCGCAACCTGTACCGCGTAGCCTAGTTGGTTGAGCACAAAAACGGCGGCATGCAGGGTTTCCGCGTCGCTCAGTCGCGCCACGCAGCCGAGAAACAGCCCCACCACACCACGGGCCGCACCCTGGGCTGGGTAAGTGCCGGCGACAGGCGGGGAGGGGCGCCGCAAGGCGCGCAGTAGCCAGCCAGCGCCTTGCAACAGGCGGGGTCTGGACGTCGTGTCGAACAAAACCCGGCGCAGTAGAATCTGCCGCCAGGGGCGCTGCCGCCCGGGTTCGATCCATGCGCGCACGCCGTCCACCAATTGGCCATAGCGCACTTTGGACGGGCAGGCGTTTTCACAGGCGCGGCAGCCGAGGCACAGGTCGAGATGGCCGACGAGTTGCGGAGAGAGGGGGAGTTTGTGCTCCAACAGTGCCGCCATGAGGAAAATCCGCCCGCGCGGAGAATCCGCCTCGTTCAGTGTTTTGCGGTAGGTCGGGCAATGCGGCAGGCACAGGCCGCAGGCGACGCAGCGGGCGGCCTCCTGGCGCAGGAGGGGGAAACGATCGTCGCTGGTCGAGGCAGGCGGGTGGGGGTCGTGGATCATCGCTTGGGGCATTGTTGCCGGGCGATCATTTTATCCCGGATTATCCCAGATTATCCATTAGGGCCAAAACACCGCTGTAGGAGCGGCGCCCTCGCCGCGATTCGCGCCGGGGGCGGCGCTCCTACATGCGCGTGCATTCCAATGGATAATCCCGGATTATCTATTTAGAGCCAAAACACCGCTGTGGGAGCGGCGCCCTTGTCCTCGGGTGTTTTGGCCGGGGGCTCGCCGCGATTTGCGGCCGCATTCGCGCCGGGGGCGGCGCTCCTACATGTCCATGCATTCCAATGGACAATCTGGGGGTATTGAGAACGCTTAGCATTTGGGTCAAGATATGGGCAACGGTTTCTCTGCTTGAAGGAGTTTTCCATGCCCCAGATTCTGATGAGCCTTTCAAGAGCGGGGCGCCTGGTGGGCGTGACGCGGGGCGCGCTGCAGAAAAGAGTCCAGAACGGTGAATTGTCTTCCTTCGACGGTATGGTGACGGTGGACGATCTGCTGGCCGCTTACCCAGACGCGCAACTGGAAGACAATACCGAGTTCGATCGGGTTTCCTACATCAAGGAACGGGCCTTCGGCAAGCGCGTGTTCGAGCGCGCGCTGCCGGAAGCGGAAGTGCTCGCCGCCCGTGTCACCGAGTTGAGTATGACGCTGGCGAACAGTGAGATTCAGGTCAGGCAGTTGAATATCCTGCTCGACCGATTGCGGGGTAAATTGAGCGAAATCGAAGGGCAATGCAAGGATCAGGCCAAAGCCACGGTAACGGGGTTAAAAACCTGGCTCAAGGATGAGATCGGTGCGGCGATGGAGCCGGGCTACCCCAACCCCCTGGCGGTGAGGGACAGCATGTTGCGTGTCATGGCGGCGCATGTGCGCGTGCTGCCCAGCGGCCACGACTTTTTCCTCGACGGCCAGGATACCCTGCTGGAAGCCGCGCTGCGCGCCGGGGTGCCGCTCAGTTATGGCTGCAGCGGCGGCAATTGCGGCCTGTGCAAGGCGCGGGTGGTGTCCGGGCAGATCAAGAAAGTGCGTCACCACGATTACGTGATCCCGGAAGCGGAAAAGAACCAGGGCTATATCCTGCTGTGCAGCAACACCGCCGTCAGCGATGTGGATATCGAGGCGCCGGTGGCGTGCGGCGTGCGGGATATACCGTTTCAGCAGCTTGCCGCCAAGGTCAAGGCTATCGAGCCGCTGGCGCCCGAGATGGTGTTGCTGCACCTGCAGACGCCGCGTACCCGGCGCCTGCGCTTCCTGGCCGGGCAGTACGTCACGCTGCGGGTGGGCAAGTCCCTGGTGGCCGAACTGCCTGTCGCCAGTTGCCCCTGCGACGACCGCAACCTGCTCTTTCATGTGCGCCGCATGCCCGGCAACCTGTTTTCCGATTACATTTTCAACCGTCTCAAGAGCAACGATGCGGTGGAGGTCGAGGGACCGCAGGGCGAGTTCATCCTGCACGAAAAATCGCCGCGCCCGCTTTACTTCATCGCCTTCGACGCCGGTTTCGCCCCCATCAAGAGCCTGATCGAGCACGCCATGTCGCTGGATGCCGCCGAAGCCATGCACCTCTACTGGATCGGATCGGTGGCCGACCATATTTACATGCCGAATGTCGGCCGCGCCTGGGCCGATGCGCTGGATAATTTCCATTACTCCGCGTGGGTGGCGGGCTATGATTTGCGTGCCGTTACCGGCAAGCGCGCGGAAACGCTGCGTGCTACCCTGCAGGGGATCGTGGACGGGCATCCCGATGTGAAGCTCGGCGATGTTTACATCGCCGGGCCGGAATCGGCGATCATGGTCGCGGAGCAGTTTTTCCTCGGTCTGGGTTTGCCCAAAAGCCGGGTGTTTGCCGGTGTAGTGAAGTAGTCGTTTTTAATCCAAAGGAACCGAATATGAGCAAACCCGTCTGCGCCCAGCGCGCGCCTTACGCCATGGAACTCGAAGCCGGTGATTACTGGTGGTGTTCGTGCGGCAAATCCAAAACCCAGCCGTTCTGCGACGGTGCCCACAAAGGGAGTGATTTTTCACCGCAGAAATTTTCTCTGGGCGAGAAAACCAAGGTCTGGCTGTGCGGCTGCAAGGCCAGCGCCAAGACGCCATTTTGTGATGGCGCGCACAAGAATCTGGAAGTTTAAGGCCGGCCGCTTGATCCCCGTGCGTGGGCAATCCTGTTTCAACCCAGTTTATCCATTAGCGCGTAGGGGCGAATCCATTCGCCCATGGCCCACGACCAAGGCAACATGGGCGAATGAATTCGCCCCTACGGCGTGTTATTTTGGAAAGACTCTGTTCCACCCCTTGTGTTGCCCTGTGAAATGACAAAAGATCAAACCTACTACCTGTATCTGCTCGCGGCCTTGACGGTGTTGCCGCTCCTGCTGCATGCCTTGCGTACCAGGATAACGCTGGGGGCATTCTTCGGCCTTGCGGGTGTTTGCAGCATCATGCTCTGGCAGATGCGGCAGATGGGTTGGTGGGTGAAGTTTTTCGATATAAATTTCGATACGGGCTTGACGCTTTTCATTCCTCCAATCCTGATTGGGGCGCTCCTCACCTTTGCCTTTGACGGCCTGCGAACATTCCGCTCCTACCTGTTGATGGTGACCACGGCATGCGTGGCGGCCTGGTTATTTTCAGCCTTCAGGGAGGCATTATCGTTATATGTCCCGCTTCCATATCTGATCGTTTTATCCAGTCAGGAGCATCTGGCGATAATAGGGGCGCTACTGTTTTCCCAGTTTTTTGCCGTCATGATTTACGTGGTGGTCAGCAGGTGGAGTTACTACCCGGCTCTGCCGCTATCGATGACGCTCAGTCTGATTCTCTGGCTGGCTTTTTACTCCGTGTTCAATTACGGGGCCGGGATGGGCATGGCCAACATGAAGAATGAATCCCTCTCGTTCTTGCTCTCCGGGCTGCCATCGATTCTGGGCATATCGCTTTATGGGCTCATCATGGCGGCAAGGGGAATGGTCATGCCGGCGCGGGAGCTGGGGTCGCTATTGTCGATCTGGCGCACCACCGAACCCAACCTGGCGGAGCGCGACGATGAAGTGATCAATCGTAGCGGCGTCATTTCCGAACTCAGGCTGCTGAACCGCAAGCTGGATATCAATAACAACCTGATTGACTATCACATGGAGCATGCGAGCTATGGGATAGTCGTTACCGACAAGCACGGAAAAATAACACGGGCGAACAAACCCTCCCAGGCGTTACTGGGGAGTGTGGACATGGTCGGGCTGGACATGGGGGCGCTGCTGAATAACGTGCTGGAGAGAAAAGGGTCTTTCCGGGATATGATCGAAGCTTGCGATGGCAGAAGGTGGAAAGCCTCCGTTGAGGGCGGAAAGACCAGATGGTATGACCTGATCGTCACCGGATTGAAGGATGGCGATTCCGCCGAAGCGACGGGCTATTATTTTCTCATCCATGACATCACTGCAATCGTCGATGAAGAGGCCAGGAAACTCGTAAAACACCGTATTCGCGATTTGAACGAGACCAGCCGGGTGTTGAGCCACGATTTCTCCAATCTTTTGATTGGAGCGGAAGCCCAACTCAGAAAAATCAGCGAGCGAACGCAGGATGAGGAGTCCCACGAGGCGATAACAGGGCTGTCCTGTGCGTTGAAGCACGCCCGCGAGATGTTGAAACAGTTGGGTGCCGGTAGCCAGTTTGGTTCCCCTGTTCTGAAGACGGGGCGGATGCTTGATTTTGTCCGGCAGGCGATGGATATTTGCCGGGGAGTGGCCGACGAGGCCGGCGTTCGCCTGAATTTGAAAGAGGGGCCGGAATGCTATGTGGACGCGGATAGCAGCCAGTTGATCCGGGTCTTCACGAATCTGCTGAGAAACGCGATTCGTGCCAGTTCCGCCGGCAGCGAGATCACCATTACCATCGGCCAGCGCGGCAACGGCGTGGAAGTGGTTGTCGCCGATGAAGGTTGCGGGATGAGCGAAGAAGAAATCAAGCTGGCGTTCGAGCCTGGTTTCTCGACCAAGGGGGAAGGCAAGGGAGGGCTGGGCCTGGCGATCAGCTACCTGATGGTGGATGCGCATGGCGGGCAACTGGACCTCAGGAGGAATCCCGACGGAAAAGGCATGGCGGCCGTGGTCTGGTTTCCTGAAAGCCGCCGCCACACGGGGTTGCGCGAATACGCCGGCCAGAACGTGATTGTGCTATCCCGTCGTCCGGAACGAGCCCAGCGCACCATTGCGGAGCTTGAGCAGGCCCATGATTGCCGCGTTGCCGAGGCCTATAGCGAGGATGAGGTCCTGGCGCTGGTGGCGGAAGAAGCCGACTGGGAAGTGTTGCTGGTGGACGACGAACTGGACGAAGCGGAGATGAAGCATGCGCTGGCAGGGAAGCTCAAGGTAAAAAAGATGGCATTCGAAGTCATGTAGCCATGTAGGTTGGGTTAGCGGCTTTATCGCGTAACCCAACAAACCCAATCTTCAATTTAAAAACAGTATCATAGAGCAACCTGCTGACGGTTGAGTGGCTGTTTGGGTTTGTTGGGTTACGGCGCAAAAAAACTGCGCCTAACCCAACCTACATGTTTAGCGTACCTTCGTGCCCTTTGCGGTTAAATGAATTTTCTGGAATTTGCACAATGAAAATCAACCTGCACACCCTGCAACAGATGGCCGAAAAAGGCGACAAAATCGCCGTCCTGACCTGTTACGACGCCAGCTTCGCGGCACTGCTCGAAGGCGCCGGGGTGGATGTGCTGCTGGTCGGCGACTCCCTCGGGATGACGCTGCAAGGCGAGGAAACCACGCTGCCGGTGACATTGCCGGACATGGTCTATCACACCCGCTGTGTCGCGCGCGGC
>JAUYFW010000334.1 GCA_030690835.1 Sulfurimicrobium sp. | reverse complement strand
ACCAGCCCTCGGGGACAAACAGTTCGCCTTCCACCAAGGCCGCGACACCCGCCTTTGCCACGGCGGCGAAAACGCCGACCTGGCTGCTGTCGGTCTTGCCCAGCCGCCCGTTCCATTGGCGGGCGACGCCCGCCGACTTGTCGCCCTTCTTGGCAAAGGCGCTCTCGTCTATCACCAGGGCGCAAGAATGGCCGAAATGGGCATTGGCATCCAATATCAGTGGCCGGCGAACGCCGACACGGTCCCAGGCCGATTCGCTCAACATGTGCTGCAGTCGCTGGTACTCACTCCCCGCCACGGTTTCGGCCATCTTCTCCATGTTGCGCCGACGACACTGGAACAGGCCATGAAGATAGAGGCGTGCAGCGCTCTCAACCGAGCGGGTGAGACTCTGGAAGCAGGGGAGATATGGCGTAAAGTGAGAATCGAAATGCGCGAGCGCGGATGCGACCAGCGAGTATATGCTATCGGGGTATTTGAGTTGACATCGTAATAATCAACTCCATAAATAATTACATTACAAACAATGTGTTGCATTATATCATATGACAGAAGCAGTTGTCTTGATTGTAATCTGACAAAGTAGAAGTAAGACCCTGGAGTGACGAAGCATACTGGGATGCTTTGAATAATTGGCTTGAAGAAAAAGAACCGAACATTGGGCGTATTTTCCCAAATCCTGATGTCACTATAGCTATAGCCGCATCGACGGCCAAAGCCGAACCTGAAACACCTGTAGTAACTGTAACGAGGAATAAACTTCGCAGAAACACCCTAGACCCGGCAATAGACAAGGCGATAAAACTGGCCAATAGTACGAAGCTTGCAGAAGTCTATTTGAAGTTGAAAGAACTGGCACTTGCTGGTGAGGCGCCATTCACTGGTGCGACTACGGGTGATGCACTGTATTACATGAATGACAACAACGAAAAGGCGAGTCTTAACAAGGAAGCATTGGGAAAGCGGTTAAAAAGCCGAAGGTAACCGATGCTTGCGGATGTTTACAGAAGGTAACCGCCAGGCATAGTAGCAAACTGAATTTCGTGATAAATAATTCGAACCATCTTCAACACGCCGGAAGGCGAAAAGGTGGTTCAGCATGCAAACAGTTACAACTCAAAACTTCAAACCTACGGCGGCTACCACTGCGCCTTATCCTGAGCAAGCATATCCCCCGCTCGATCAAGTAGCCCGTCCTGCCGTCCCAACAGACGCCGCCGCATTTTATTTAAACCGCAAACCTCAGACCTTACGCTCTTGGGCAAGCACTGAGCACGGCCCAATTCGCCCCGTCCGCATCAACGGTCGTCTTGCCTGGCCCGTGGCTGAAATCAGACGCCTGCTTAACGGGGGGCAATAATGAAAAATATCCAACTACCGGTGAATCCCGTTACGGCTGACGCCGAGGATTCCACATCAAAATACTCGTCTCGCATCAGCAACGTTACTTCGAACGTACTGAATAGGAACTCGATTATTCCAGACTCCATCCACGTTATCGGAATCACGCCTGAAGGCAGCGACACAGGACGTGAGGTTATTTTAACTATCCATTCAAACGGTAGGAATCAAAATTATCATTTTCCGGTTGCTGGACTGGCCTTCGGCGAGATGACCGCACTGGCAACCGTACTTGCTGAAACCGGGCATTACAATCTCGTTGAAAGAAAACAGCTTAGACTCTTTGCTGCGGCTATATTAGAAGAGGCTAGCACCCATTCTGCAATCGTTCTAACCACCCAAGGGTCGCATAAGGTAGTGTCCAATGATGGAGCCTACGACTGTTATGTCTGGGGCGATGAGATTTACTGGCTTGGACCGGAACCACAGGCCCGCGTTGTCGTTTCGAATTTCCAGAAACATGTGTCAGCTTCTTGCTCCCTTGAAGACTGGAATAATAATGTAGGTAAAAAACTGACGGGCAATTCGTATTTGATTGTTATTCATGGCCACACCCTTGCCGCAGCCATTCGCAGGATCTTTGGACAACCTCTCACTAGCATGTCCCTTATTGGACAGTCGAGTATCGGAAAATCTACACTTCAGCAGAGTGCCCAGTCGCAAATTGGGTCAATTGATGGAGTTGCTTCGATGTCAGGCACCAAAAATGGGCTGCTTGAATACCTGCTTGGGCGACCTGACAGCCCAGTTTTCTTCCAAGACATTCGGCAAAATGACAAAGCCGCAACTTTCTTTGAGCTTGTTTTTGATGCTGCCGATGGCGCGGGACGGATGCGGAGCGGGGATAAGGTTCAGATAAAAAATGGCGCGACAATGATTCTCAGCAACGAACGTCTCGCCGTGGACATGGGGCCAAAGAATAAAGTACCTATCGACGAAGGCCTTTACGCATGTCACGGATCGCCCCATAGGAGCCAAACCATGATCGCCTAATGGCGCCGTAATGGGTGGCAAGGTCACGGTAGGTCGGATTGAGCTCGGGATCGTAATAGGAGGCGTGCTTGACGCCTGACTTGAGGTTGTCCGGGACGAGGATCTCGGGGACGCCACCGAGAAACTCGAAGGTGCGAACGTGCGAGCCGATCCAGTCCGGCAGTTGCTGCGTCCAGGTCGCCTCGGCATAGGTGTAATTGGAGGCGCCGAGGACGGCCACGAACAGTTGCGCCTGACGGATTTCGCCGCTGGCGCCATCAATGATCGGTAGCGTCTGGCCGGCATAATCGACGAACAGCTTCTCGCCGGGGGTGTGGGTCTGCCGCATGCTGACCGACAGCTTGCCAGCCCATTGCCGGTAATGCTCGCAGAACCAGCTGTAGCGGTAGCCATCCGGGTGGTCTGCCTTGTGTTCCTGCCACAGCAGATCGAGCGTGACGCTCTTTCTGCGTAGCTCGCGATGCACCCATGCCCAGTCCGGTTCCGAGCGGATGACATCCGCCGATACCACTGGCGGAAAGAGGCGGGTTTCAATGGCCGCCTCGTCCAGGCCTTCTGGCAGCGGATAGCTGAGGCCTGCCGCACGGGCGCGGCGCAGATATTGGCCGACCGTGGTCGGCGAGGTGCCGATGGCGCGGGCAATCTCCCGATGGGTGCGGTTGTGTTCGTGATACAGCCGCAGTGCTTCTGTAATCTTGCGCATGGATAACCTGTTGTTCGCCATGTGGCCCTCGAAGAAAATCTTCGAGAGTGCCACGGTTATCCCGCGTGCTA
>JAUYFW010000331.1 GCA_030690835.1 Sulfurimicrobium sp. | reverse complement strand
GAGGCGCTGCTGGTGGCTGTCGGCTGCAATGTTGTGGAAGGAAGCGGGTCATCGGTGACATTCGAGAAAGATGGCCGACGGGCATATTTCCACCGCCCGCATCCACAGCGCGAGTCGCTCATATATCGTGTCAAGGCGGCGCGCGAATTTTTGATGAAACTGGAGATTACACCATGAAAAACACGATGACATACCGTGGTTATATGGCCAGCCTGGAATTTGACCCGGACGATAACATCCTGGTTGGGCGCGTGCTGGACATCGACGACGTTATCAGCTTTCATGGAGGATCGGTTGCCGAATTCACGCACGCATTCCATGAAGCCGTGGACGATTACCTTTCCGCCTGCGAAAAAATGGGGCAGACGCCTGAAAAACCCGCTTCCGGGCGGCTGATGCTGCGCGTTGATCCCGTTGTTCACGCAGCGGCACTCAAGGCTGCAGCCCACACCGGGCAGAGCCTTAACAGATGGGCTGAGCAGGTGCTGAGACAAGCTTCCCATGCTTGATAGAGGGACACCATAACAAGAAGCGCAAGGCCTGCTTCGAAACAATCGTCATCAGCCAGCGCCGGCTTCGGATGCGCCGAAAACATCCGGTGCAATGCGCTTCGCTTATTGGCACCCTACAATTACTACTTCCGCGCTCTTCCCGCCCATTCCCCATGCCCGATCTGGACCAGATATTTTCCGAACAAGGCCCCCTTGCCCAGGCCGCGCAAGGCTATCGTCCGCGTCCGCAGCAGTTGGCCATGGCACACGCCATCGCCAAGGCGATCGAACATCATGAAATCCTGGTGGCCGAGGCCGGCACCGGGACCGGCAAGACCTTCGCCTACCTGATCCCGGCGCTGCTTTCCGGCGGCAAGGTGATTGTTTCCACCGGTACAAAAACCCTGCAGGACCAGCTATTCAACCGCGACATTCCGGCCGTGCGCGCCGCGCTCCAGGTGCCGGTTTCGGTGGCGATTCTCAAGGGACGCGCCAACTACGTCTGCCATTACCACCTGGATCGAACACGCAGTGAAGGGCGCTTTTTTAACCGCGAGGACGTCAAATACCTGCCGCTCATCGAGCGCTATGCCAAGGTCAGCGACAATGGCGACAAAAGCGGGCTGGGGGCGGTGCCGGAGGATGCCGGGATCTGGTCATTCGTTACTTCTTCGCGTGAAAACTGCCTGGGGCAGGAGTGCTCTTTCCACAAGGAGTGCTTCGTGCTGGAAGCGCGCCGCCGCGCTCAGGCTGCGGACGTGGTGGTGGTGAATCATCATTTGTTCTTCGCCGATGTGATGCTGCGCGACGAGGGGCTCGCCGAACTGCTGCCAGCAAGCAACACCGTCATCTTCGACGAGGCGCACCAGTTGCCCGTTACCGCCAGCCTGTTCTTCGGCGATTCCCTGAGCACCAGCCAGATACTCGAACTGGCGCGCGACAGCCTGGGCGAGGCGCTGACCTCGGCCAAGGACTTTACCCCCTTGCCGGACGCCACGGCGGCGCTGGAAAAATCCGCGCGCGATTTGCGCCTGATTTTTTCCCAGGACACCGGGCGCTTGCCGGCGCAGCGCGCCCAGGCCATGCCTGGTTTCGAGGATGCGCTGCAGGGCATGCAAGCCCGCCTTGGCGAATTGGTGAAAATGCTCGAATCCCAGGCGGAACGCAGCGAAGGGCTCAAGAACTGCTGGCAGCGCGGCGTGGAACTGGTGGGCAAGTTGCGTCACTGGCAGGGCGAAGCCAGCCTGGAATTCGTGCGCTGGGTGGAAGTGTTCAGCCATGCGTTGCAATTGAATGCCACGCCCTTGTCCATCGCGGAGATTTTCAACAAGCAGCTTTCCGGTCAGCCCCGCGCCTGGATTTTTACCTCGGCCACCCTGGCGGTAAAAAAGGATTTCAGCCACTACCAGGGCCAGATGGGGTTGCTGGAAGCCGCGACAGGTTATTGGGAAAGCCCCTTCGATTATGAGAAGCAGGCGGTGCTATATGCCCCGCAGGGCATGCCCGACCCCAACAGCCGCGATTACACGGCTGCCGTGGTCGCCGCCGCGCTGCCGGTGATCCACGCCAGCGGCGGAAGGGCGTTCATGTTGTGCACCAGCCTGCGCGCCATGCGCGAGGCGCACGGCCTGCTGAAAGAGGCATTCGACAAGGAGGGCTGGGAATTTCCGCTGCTGCTACAGGGCGAAGGCTCGCGCACCGAGCTGCTGGAACGCTTCCGCGCGCTGGGCAATGCCGTGCTGGTGGCAAGCCAGAGTTTCTGGGAGGGCGTGGACGTGCGCGGTTCGGCGCTGTCGCTGGTGATTATCGACAAGCTGCCATTCTCGCCGCCGGACGACCCGGTGCTGGCCGCGCGCATCGAGAAAATCAACCGCGAGGGGCGCAACGCCTTCATGGAATATCAGCTCCCGCACGCCGTGATTACGCTCAAGCAGGGCGCGGGACGGTTGATCCGCGACGAAACCGACCGTGGCGTGCTGATGATCTGCGATCCGCGCATGTTGACCAAGACTTACGGCAAGCGCATCTGGCAAAGCCTGCCGCCGATGACGCGCACAAAGGAGTTGAAAGACGTGGAAAGTTTTTTTTCCATGCCGTAGGAGCGCCGCCCTCGGCGCGATAAGATGCAGATAATCGCGCCGAGGGCGGCGCTCCTACCATAAACATGGAGTGACGCGGATGTGGGTGAAATGCTGCCTGTTCATGTTGCTTGCCGGTGCCTGGAACGCCTCGGCGCAGCAGACGGTTACGGAAGCAAAAGTTTTCCTGCAAAGCTCGCGCCTGGCGGGGTTCAAATACTACGAGGCGCGCAAGCTATGGCCGCAATTGCGGGTGGGCGATGCCCTGAAACTGGTGCGCGAGGCCGATAACACCTATGACAGCAATGCCATCGGGGTGGAGTGGCAGGGGCATAAACTGGGGCACTTACCACGCGCGGAAAACGCCGCGCTGGCCCGCTTCATGGATCGCGGCCAGCATCTGGAAGCGCGCATTACCGCGTTGTCGAAGGAAAAGCGGCGCGGCCGCTGGATTGAATACGACGTTTACCTGGATCACTGAAAAATAGATGAAACTGCTGGCTCTGGATACTTCCACCGAAAACTGCTCGCTTGCCCTGTGGCTTGATGGGGAGGTGATCGCGCGCCAAGAACTTGCCGGACAGCGTCATTCCGATCTGCTTTTGCCGATGCTGGAAGCCCTGTTGGGTGATGCGGGGATCACCCTTAACGCACTGGACGGCATCGCTTTCGGCGCAGGCCCCGGCTCCTTTACCGGCTTGCGCATCGGTTGCGGCGTGGCCCAGGGTTTGGCTTTGGGGGCGAACCTGCCGGTGCTGGGCATCTCCACCTTGCTGGCGCTGGCTGCGGCGGCGCCGGGCGAGCGGGTGATTGCCTGCCTCGATGCCCGTATCGGCGAAATCTATCATGCCGCTTATGAACTGCGGGATGGTGCCTGGCTCACCGTTAGCGAGCCGAGCCTGGGGCTTGCACAGGATGCGCCTGCCGTCGTTGGCAGCGGGTGGGTGGGCGCCGGCAGCGGGTTTGCCGCCTATGGCGAGGCATTGCAGCTGCGCTATGCCGGACTACTGGCTTCCAGCGACGGCAGCGTCTACCCCCAGGCGCGGGAAATGGTCAAGCTCGCGGCACCGCTGTTCGCGCAGGGGCTGGGTCAGGATGCCGCACTGGCCGCGCCGCTCTATATCCGCAACAAGGTAGCCCTGAAGATGAGTGAAAGAAAGTGAACGCGCAGTTGAACAATTACGCCGCACCCCTGGTTCGCCCCATGCGCTATCAGGATGTCGATGCCGTGCTGGCGATTGAGCACAGGATTTATGCATTTCCCTGGACGCTGGGGAATTTCCGCGATTCCCTCGGCTCCGGTTACAGTTGCTGGACCTGTGATTTTTGCGACCAGCCCGTCGGTTACGGCATTCTGATGCTGGCCGCCGGTGAAGCGCATTTGCTCAACCTGGGTATTGCCCACGACTGGCAGGGGCAGGGCCTTGGGCGCAAGTTCCTGCGCCACCTGATCGACGTGTCGCGCCAGGACAGCGCGGACATGATGTTCCTCGAAGTCCGTCCCTCGAACAAAAAGGCGATCGAGCTTTACCTCAGCGAGGGATTCAACGAGATCGGCTTGCGCCGCAACTACTATCCCGCCGCCAATGGCCGCGAGGATGCCATCCTGATGGGCATGGCTTTGTGATGACTCGCCAGGACGTGCTCCAGGAACTGAATTTGTGGCCGATGTGGCGGCTGCGCAAAAGCGGCGCGGCCGCGCCCTTGCGGGAAACGCCCGATCTGGAATCTGTCTTGCCAGGCTCTCATGAAGATAGTAGGTCGGGCTTTAGCCCGATGCCTCGGGCTGAAGCCCGACCTACAGGGCCGGACGCTACGGGCCAGCGTGTAGCCATTTTGTCCATGGACTGGAGCGAACTCAAGCAGGCAGTTGCCGCATGCACTGCCTGTCGCCTGCATGAGGACCGCACTCAAAGCGTTTTCGGCGTGGGCGATGAACAGGCCGACTGGCTATTCGTGGGAGAGGGGCCTGGCGCGGAAGAAGACCGGCAGGGCGAACCTTTCGTCGGTCAGGCCGGCAAGTTGCTCGACAACATGCTGGCGGCCATCCACTTGCAGCGCGGCAGCAATGTCTATATCGCCAATACCGTCAAATGCCGCCCGCCCGGCAACCGCAATCCGGAGGCGGGCGAAATGGCGGCTTGCGAACCTTACCTGGCGCGCCAGATCGCGCTGCTCCAGCCCAAACTGATCGTTGCCTTGGGCAAGGTGGCGGCGCAGGGCTTGCTGGGAAGCGACCGCACCATCGCCAGCCTGCGCGGCACGCTGCACCAGGCACATGGCATCCCGCTTGTCGTCACCTACCATCCCGCCTACCTGCTGCGCAATCTGCCGGACAAGGCCCGGGCGTGGGAAGATTTGTGTTTTGCCGTGCGCACCATGCAAAGCTTGCAAACGGACGCGCTGGCCGCATCTTGAACATGGTTATTACCGAGGAGACTTTCATGCGCAAATTACTCATGTCCCTGATGCTGTTGCTTGCCACAATGTCATTGCAGGGCTGCGGCTATAACACGCTGCAATCCACCGACGAGCAGATCAAGGCCAGCTGGGCGGAAGTGTTGAACCAGTACCAGCGTCGCGCCGATCTGGTGCCCAATCTGGTGAATGTGGTCAAGGGCTATGCCGGCCACGAAAAGGATGTCCTGACCCAGGTGACAGCGGCCCGGGCCAAGGTGGGCGCTATCCAGGCCACGCCGGAACTGATTAACGACGAACAGGCCTTCGCCAGATTTCAGGCGGCCCAGGGAGAAATGAGCAGCGCGCTTTCCCGCTTGCTGGTGGTGTCCGAGAACTACCCGCAGTTAAAAGCCGACGGCGTGTTCCGTGATCTCCAGGCGCAGTTGGAAGGCACCGAGAACCGTATCACCGTGGCGCGCAACCGCTACATCAAGGCGGTGCAGGAATATAACGTCACGGTGCGTTCGTTCCCGAGCAATCTCACCGCCATGGTAATTGGCTTCAAGACCAAGCCCAGCTTCACGGTGGAAAACGAGAAAGAAATCTCCAAGGCGCCCAAGGTCGAGTTTGGCGCGCCGGCCACCCAGCAGCAATAAGGCGCAACGACCGTGACTGCCTTGTGGCGAATCATCTTTGCCGCGTGGGTGTTTCTTGCGCCCGGCTTCGCCCTGTCCGAAGTGGCTGTGCCGGCGCTACAGGCGCGCGTAACCGACCTCAGCGGCACGCTTTCCGCGCAACAGAGCAGTGATCTCGAAGCCATGCTGCGCGAATTCGAGGCGCGCAAGGGCAGCCAGATCGCCGTGCTTCTGGTGCAGACCACCTCGCCTGAAACCATCGAGCAGTATGCCATTCGTGTTGCGGAACAGTGGAAACTGGGGCGCAAGGGGGTGGATGACGGCGCCCTGTTGCTGATCGCCAGGCAAGACCGGGCCATGCGCATCGAAGTGGGCTACGGTCTGGAAGGCGCGCTTCCCGATGCGGTGGTGAAACGTATCATCAGCGAGACCATCACCCCGTATTTCAAACAGGGCGATTTTTATGGCGGAATCCGGGCGGGCCTGGGCGCGATGATCAAGGTTGTCGACGGCGAGCCGCTGCCACCGCCCCGCCAGGGCGAAAAGACAACGGCCAGGGATGGCGTGAATTTCTTCGAGAACACCCTTCCCGTGGCCATGCTGTTCATTTTTGTAGTGGGCGGAATGCTGCGCACTTTTCTCGGTCGATTCCTCGGCGGCCTGGTGGCGGGTGGCGTGTCTTTCTTCGGCGCCTGGCTGTTACTCGGTTCTTTCGTGACCGCACTGGTCATCTCCCTCGTTGTGTTGCTGATTACCATTAGCGGCAGTGGCCGGGGCGGCCCCTTCACAGGCGGGGGCGGTGGTTTTGGCGGCGGAGGCGGCTTCTCCGGCGGTGGCGGTGGTTTTGGCGGGGGAGGGGCATCCGGGCGATGGTAAGAATATTGCGGCATTTGTTCATGCCATACTGGCTGGTGAAGCGTTATTTCCCCCGCCATGTCCTGGCTAATATCGAGCGTGCGATTGGCGAATCCGAGGCCGCGCATGGGGGGGAAATGCGTTTCGCAGTGGAAGCCGCACTGGATTTTTGGCCGCTCATGCGCGGCCAGAAGGCCAGGGAACGGGCAGTGGAAGTGTTTTCCCAGCTACGAGTGTGGGACACCGAACACAACAGCGGCGTTCTCGTTTATCTCCTGCTCGCCGACCGAGACGTGGAAATTGTCGCTGACCGTGGCATTCACGCCCAAGTCGGCGATGCAGAATGGCAACGCATCTGCGGCATGATGGAGGAGGACTTTCGCCACGGGCGCTTCGAGCAGGGCGTGCTGGCGGGCATCCGGGAAATCTCCGCACACTTGGCGCGGCACTTTCCCGCAGCAGCCGTTAATCCTGACGAACTGCCAGACAGGCCGGTCGTTTTATGAGGAAGTGAAATTGTAGGGTGCGTCCCACGCACCACAATCATTGGTGCGTGGGACGCACCCTACATAATTATTGGCGTTTTGAAATGGAGTTCGAATTATGAGGGTGCCACGTGCTGGTAACGGTAGTGAATCAGCCACATTGAAAGGCTGACGAAGGCGCCGAAGGCGATGATAATGGTGTCAATGGATATATCCGCCTTGACCATCAAGGCGTAGCCGCCGAGCAGCAACAGAATGCTGATGTTTTCGTTGAAATTCTGCACCGCGATGGAGTGACCGGCACCCATCAGCAGATGGCCGCGGTGTTGCAGCAGGGCATTCATCGGCACGACGAAAAATCCCCCCAGCGCGCCGATGACGAACAGCAGGCCAATGGCGATGCGCCAATCGCTCACAAAGATCATCGACATCACGGTAAAACCCATCACGATACCTGTCGGCAACACCTTCACCGCTTTTTCCAGGGTCACGAAGCGCCCGGCGATGACCGCGCCCACGGCGATACCCATAGCCACCACGGCGGTGAGCTGGGTAGCCCTTTCCAGATCGAATTTCAGGACCAGTCCCGCCCAGGTCAGCACCACCAGGCGCAAGGTTGCGCCTGCGCCCCAGAACAGGGTGGTCACGGCAAGGGAAATCTGGCCCTGCGGGTCGCGCCACAGCAGCAAGAAGGCGTGCCAGAAGTCATGCAGCAAATAGAAGGGGTTCTTCTTCGGCGGCTTGTGGTCGATCGCCACGCGGGGAATGAACAGGTTGAAAACGGCTGCGCCGATATAAAGACCCGTCGTGACAATGATGGCGAACCGGGGGGCGCTGATTTCGATGTTCAGGCTGCCCAGCGTGGCGGCGGCGAAAGCCGGACTCAACAAAATGCCGCCGATGATCGCGCCGAGCACGATGGCGGCAACCGTGGCGCCCTCCATCCAGCTATTGGCGATGACCAGTTTTTCCGGCGGCAGGTATTCGGTGAGAATGCCGTATTTGGCCGGGGAATAAGCCGCCGCACCCAGCCCCACGATGCCGTAGGCGTAGAGCGGCGGCATGCCGAACAGCATGCCCAGGCAACCGATGAATTTGATGCTGTTGCTGATGAACATCACCCGGCCCTTGGGGATAGCGTCGGCAAAGGCGCCGACAAAGGGCGCAAGCAGAATGTAGGACACCACGAAAAACTGATGCAGCACGGGCGTGTGCCAGTCCGGCGCGCTGAGTTCCTTCAGCAGCGCAATGGCGGCAAAAAGCAGGGCATTGTCGGCCAGGGCGGACAGGAACTGCGCCGCGAGAATGATGTAAAAACCAAGCTTCATCAGAGTCGCGACGGGATGGTGAGAACGGCTTGTGGCATGGGTCTGGCTTTATACCATGAAACCCGAAAGCCTGTCTTGCTGGACGGCGTGTTACTTGATTTTCGCTCAAAAGCCGCTCCTTCAGGCATGAAGGCGTGGCATCGATTTTCTCTGCGGTATACTGGTTGCCATTGATTTCTACAGTTCGTCGCGGGTGGCGAATATATTCTAAAGTTATAGTTCAGGAGTAATCATGAAGAGACTGATATTTATAGTTTTAATGCTTTCAATTGCCGGCTGGTCGATGGCTGCGCCCCAGATGCCGCAGCCCAAGGTGGTGAAAATCAACGAGCGTGTTTATGCCCTGTTGGGGCCGCTGGGAGTGCCCAGCAAGCACAATCAGGGTTACATGGTAAATAGCACCGTCATCATCGGCGAGCAGGGCGTCATCCTGGTGGATAGCGGCGCATCGGACGAGGTGGGAAGCCATCTGCGCAAGGCCATCGCCAAGCTCACGCCCAAGCCGGTCACCCACGTGATCAACACTCACCATCACGGCGATCACGTGCTGGGCAATGTCGTTTTCCAGGGAGCGGAGGTCGTCAGCTCGGAAATATGCCGGGATATGGTCAACAAGACCGGCGACGAATGGGTGGCGCTGGTGGAAAGCCTGATCGGCCACAAGCTGCCGAACACCCGGCCAGTCCCTGCCACGGTGACTTTCGCCGGCGAGAATTCGAAGGCGGAGCGCACGATTCAGGGCGTCAAACTGGTGTTCTGGGTGCCGCCTGGTTCGCATACGGTGGGCGACATGATGGTTTATCTGCCGGACGACAAGGTGTTGGTGGGCGGCGATATTCTGGTGAACCGGACCATCCCGGTGATGCGCGATGCCTTGGTCAAGAACTGGGTCGGCACGCTGGAGCAGGTTCAGGGCTTTGATGCCGAGACCATCGTGCCTGGCCATGGCCCGCTGATGAAGAAAGGCGATGTGGCCAAATTGCAGCGCCAGATGGCAGGTTTCCACGCCGGAGTTGAAGCGGGATACAAGAAAGGCCTCAGCGACAGCGAGACCCGGAAAACGCTGGATGTGGCGGAATGGAAAAAGCTGGAAGGGTTTGAAACCAATATCGGCGGGAACGTGAATCGCGCTTACCTCGAAATCGAGCAGGCCAGTTTTTAAGTCGAGAGCTTACTTAACGTGAAACAATTTTGTGAAATGTGAAGCCACTCGCTACGCTTCGTTGTGAAATGTGAAAGGCATCCACTGTAATCGCTCTTACCTTTCACGCTTTACAGTAAGGGCGTAGCCCGAACGGCTTCACTTTTCACTTGTCGCCTAGAGGCGCCTACTTTTGGTTCATTATCCGGGGCGGCATCTGCTGCCATGAAAGTTAGAG
>JAUYFW010000330.1 GCA_030690835.1 Sulfurimicrobium sp. | reverse complement strand
TCCTGACCCAAGCCCAGGCCGGCGCCACCGTCAACGAAGCCGAAGGCTGGGTGCAGAACCTCAACGGCGCCAACATCCAGAACGCCCTGACCGGCTACCAGACCCAGGTCAAGAGCTACATCGACAGCGCCAAGCCCAACGCCACGGTAGGGGATGTGCTGGGCAGCAAGACCATCATCCAGAAAAACTATTCCATCCTGATGGGCACGCTGCAATACAAGACGCTGGCGGTAGGGTCGAGGATGGCGAGTTTGCCGGATAGTCTCAGGCACACAGTGACGATTCGTTTGTTCGATAGTGACATAGGAAAGGCGCTCGATAACCCGGTTATGGAGTTGAATATCCCACTTAGCAAGCTAGGCACGCGGCGCCTGGGAGTTACCTATGTTGCTGCTAGTCCGGCCGATCAAGCCATCATTGATAGCTATAAGGCGCAAGGTGCAAAAAGTTTGCCGGCCTACCTGATTCACATGAAAGGCCAGTTGAAGCTGGATCAGCAGGTACTCGCGGAGACTCCAGCTGGAACCATGGGGGCCGTGCAATGGTGGATGGCTCGTTTCTACGATCCATCAGGAATAAATTCTACGGATGACGATTTTAAAGTCGAATCTGCTATTGGGGACGAGAATGTATTCGGTTTTAATCTGGCCGGTCTAACAGAAACAGCTGTTCACGCACGGCAGGACTCTATTCCGAACGAAAGTGCTGGCGAAACGCTACATCTTACGAGTTTGTATTACTGGGCGTGGCAAGATGCCCGGCATAGTCAATTGGCGAAAAGTCAGGGAATCGTCAATTACCGGATACCTTCGGTTGGACTGTTTGCCCAGCAGGTCAATTCAACCTACTTCTTTGGCATTCCTCGAAGCGCCTACTACCTTGGGCGCCTCATGGATATCAGGCGCAGCATTACAACACTTGCTGCACCTGACCAGACGACCAGTGTGAACTTCATGAGGGAGATCGGTATTTTTGACTCCTACTTTGAAGGAGCCGTCTTCGATGTGCTTTATGGTCATGAGCTCGGTGCCAGCGCTTCAGCTGTTTCATTGTTGTCTGAAGCCAATCAACAAGGCATTAAAATCTATCAGATCAATTCTGGAAATGCTGGAAGCGTATTGCCACGCCTTCAACTCGATCAATCGATCAAGGATGATATTGCAAATGCAGTTGCAGCCGGGCTTGTTGTCGAAGCACCGGAGCGAAATGTGCAGCATGGCAGCTTGCTTGGCGCAGGTTATATCATCACCGACCCGGTGACCGGCAGCGGCACGTATCTGGTCAAGGGAGGAGCCAATGGCGGCGTAGAAGATGCATGTGATGGGGAGCAACAAACCGAACCTTCACCCAAACCGATAGCGAAGCTCTCGTGGATACAGAATCTCTTCTTTATTGTTGCTCTGCTTGTTATCGGTGCCGTTGTCATTGCGAATGCGCCAGTAATTGGTGGATTTGCCTTGTTGCTGGGAGCGGGCAGCGCTGCCAATGCGGGAATCCTGGATGCGCCACTCGACCAATTGAAAGGACTGTCTAAACTGACGTGGGATTCTACGTTCGGTCAGGTGTATGGGCAGTGGCCTAATGCCGCAGCAGATAAATTACCAAGTTCCTGTGATCCTGTAACTGAACAATCGCTGGGAGAAGGGATGCATGCTATTTGCGATAATCTTGGACCCAGTTGTAATCAACCGCATGGTATTGCTATGGGCTGCACCAATATCGATGCGGCAATGGACAAAGCCAGCGCATGTGTTCAGGCACGATTAACTGTTATGCAAACCTGTTACCCGGGCGGTGCTGCCGGTTTCGGCAACGCTGCTCATTGGGGCGCGGTAAGAGACGTGGTAAACCGACTGGCACGATGCGCATGCCAGAAAGGCGTGGAGGGTTGCCCGTGAATCTGGATGCCTTGAAATCTAAGTTGGAACTCTCGTTTGCAGGATGTCCGGACGCAGATACTAGGTGCGAGATAGCGGAAGAAGTGCTGTTTGCTTTCCCCGATATGCCCCCGCCTGACGATACGCTTCTATTTATCTGTGACATGAGTAGTGATTTTGAATTGAGATGGATCAGGGATGACTTCTCAGGCCGTGGACGCTACGATCTAATCGATATCCAAAAGAATTTTATCGACCATATGTATCGTGCATCAATCTATGCCCGCTGGTACTTTGCACCGAGCCTGATGATGAAGGTGCTAATGTCCAAGAGAGAAACCTGCGGTGAGTATGCAAAGATACATCCTGTAGTTCCAGAGCTTGACAGCATGGATTTACCCTTCATCGTATTTAGCGGCAGTATGGATATTTCGGATGGCTGTGGGCACGTGATTGAAGGCTATGACCCGGAATTGCTGAATGTTCCAAAAATGATCCAGTCCTTCTCGTTGAGGGATTTGCATCCCACCACGCAAAAAAAACGTCTCTTATGTGGGGGCCTTGAGGATTTCTCGCGTTCCGCTGCTTATTACAGCCCGCTTGAAAAGAAAGTGGTCTCACGACTCCTTGGTTGGCTCGAAAGTTATTACCCTGGCGAATCTTGCGTTTATCTTGCGAAGAAACACTTTTGGGATATTTAATTCATCCGGGGAGGGGTAAGAGGACAACATATTTCGGGGGTATTCGTGAGTAACGATGATCTAAAATCAAAGTTGGAGGCATCTTTCGCAGGATGCCCGGATGCCGATATTCGTAGAGAGATCGCTGAAATGGTGTTTTTTGCCTTTCCAGAAATGACACTCGACCGCACCCTGCTATTTCCGGGTAACGAGGAGAATGAGCGGACCAGAAAAGAATTCGAGGGGCGTGGGCGTTATGACTTTGTGGAGGATTGGCTTGATCCCTACTACCTGTGGAAGATATCGGCTTACGCGCGTTGGTACTTTACGCCAAGCTTTTTATTGAAAACATTGACCAATCCCATGAGGAATTATGATGCACATGCACTTCCGTATTACATACTATTCAGCGAAGGGGAGCTTGGACAGTTGGATATTTTGGACGAATGTTTTATAAATGTCATCGAAGGCTATGACATTGAATTGCTGAATGTTCCGAAGATGATCCAGTCGCTGTCATTTAAAGACCTGTACCTCGCGACACAGAAAAGTGTAAAGCTTATGGGCATTGGTGATTTTGCGATTTCAGCAGCTTTTTTTAGCCCCATGGA
Organism: Sulfurimicrobium sp.; assembly: GCA_030690835.1. Taxonomy (GTDB): domain Bacteria; phylum Pseudomonadota; class Gammaproteobacteria; order Burkholderiales; family Sulfuricellaceae; genus Sulfurimicrobium. The sequence goes on along the minus strand of JAUYFW010000330.1, from coordinate 369 downwards.
AAAAAAGGTAATATCTCGACTACTTGGTTGGCTCGAAAGCTATTATCCGGACGAACCGATTATTTTTCTTGCAAAGAAGCATTTTTGGGATATTTAGGAAGGATTCTCTGGCAGGTTCACAGTTCCAATCGCCTCAACGCGCGGACTGGCAGGAGATCACACACGCATGCCCTGACCTCCCTCGGCATCACCCACTGGATCAGTACCACGCAGGTCGACTTCAAACAAGCCTTCCGAAGCGGCAAATACAACGTCTACTGGATTAGCGGCGGCGCCGAGAAACTCAAGGACAAACTTGCCGAGGAAATCCGTGAAGCCGTCAACCGTGGCGACGGCCTGCTGCTCGATGGCGTCCACGACGAACGCAAC
>JAUYFW010000208.1 GCA_030690835.1 Sulfurimicrobium sp. | reverse complement strand
GCCGGGAATCGGGAGAACGCGCCATATCGCGAGATTCAGGCCATCGTGGCACGCCATGCCGAAAATGCGCGCGGCGAGCTGCTCAGGGAAAGCGAGCGACGTCTGCTGGCCGCCCTGCAACACAGGGAAACGCGCGAAATTACCCGCATACACGCCGGGCTGTCACGCAATGGCTTCTGGCAAGCCGCATCAGCTGCGGGCGGTGGGCGAGACGGGGCAGACCTGGCCGGGGACATCGCCTGGCTGGCGCAATGGTGCCAAAGCGCGCGCACCCGCGCCGAAGCCGCAAGCCGCTACCCGGATGCCCTTGATTTCCGTGCCGCGGGAATCGATGCGGCGGAATACACGGCGATGGATGAACTGCTGCGCTGCATGCGAAGCTTGTGAGATTGCGCGCTGCAAGAGAAGACGATTGAAACGTGAAACTGTAGGTCGGCATTCATGCCGACATGTCGGGCTGACACCCGGCCAAGTCACCCGAGTACAAGAGCCCGACCTACATAGCCTGGAGACGCCTCAGCCCCGATTCTGGAAGCGCTCGAACGCTTCCAGCGGCAGCGGGCGGCTGAACAGGTAACCCTGGTAGGCATGGCAGCCGTTGCGCTCAAGAAAATCCCGCTGCTCCTCGGTTTCCACGCCCTCGGCGATCACATCCAGTCGCAGGCTTTGGGCCAGGGCCACAATGGTGCGGGCGATGGCGGCATCGTCGGGGTCGGTGAGCACATCCCGCACGAATGACTGGTCGATCTTCAACTGATCCAGGGGCAGGCGCTTCAGGTAGGAGAGCGAGGAATAGCCGGTGCCGAAGTCGTCCAGCGAGAAGCCCACGCCATGGGCTTTCAGTGCGGTCATCTTGGCGATAATGTCCTCCACATCGTCGAGCAGCAGGCTCTCGGTGAGCTCCAGCTTGAGTTTCCGCGGGTCGGCGCCGGTGTGATGGAGCACCGCCAGCACCTGTTCCACGAAATCAGCATGGCGGAATTGGCGGGCACTCACATTTACCGCCAGGGTGAGATGAGCCATTTCCGGCCGGGTGCCCCAAGCCACCAGCTGGGTGCAGGCGGTGTTCAGCACCCAGTCGCCAATCGGCAGGATCAGCCCCGTTTCCTCTGCCAGGGGAATGAACTCGGCGGGAGACACCGGGCCGCGCCGGGGATGCTGCCAGCGCAGCAGTGCTTCAGCACCGAACATGTGGCCATGGCCATCCACTTGGGGCTGGTAGTGCAGGAAGAACTCCCTGTTCTCTAACCCATGCCGCAAATCCGCTTCCATGGCGGCACGGGCCGTGACTGCCGCCTGCATGTCCGGGTCGAAGAAACGCAGGGTGTTGCGGCCTGCCGCCTTGGCCTGGTACATGGCGAGGTCCGCCCGTTTCAGCAGTTCATCCACGGTCTCCCGTTGATCTGCAAAGAGCGTGACGCCGATGCTCGGCGTGCTGCGGTGTTCGTGGCCGGCTAACTGGTAGACCTGGTTGAGAGTGGCGAGTATCTTCTCGCCCACGGCTTCGGCCAGAGTGGCGGCTTCCTCGGGACTCACGCCCAGATCTTCGAGCATCACCACGAACTCGTCGCCCCCCAGGCGCGACACGGTATCGCCCTCACGCACGCACTCGGTAAGCCGCTCCGCGACCTTTCGCAGCAGAAGATCGCCGATATCGTGGCCGAGCGTGTCGTTCAGCGTCTTGAAATTGTCCAGATCGATGAACAGCAGCGCCCCGATGAGCCCGCTACGGGAACTGCTCACCAAAGCTTGTTGCAGGCGGTCTATCAGGAGGCGTCGATTGGGCAGGCGGGTAAGCGAATCGTAAAAGGCCAGTTGCTGGATCTCATCCTCTGCCGCCTTGCGCGCGGTGATATCGGTCATTGTTCCGACATAGTGAGTGACATTCCCGGCGCCCCCCTTCACTGCCGTGATACTAAGCCATTCGGGAAATATTTCGCCGTTCTTGCGCCGATTCCAGATTTCTCCCTGCCAGGAACCGTTTTGCAGGATGCCATTCCACATCGCCGCATAAAAAGTTGGGCCGTGACGCCCTGACTTGAGCAGGCTCATTTTCTTGCCTATGGCGTCCTCGGACGCGTAGCCGGTGATGACGCTAAAGGCCCGGTTGATCCGCAGGATCACGTGCTCGGTATCGGTAATGACCATGCCCTCCTGCGCCTCGAAGGCTGTGGCGGAGATGCGAAGGTCGGCATCGGCCTGCTGCGATTCGCGCAAGTACAGCACGACCGCCGAGGCAGCGACAATCAACATGCCGCCGGCGACAGCAAGCAGAAGGAAAAGCCAGTATTTTTCAGTACCGAGGCGCGCCAACTCAGCCAACGAGCGGGGAACGTAAATGCTGATGGCGTCCTCCGGCAAGCTTTTGGAGGCGAGTATTATGGGCAGATTACTCCCCCCGACAAGCATTGCGGATGGGTAGCGCGCACCCCCCCAAGGCCTGCTCGCCAAAGGCTCAAGCACGCTCCTTTTGTATTGCAATAGCCGCTCCTCCACGGACAGCTGCGCGACGGAAGCATTGGGCAGGGTGCGGAATTCGAATTGCTTGTCCGGTGCCAGAACGATGACGCCGTTGGCATCGGCGATGAATGCGTTGGCCTGATTTATCCAGTTGGCCAAATGGGTTATGTCCCGCTTGACGACCACGACACCGAGGAAACGTCCTTTATCGAACACCGGGGAGGAGTAGAACAGGCCGGGGATATTGGTTGTCCGTCCCACTGCGTATTGATGGCCGCGCTGCCCCGCCCGAGCCAGCGGAAAATACACGCGATCGGCGAAATTCGATCCGACCGGGCTGCCGGGCTGGTCGACGTTAGCGTGAAAGACACCACCCGCTGGACGTAACAAATTCTGGCCTGTCGCAAGCCTGAGCGAAGAACGGCGAGTGATGTGAGCGGTTAAGCGGTGGCGGAGGCAGGCATGAAGCCGTGCTTGACCAGCATCTTTATCCAG
>JAUYFW010000329.1 GCA_030690835.1 Sulfurimicrobium sp. | reverse complement strand
TGCCGATCCAGTTCTTCTGCATGGTGCGCACCTGTTCCGGCCAGCCGGTCAGGTTGTCGAGCTCGGCCAGTAGTTCGTCGGCGTAAGCAGTGATCTTCATGAAATACATCGGGATGTCGCGCTTTTCCACCAGCGCGCCGCTGCGCCAGCCGCGCCCGTCGATCACCTGTTCGTTGGCAAGCACGGTGCAGTCCACCGGGTCCCAGTTCACGGCAGCGGTTTTCTTGTAGATCAGGCCCTTTTCGAACAGCCTGGTGAACAGCCACTGCTCCCAGCGGTAATAGTCCGGCTTGCAGGTGGCGAGCTCGCGCGTCCAGTCGATCGCCAGCCCGAGGCTTTTCAACTGGCCGCGCATGTAGTCGATGTTGGAATAGGTCCAGGCGGCGGGCGCCACCTTGTTGGCGATGGCCGCATTCTCGGCGGGCAGGCCAAAGGCGTCCCAGCCCATGGGCTGCATCACGTTGAAGCCCTGAAAGCGGTGATAACGGGAAAGCACGTCGCCAATGGTGTAGTTGCGCACATGGCCCATGTGCAACTTGCCGGAAGGGTAGGGGAACATCGACAGGCAGTAGTATTTGGGCTTGCCGGAGATTTCCACGGCCTTGAACGCCAGGGCTTCATCCCAGTGCTGCTGCGCCTGCTTCTCGACTTCGGCGGGGTTGTAAAGATTTTCCATGATTCTTGAAAAGGGCTGGCAGAAAAGTTGATGATTATACGCTGAAATCTTCAGCCCATCGGCGCCAAGGATCTTGTTCAGCATAGTGCGGGCATAGTGACAAGACGGCCTTGTCACGATTATACTTAAGCATTCGAGATCAATTATTTTCGGGGATTCCAAACCATGTCCAAGAAACACCCAGTCGTCGCCGTTACCGGATCGTCGGGCGCAGGCACCACCACCGTCAAAGTCGCCTTCGAGCATATTTTCCGCCGCGAAGAAATCACGGCGGGCGTGGTTGAGGGCGATAGCATGCACTCACTCAGTCGCGTGGAATTCAAGGAAGCCTCGAAAAAAGCCGAGGAGCAGGGCAACAACCATTTCAGCCATTTTGGTCCGGAAGCCAACCACTACGACAAAATCGAGGAAATGTTCAAGACCTATGGCAAAACCGGCAGCTGCAAGAAACGCTATTACATTCACTCCGATGCCGAAGCCGCGGACCAGAACGGTCGCCTCGGTAGCACACTGAATGCCGGTGAATTCACGCCGTGGGAAGACGTGCCCAAGGGCACCGACCTGCTGTTTTACGAAGGCCTGCATGGCCTGGTCAAGCACGGCGATGTTGACGCCGCCAAACACGTGGACCTGGGCGTGGGCGTGGTGCCGATTGTCAACCTGGAGTGGATCCAGAAAATTCACCGCGACGCCAAGGAGCGCGGTTACTCGGCAGAAGCCACGGTGCATACCATCCTGCGCCGCATGCCCGACTACGTGAACTACATCACGCCGCAATTCTCCCGCACCTGCGTCAACTTCCAGCGCGTGCCGACGGTGGACACCTCCAATCCCTTTATCGCACGCGACATCCCGACGCCGGACGAAAGCTTCGTGGTGATCCGCTTCCGCGACCCTCATGGCGTGGACTTCCCTTATTACCTCAACATGATCCACGATTCGTTCATGTCGCGTCCCAACACCATCGTGGTGCCCGGCGGCAAGATGGGCTTCGCGATGGAAGTGATTCTTTCCCCGCTCATCCATAACCTGATCGAAAACAAGAAAAAGGCTTAAGAGCTCACCTCTTATTAGAGCCAAGGCCGGGAAAATCCCGGCCTTTTTATTTGGCGAAACCCATGCCCACGTCCCTCCTCAAAGGCCTCAACCCGGAACAGCTCGCAGCCGTTACCCTGCCCCATGAATCCGCGCTGATCCTGGCCGGCGCCGGCAGCGGCAAGACGCGCGTTCTCACCACCCGCATCGCCCACCTGATCCAATCCGGCCAGGCCTCCCCCAACGGCATTTTTGCCGTTACCTTCACCAACAAGGCGGCCAAGGAAATGCTCACGCGCCTCGGGGCACTACTGCCGATCAATACGCGCGGCATGTGGATCGGCACTTTCCATGGCCTGGCCAACCGCATGCTGCGCGCGCATCACCGCGAAGCCGGGCTGCCGGCGCTGTTCCAGATTCTCGATTCGGCCGATCAACTGGGCGCCATCAAACGCCTGCTCAAGGCCCTCAACGTGGACGACGAGAAATACCCGCCCAAACAATTGCAGCATTTCATCAACGGCTGCAAGGAAGAGGGGTTGCGCGCCCACCTGGTCGAAGCCTTCGACCCTTATACACGCAAGCAACAGGAGCTCTACGCGGCTTACGACGAACAATGCCAGCGCGAAGGGGTGGTTGATTTCGCCGAACTGCTGCTGCGCTGCTACGAACTGCTGCTGCGCGAAACCGCCTTGCGTCAGCACTACCAGAGCCGTTTCCGCCACATTCTGGTGGATGAATTCCAGGACACCAACCACCTACAATACCAGTGGCTCAAGCTGCTGGCGGGAGAACAGGCCGCAGTGTTCGCGGTGGGGGACGACGACCAGTCGATTTATGCCTTTCGCGGCGCGCGCGTGGGCAACATGGCTGATTTCGAGCGTGACTTCCACGTCGAAAAAGTCATTCGCCTGGAGCAGAACTACCGCTCTCACGGCAACATTCTCGACGCCGCCAACGCGCTGATCCGCCACAACCAGAGCCGCCTGGGTAAAAATCTGTGGACGGCGGAGGGTTCGGGCGAACCGATCCGTGTGTTCGAGGCCCACTCCGACTATGAAGAAGCCAGCTTCATCGTGGACGAAGTGAAAGCCTTGCAGCGCGAAGGGGTTCCTCTCTCCGGCATTGCCTTGCTGTACCGCTCCAACGCGCAATCGCGCGTGCTGGAACATGCCTTGTTCAACGCGGCGGTGCCGTACCGCGTCTATGGCGGGCTGCGCTTCTTCGAGCGCCAGGAAATCAAGCACGCACTGGCTTACCTGCGCCTGATAGGCAATTCGAACGACGATGGCGCCCTGCTCAGGGTGATCAATTTCCCCACTCGCGGCATCGGCGCACGCAGCCTGGAATCCTTGCAGGAAATCGCCCGCAGCGAGGGCGTCAGCCTGTGGCAGGCGGCGCAGCTCAGGCGCCTGAGCGGCAAGGCCGGCGCCACCATCAGCGCATTTACCGCGCTCATCGAGAGCATGCGCGAAGTGTGCGCGGCGCTGCCCCTGCCGGAGCAGGTCGAGCACATGCTGGAACTGAGCGGCCTGGTCACCCATTACAAAAACGAGAAGGAAGGCGCCGACCGCCTGGAAAACCTCAATGAACTGATCAACGCGGCGGCCGGATTCGAGATCGAATACTCGCAGGAAGAGTCGGAGGGGGCATCAAATGTCCTTGCCGCATTCCTGACCCATGCCTCCCTTGAAGCAGGGGACAATCAGGCGATCGCCGGACAGGAAGCGCTACAGCTAATGACGGTGCATGCCGCCAAGGGGCTGGAATTCCATGCCGTGTTCCTCAGCGGACTGGAAGAGGGGCTGTTCCCGCACGAGAACGCAGCCAGGGAACGTGACGGCGTGGAAGAAGAACGGCGCCTGATGTATGTCGCCATCACCCGTGCACGGCGGCGTCTTTACATCAGCTTTGCCGATAGCCGCATGCTGCACGGACAACTGCGTTACGGCATCGCCTCGCGCTTTCTGGAGGAGCTGCCAGCACAATTGCTGAAACGCATCAACCGCACAGGTTCCGAACAAGCCATGCAACAGCCGACAGCCGGCGCCGCATCAGCCAGCACCTCGGACTCGGGCTGGCAAATCGGCCAGGCGGTATCTCACCCCAAGTTCGGGCCGGGCATTATCATCAACAGCGAGGGTCGCGGCGCGGATGCTCGGGTGCAGGTGAGCTTCAGCCACGCCGGTGTGAAATGGCTGGCGCTGGAGTACGCCAAGCTGGAAGCGGGTTAGGTAAAAACAGTTTTTAATGCTTGGTTTTGAATGTTTAATGGGGGTCGCCGCGCAATCTCACCGGTTATGAATCATGCGCAAAGCGCGCGCCACCATTCAACACTAAACATTAAAAACTAAAAACCGCCCTTTCTTAATCCCCGCTCACTGTCACGAAAATGTCGCGGTATGCGGCATAGACGGATGTCGCGAACAGCACCGGGATGACGGCCAGCAGGCCGAGACCAAGCGGAATCGAGCCCAGCACGAAGAGCACCATGCCGGCCACGCCATACAGCGTAAAGGGCAGAATATTGCTCAGGCAGGCGGCAAAGCTCAGTTTCATGGCCTGCCTGGCGGACAGGCCGTCGAACAGCACCAGGGCCGGGGCAAACCAGTAAGCCATGAGCAGCGGCACCAGCAAGGCCATCACCAGCGCCCCCATGAACATATACTGCATGAGGAGCGGAAGCAGGGCGGGATCGGCGGCATCCAGCGTGGCCAGGTCGAGTTGCGGCATTGGCCCATACACCACGCTGGTCAGGCCCATGGCAAGCATGACGATGAGAATCTTGCCGCTCAGGTAAAACCCGCCCAGCATCGCCAGTTGCCGCGCATTAGCACTAAAACCGGCAAACAGGTGGGCGATTTCCAGCTCTTCATCCAGCTCCAGCGCGCGACAGCCCGCCATGAACCCGGCGAGAAAAATCGGATCGAGCAAGGCCGAGGCGATCGCTCCCACGACCGGCACAAACAACGCCAGCACCAGTTCAACCACCAGGTAAATCAGGAAAAAAACGATCCAGATCTGCGGGTTCTTGGCGAACAAGCGGAAACCCGCGACGATCCAGCGCCACCCCTGCGACACTTCGACCGTGCGCGGCTGGACATGCTCTACCGTTATTTTCTCTGTCATGGTTCTAATTTAGCTCAAACCCACATCTGCTGCAGCGCGTCGTGGTGGCTGACGTGATGCTGCAAAATGCGGCGAAAATGTTTGGGGTCCTTGGCGAAAGTCATTTCGCCCGGACGCGGGAAGTGAAAATCATACAGGCGCGACAGCCAGAAGCGCAAAGCCGCGGCGCGCAACATCACCGGCCAGGCGCCGCGCTCGATCGCGCTCAGCGGACGGGTGCCGTGATACGCCTTGAGCATGGCGGCCATGCGTTGCGGGTCCAGCGTTCCGTCCTCGGCATTGACGCACCAGTCGTTGACCGTAATGGCCAGGTCGTAGAGCCAGACATCGTTGCAGGCAAAATAAAAATCGATCAGCCCGCCGATGCTGTCGCCCTTGAACAGCACGTTATCGCGGAACAGGTCGGCATGGATCACGCCACGCGGCAGGTCCTCGAAGCGGTAGAGCGCTTGGAAACGCAACTCCTCCGCCAGGAGTGCGGCATCCTCCGCAGCGAGAAAAGGCATGACCTGCGGGGCGGTTGTCTTCCACCAGTGAGGACCGCGCGGATTGGGCATTTGGGCGGGATAGGTCTGGCCGGCCAGGTGCATCGCGGCAAGCATTTCGCCCACCTCGCCGCAGTGATGCGGGGTGGCGTCATGCAGCGACCGGCCCTCCAGGCAACTCACGATGCAAGCCGGCTTGCCGTTGAGTTCGCCCAGATAGCCGTTGCGCAGATTGGCGACCGGCGCCGGGCAGGGAATGCCGTGATGCGCAAGGTGCGCCATGAGGTTGATGAAGTAAGGAAGCTCGTCGGCGCCGAGCTTCTCGAACAGCGTCAACACGTAACGCCCGTGGCTGGTGGTGACGAAGTAGTTGGTATTTTCTATGCCGGCGGAAATGCCCTGCAGATCCTGCAAGGAGCCGAGAGCATAGCCTTTTAGCCAGTGCTCGAGTTGTGCGTTGCTGACGGTGGTAAAAACGGACATGTCGTAATCAGCCCAGGGGCCGCGTTAATGTGAAACTCGCGTAGCGAGCCTTCGTCCCCCTCTCCCGCATGCGGGGGAGGGTCGGGGTGGGGGAAACGGGCAGGGCGAATTTCATGATCGGGGGTGACACTTTTGCCATGACCGTTAAATCTAGAAGGATTTCAGCAACCACATCGGCACCAGGATGCCGGGACTCACCTCGCCCTGACGCACAAACTGGCCGCTGCCCTTGTCGTCGATCAGGTAATAGGGCACACCATGGGAAGGCGTGATTTTCATCATGTAAAGTTTGCCGTGGATGCGGAATTCCTCCACCTTGTCCTCGCCGCGCTTGATGATGGTCACCTGCGGCTCCAGCGCCAGGTCGGGCTCATAGCCAGGCGGCGGCGCGGGCGGCGCGGGCAGGGGCTGCAAGCCTGGCGGCGTAGCTGCCTGATCCGCAAAAGCGGGGAGGGCGCACAGCATCAACAGGGGAATAAAACGGCGCATGACAATTCCTAGGAGGAAGATTGAAGGCGGATTATACCGCTTGCCGCCTCAAGGGATAAGCATCCCTTTAAAGATTGAGCTGAATTTCCCGTTCCGCCGGGGAAGGTTCAAAGCCCCTGCTTTCGTAATATTTGAAAATGGCCTCCACTACCGCGTCCGGCTCGTCGATCACCTGGATCAGATCCAGGTCCTCCGCATTGATCACTTTTTCACGCACCAGCGTGGTGCGGAACCACTGCAGCAAATCGCGCCAGAACGCCTCCCCGACCAGGATGATGGGAATCTTCCTGATTTTGCCGGTCTGCACCAGGGTGAGGGCTTCCATCAGCTCGTCAAGGGTGCCGAAACCGCCCGGCATCACAACATAGGCGGTAGCGTACTTGACGAACATCACCTTGCGCGCAAAAAAATGGCGGAAGGTCTGGCTGATGTCCTGGTAAGGATTGGTATGCTGCTCGTGGGGCAGCTGGATATTCAGGCCGACGCTGGGGGACGCGCCGAAAAAAGCCCCCTTGTTGGCCGCCTCCATGATCCCGGGGCCGCCGCCGGAAATGACGGCAAAGCCGGCGTCCGAGAGCTTCCGCGCGATCCGCTCGGCCAGCATATAATAGGGGTGGTCCGGCGGGGTGCGGGCGCTGCCGAAGATGCTCACTGCCGGGCGGATAGCGCTCAGGCGTTCGGTGGATTCGACGAACTCTGCCATAATCCCGAACACCCGCCACGATTCCCGCGCCGAATATCCTTGCGTCAGGAGGTCCGGATCGAGGGGGTTGGGTAGTTTTTCCGCTGCGCTCATTGAGTACTCTTTCTCGCCTATGAAAACACTATTGTTAGTCGACGCTTCATCCTACCTCTATCGCGCCTTCCACGCCCTGCCCGATCTGCGCAACCGCCACAACGAACCCACTGGCGCCATCTATGGCGTGCTCAACATGTTGCGCCGCCTGCACCAGGATTACCAGGCCGATTATAGCGCCTGCGTGTTCGACGCAAAAGGCAAGACCTTCCGCGATGAGCTCTATCCCGACTACAAGGGCCACCGCCCCCCCATGCCGCCCGATCTCGTCGCACAGATCGAGCCGCTGCACGACGCCATCCGTGCCATGGGCTGGCCGCTGCTGGCGGTGGAAGGCGTGGAAGCGGACGATGTCATCGGCACCCTGGCCAGGCTCGCAACGGAAGCAGGGATGCGTGCCGTGATTTCCACCGGCGACAAGGACATGGCGCAACTGGTGAATCAGCACGTCAGCCTGATTAACACCATGTCCAACGAAGCGCTGGACGAGGAGGGCGTCGCGACAAAATTCGGCGTGCCCCCGGCGCGCATCGTCGACTACCTGACCCTGATCGGCGACAGCGCGGACAATGTCCCCGGCGTAGCCAAGGTCGGCCCCAAGACGGCGGTCAAATGGCTGGGCCAATACCTCACACTGGACAACCTGATAGCCCACGCCGAGGAGGTAGGTGGCGCGGTGGGCGAGAATCTGCGCAACACGCTGGAATGGCTGCCCAAGGCGCGCGAACTGCTCACCATTCGCTGCGACGTCCCCTTGCCGGCCAGCCTGCGGGAACTGACGGCGGGACCGCAGGACAACGCCAGGTTGCGCGAACTATACGAGCGGCTTGAATTCAAAACCTGGTTGCGCGAGCTGCCCGCCGCCGGCGCGAGCGAACCCGCCCCGGCAGCCCCGGCGGTGCGGCCTGAACCCCAGTATGAAACCATCCTCGACGAGAGCCGGCTGGAACATTGGCTGACCCGCCTGGAGCAGGCGGAGCTGGTCAGCCTGGACACCGAAACCACCGGCCTCGACCCCATGCAGTCAAAACTGGTGGGCATTTCCTTTTCCATCGCCCCCCATCATGCCGCCTACCTGCCCCTGGCGCACCATTATGCCGGCGTGCCGCAACAACTGAATTTCGCCAAAACGCTGCAGCGCCTCAAGCCGTGGCTGGAAAACCCCGCCATGCCCAAGCTGGGACAAAATCTCAAGTACGACAGCCATATTTTCGCCAACCACGGCATCGCCCTGCAAGGCATCATCCACGACACGCTGCTGCAATCCTACGTGCTGGAGAGTCACAAGACGCACGACATGGACGCCCTCGCTTCGCGTCATCTCGGCATCAAAACGCTGACCTATGCCGAGGTCGCGGGCAAGGGCGCGAAGCAGATCGGCTTCGAGGAAGTGGCGCTCGACACGGCGACGACCTATGCCGCCGAAGATGCCGACATCACCCTGCAACTGCATCACAACCTGTACCCGCAGATCAGCCAAGACGCCCGATTGGAATTCATTTACCGCGAGATCGAAGTGCCGGTTTCACGGGTATTGTTTCACGTGGAACGCAACGGCGTGCTGATCGACAGCAACCTGCTGGCCAGGCAAAGCCGCGTGCTGGGAGAGAAAATGCTGGCGCTGGAGCAGGAGGCTTACCAGCTGGCCGGACAACCCTTCAACCTCAACTCGCCGAAACAGATACAGGAAATCCTGTTCGGCCAACTGGGTCTGCCGGTCAAGAAAAAGACCCCCGGCGGCGCGCCCTCCACGGACGAGGACGTACTCCAGCA
>JAUYFW010000327.1 GCA_030690835.1 Sulfurimicrobium sp. | reverse complement strand
GCAGCTCCTGGAAGAAGCCAGGCGCGTCTACTTCTCCGATTTCTCAGTGCCCAAGGCCTACAGCCGCCTGCTAAAAGCCCTGAAACTTGACCCCTGGTCTGTCGACGCCAATTATCTGCTGATCGTGCTGTCCTACCATATGGGGATGCAGTCGGCCGTGAACAAGGCCGGGCCGAGGATGAGCCAGCTGGCTAAGACGGCGCCGGACCAGGACGCCCGCCTGCGGGCCGGGCTGCTGGCCGAATACCTCGACGGTTCAAGGAACTGGCTCAAGACTATGGAGACCTACCTGCGGGACGGCCGCGAAGACCCCTGCGCCCTCGCAATCTGCGCCCGCGCGAGGATGACCACCAACGACTACGCCAAAGCCAGGGAATACGCCGATCGCATCGCAAAGGCCGTTCCGGGCGCCGGGCTTTTCGGCTGGTTCGTGGACGCCTTCTCCAACGGCTGGCTGGGAAAGCACGAAAAGTCCATGGAGATCACCCGCGCCGCGATAAAGCGGCACCCGGAGAACGTCATGCTCAGGTTCGCGCTTGCGCAAGGCCTGCTCGAGCTGGGGAAACTGGACAAAGCCGAAGAAGCCATGAAAGAGGCCGCCGGGCTTCCAGAGCAGAACGACTTTTTCATCTTCCTCCTGGCCGAGCTGGCCATCCTGAGGAAGGACTATAAGACCGCCTGCGTGGAGCTCAGGAAATTTATAGGCGCCGGAAAGCACGACGCGATGGCGAATACCTATTACCGCCTTAACACGCTTTACTCCCTGCGCGGGGACAGGAAAGAGGCGCTCAGGCACCTGGAAATAGCGCGCAACCTGGCCCCGGAACTGCATTTCAAGAGCAACGAGGAACTTGCGGCGCTGGTGGAAGGCAGCGTGGAATTCCGCTCCTCTTTCGAAGACCTGCCGGTGGAGTGCCTGGAGCTTAATTTCTCCAGGGGGAAACAGGCCCTGCTGGAAAACCTTTTCTCCGCTTGCAATAACTGCGGCTCCGCCTCTTCCACCGTCTATATCTTTGAAAAAGACTCGGAGCCCAAAGCGGTCAGGGCCTGGATGTTCTTCAACGAACACAATCTGCGGGCCGCCAGGAAAACCAATATTTTCCTCCCGTCGCTGCCCCTGTCCACCTTCACCGACGCGAACGGGAACGTCCTGAAATGCGAATTCACCAGGACACAGTCCGAGTACGGGAGATACCTGGCCGCGGTAAATTACGCCGCGCCGCTGAAGCACCTGGCGCTGGGCCCCGTCGAGGTACAGCTGAACATAGAGGGGCTCTGGAAAGAAAGGCAGGGAGAACTCCTGGACGTCCGCCTGGACGAACCCTGCAACCTGCCCGGGCACCGCTGCCATATCCTGGCGCTGCCCGCCGATTCACAGATCGTGGAACTTTCAGCCAAGCCGGAGAAAGAGCTGCTCCGGGGCCGCTTCCGTTTCCTGATCTATTCGCGCTTCTTCTTCGACAGCGAACATTTCCGCCTTAACGCTAAATTCCGCCATAAGAGCCGTTAAATTTATAAAATCTATTATCTTCGGAGAAGGTGCATATGAAAAATAAAATAAACTTCCTCACCGACGCCCAGCTCAAGACCGAGGCGGAGCGCTGCCTCTACTGCGAGGAGAAACCCTGCAAGACCGCCTGCCCGGCCGACTGTTCCCCCGCCGACTTTATCATGGCCGTGCGGCAGCTGGAGAACTCCGATTTCAAGCGCTCGGCCGCCCTCATCATGGGGCATAACACTTTCGGCGGGGTCTGCGGCGCGGTCTGCCCCGACTGGTTCTGCGTGAAGGCCTGCTCCCGCAAGCTTTTCGACAATCCCATAAACATACCGGCCGTCCAGGCCGCCGTGGTGCAGAAGGCTAAGGAACTCGGAGTGATGCCGCAGTTTAAAAAAGCGAAGCCCAACGGCAAGAAAGTCGCCGTAGTGGGCGCCGGGCCGGCCGGCTTCGCCGCGGCGGGCACCCTCGCCCAGCTCGGCTATAAGATCGATATTTTCGAGAAAGATAAAAAGGCCGGCGGCGCCTGTAATCTGATACCGGATGCGCGCTTCCCGAAAGAAGTCCTGCGCACCGAGATAGAATTCGTGAAGACCCTGGGAGACATCTCCATAAAGACCGGCTCCGCAGTAAAAGAGCCCTCCGCGCTCCTTAAGAAATACGACGCCGTCATAGTCACGCCCGGGGTGGAGAAACAGCTGAAGCTGGGCATCGAGAACGAGAGCCTGGGCGTGGAAGGCCTGGACTACCTGCGCAATTTCAAAAAGTACA
>JAUYFW010000322.1 GCA_030690835.1 Sulfurimicrobium sp. | reverse complement strand
TGCGAGCGTCACGTTGGCGGCGCCCACGCTTGTGGCCGTAATGCCCATGTTGGCGGCCATGCTGGCGGCCACGGATGCAGCCGACTTGCCACCAAAGGTGTAGGTGTAGTAGCCGTTAACGGTTGTGTCATATCCAACGCTCGCGATATCGGCCATTACTGCGTTGTTTGTTGTCGCGCCTACGACTGCGCCGTACAGCTCGTTCGCGATTTGTGCAATTTTCAGATTGCTTGATGGAAACAGAGCCATGGTTACTTCTCCTAAGGTTTTAATTTAGATTTGCTTGATAAAAAACTACAGGTAATAGTAATTTCTACTGCGCTTCACTTTTTAGCAGTGCTTCGCATATTATTCATATAGCCGCCAGCTAATTGTGACGCAGATCACAATTTTGCATATATATAATTGTTTTTTTCATTATAGTACAGGCAGCCAAGATGATAACGCTTTGAGGGTAGGTCGGTAGGGGCGAATTCAGTCGCCAATGCGTGCCGCGGCCGGTGGTCCGGGCGAATGAATTCGCCCCTACGGCTCATGGCAGGGCCATATGGAGCTTTATGTAGGCCGGTAGGGGCGAATTCATTCGCCAATGCGTGCCGTGGCCGGTGGCGCGGGCGAATGAATTCGCCAATGCGGCTCATGGCAGGGCCATATGGAGCTTTATGTAGGCCGGTAGGGGCGAATTCATTCGCCAATGCGTGCCGCGGCCGGTGGCGCGGGCGAATGAATTCGCCCCTACGGCTCATGGCAGGGCCATATGGAGCTTTATGTAGGCCGGTAGGGGCGAATTCATTCGCCAATGCGTGCCGTGGCCGGTGGTCCGGGCGAATGAATTCGCCCCTACGGCTCATGGCAGGCTTGTTCACGGGCCATCTTCTCCCCTCTCCCCGGCCCTCTGGATGAAACAACTAGCCATTCGACTAAGCTGCCAAAGACCGCAGCCAAGTCGCTGGTTATCCCGCAAGGGGTGAGGGGGTGGTTGTTTGGGGGCTATCGGAATCCGTAGCGCAGGCCCAGCCAGGCTGCGTTGCCTTGCGTGTCAAACAGGGGCAGGCTGCTGTTTTGACGGTAGGCTTCGATGCGGGCCAGGCCTTGAAGGCGCCCGCTCAGGGGGTGGGTGTATTCCAGACCGAGCGCCCCGCGCTTGATGTCGCGCACGCGGTTGTTGTCGAGCAGCGGGCTGTATCCCTCGTTGTCGCGCAGGAGGGCAACGCTGGCTTCGGCTTGCCATTGGCCGCTGCCTAGCCGGCCATAAATCTGCGCGCGCAGGTCAAGCTGTTGCTGATCGCCGCCGGGGCGCGGGTTTTTAGCCCGGTCGATTCCGGCGTGCGCCAGCAGGTTCCAGCCAATTGCCCGCGTGCAGCCCAGGCTGGCGGCCATGCCGAGGTATTGGCTGTCGATTGCGGCGGCCGAGGGATAGGTCTGCGATTTCCATTCGGCACCGTAGAGTATTGAACAGTTTGTTTGGCCTGCCCGCCAGGGTTGACCATGGTAGAGCCCCGCGCGCAGGGTGCGCTGCAGGTCTTGTCCGCCATATTGCAGTTGCTGATACGCCAGGGTGGCCAGGGTTTCTTCAGCGGCGGCGCCACTCCAGCGGCGCGTTAACCCCAGGCTGGGCTGCAGGTAGTTCTGCCCTTGTGTGTCCGGCGCATCGCGGGCGCTCAACCCGGCTTGTATCGACCAGTCGCTGCCGCTTGCGGTCTGGCGCGCCGCTTCCCAGTTCAGGTTCAGCAGACTGGCCGACCCCGCTTTGGCGCGCGCATTGTTCGTCAAGGGCAGATCAAGGGAGCCGAAGGGATAGGTCAGGGTCAGGCTGCCTGCGGCCGGTGCCCGATTAAGGTTGCTGTCATGTCCGGCCAGCAGGGTCGCCGTGCCAACCGATACCCATTTTGTGGCGGCTGGCACGCCTTTTTGCACTTGTTGCCCTAACCATAGCCGCAAATATTCCGGCGGCTTTTGGGTGAGCAGGTGCAGGTAGATGGCTTGCGCGGATTCCGCGTCCCCCGTCTGCTGCAACGCCAGGGCATAGTCCATCCATACGCCTAAACGCCATGGCTGATCAAGTATGATCCGCTCAAATATCAGCACCGCCTGCGCGGCTTGCCCCGCCGCGAGTGCCTGCTGCCCTTGGGCAATGAGTTCCTCGGTGTCTTGCGACGAAGCCGCGATCGCTGAAAATGGCAGCAGAACCAGCAAGCACGCAAGCAATAGACGATGCAATAAAATCATCAGTTAAGTTTATCCGAGATTGTCCATTAGCACTTGTAGGGGCGGTTTTAACCGCCTTTGGCGAATAAATTCGCCCCTACATTCCATTGTATTGGCGAGATCATGTCCTAATGGACAATCTCGGTTTATGGGTGGGTCGGCTTTTAGGGCGGGGGTCCATTCAGGCGGGATTCACCTTTGCGGGGGCGGCGCTACCCCTCTCCCCTTGCGGGAGAGGGCTGGGGAGAGGGGTGTGATGGAATCACTTCACCCACAAAGTGGTGCCGGTAAGGGCTCCCGCCGTGGTGGGAAGCTGGAACTGGTAGCCGGCTTCGGCGCCATCGCGCGATAAACTTCCCGCTACCGAGCCGTTGCTGATCCCGGCCAGCGAATACAGCATGCCGTCGCTACGCAACGAGCCAAATGCGTTCAGGGTGGCGGTGTTGGCCAGCGCCGGGTGCTGGATGTCCAGTTTGGTATTGAAGGTTTGGGTGTCGAAGCTGACGCCCAGCGAGGCATTTTGCACTGTCCCGGCAATGCCGCTGCTCGACAGCGTTACCTGTGCCTCGCGCAGGGTGAATTCGGTGCGGCCGCTCAGCGGTAATGCCATCGGGCCGGTATTGTCGCGGAACAACCCGGTCGCGGTGTTGCCGACCGTCACTTCCCGCCCGCCAGCGGCGTCCAGAAACGCCCGCCCCAGGTCGCCTCCGGAAGTTGACGCGCTCCAGTGGCCCCATACCATCTGATAATGGGCGGGAAGCTGGGCGGCCAGATTATCCAGCGTCTGCTTTGCGGAATCAATCTGGAGTTTTTCCGGCACGGGCGCGGAAGATCGTGTTTGCGAATGCTGGCCCGGGGCTGGCAAAATTTGCAGCCCCTCGCCGAGCGGCACCAATTTGGGCTCGTCCGCGCCACGGTTGAATTTGAGCATCATGTTGCGCATTCCGGCGGTGAGCTCGCGGGCAGCATCTGTCTGGCAGGGCCCCAGCACGTTTGCCAGGCATCCATCGCCCAGCGGGGCAAGCACGATGGCGCCCGATTGCACGTTCACCAGGGTTGTTTCGGTATCCGACTGTACGATAAAGTCGGTGCCGCGCACGCCAATCGCCGCCACCGGGGTGTTCATGCGAAAGCGCTCCTTGGCGAGCTCCCCGCCTTTGCCGGTAACGGAGCGTACCGTGCCTTGCAGCAAGTCAAACCGGATTTGCGTGGTTGCGGTCACGCCAGGCTGGTAGGCATACTGGGTGATCCTGAGCTTGCTGTTCGGGCGCAGGCTGATCAAGGCATCGTCAACCATGCGGATGTGCATGTGCCCGCCAGGGCCGGTTTGCAGGATGTCGCCCACTTGCAGCGGCATGCCTTGCGCCGCCGCGCGTTCACCCGCCGCGGACGCCACAATCCGCGCCTCGCCCATCGCCGCGGTGACTTCGCCCGCCAGTTGATCCGCCTGTGCGGGCAGTATGATGAAGATTAATGACGCGATGATCAGTTGTATGATTCGTTGCATGATTGCCTCCCGACGATGTTGCTTGCGCGTTTCAGGCATCATAACCGTCCTTGCCCTTGCCGCCAACCTCGGGATTATACTCGCGCGGGTTATCGTAATGCAAAACACATGCCGTGACTGGGTAGAATTGGAGGTGCTGGGTGTTTAAGTCTTTCCCCTCTCCCCCGGCCCCTCTGGATGAACCCAGATTATCCATTAGGGCCAAAACGCCGCTGTAGGAGCGGCGCCCTCGCCGCGATTCGCGCCGGGGGCGGCGCTCCTACATGCGCGTGCATTCCAATGGATAATCCGGGATGAAACAACTAGCCATTCGACTAAGCTGCCAAAGACCGCAGCCAAGTCGCTGGTTATCCCGCGAGGGGAGAGGGGTGAGATACGTGCCGGAGGCTCAACGCAAGGTCAGTAGTGGTAACGCCCCTGCAGAAACTCGATTCGGTCAGCCTTCACCAGATAGACACAACGGTGTTCCTGCGTGATACGACGCGACCAGACATCCGAGCCAAGATACTTCAGGGGTTCCGGACTGCCGATGCCCTTGAATGGATCGCGCAGGGTTGCCTTGACGAGCTCAAGTAAACGTTTCGCCGTGCGGCGCTCCGTCTCGACCCAGTAAGTCAGGTCTTCCAAAAACTCCGGCTGGAATACCGCGACCCGCTTGGGTTCAGACTTGGCGACCAAACTGATTCTCCAGAGCCTCGACGGTCATCGGCGCAACATCGCCGGCACGGGCACGGGCCAAGGCCGCCAACAGTCGCTCGGCATTCTTTGGCGAGCGCAGCAGATGTGCGGTCTCCATCAGGCTTTGCAGTTCATCGGCCGCAATCATCGCGACCGCAGCGCCCGACCGGCGGCGCACCACGACGATCTCGCGATCATCGACCGCACGATCCATCAGCGTCTTCAGTTGCTCACGCGCCTGACTGTAGGTGGTTTCGATGGTCATGGCGGCACCTCTTTAATTGGACAGATATATTGTACAGCTATGTCCCGACAAACGCTACAATAAACCGAGATTGTTCATTAGACATGATCTTGTCAAAACAATGGGATGTAGGGGCGAATTCATTCGCCAAAGGCGGTTAAAACCGCCCCTACAAGTGCTAATGGACAATCTGGGATAAACCTATTTTCCTTATATATATATGGGACAGACTCGACATGATTTCGCCGCTCCCCCACCCCTCTCCCCTTGCGGGAGAGGGGTGAGAAACATTAATTCGTCCAATACGTTAAAATGCGCCCTACCATGACTCGGGTTTCTCTACATCGCTTGTTTTTGTCCACTTCCGCGCTCCGGGTGTTTATCGCGGCGGCGGCGGTGGCGCTCAGCGTCGCGATGCAGTGGTTGCCGGGGCCGGGCAATGCGCATTCCGCCGATGAGTGGCTGCGCGATCATTTCGTTCGCTGGCGGGCTTCGGATACGGCGGAGCTGCGGGTGGCGGTGATCGATATCGACGAGGCAAGCCTGGCGGAGATCGGGCCGTGGCCGTGGCCGAGGGATCGCGTGGCCGCGCTGCTGGAGAGCCTGCTGTCGGATTATGGGGTTCGGGGGGTGGCGCTGGATATGGTGTTGCCGGAACCCGCCGACCCGGAGGGCGATGCGCGCCTGGCCGCGCTGGCGCAACATGAGCCGGTGGTGTTGGCATTGGCTTTTGATTATGTCTCTCGCGCTGTTCCTTTGCGCGTGGGGGCGCTCGCGGGGGGGGCCGCGACATCGGAGCCGTCGCGGATGGCGGTTGCGAGCGGTTTTGTCGCTAATCATGCCGGTCTGGCGCGGGCGGGATGGACGGGAAACATCGGGTTCGTGCCGGATGAGGATGGGGTGCTGCGGCATTTTCCGATGTGGACGCTGTTCGAGGGGCGCAAATATCCGGCATTGTCGCTGGCGCTTTTCGATTGTTGCGCCCGTCCCCCTCTCCCAAACCGAGAGGGATCAATCGCCCTTTCTTCCTCTGGGGGAAAGCTGGAGGCTTTTGCGCGGGTTCCGTTTTCGCGCAACTGGTCGGCTTATACGGTCGTTTCGGCCGCCGATGTCCTGAATTTGCGCGTGCCGCTTTCGGCGCTTTCCGGGCGGCTGGCGCTGACCGGTTCTTCGGCGCTGGGTTTGTCGGACCGGGTCGCGACGCCGCTTTCGGCTTCGACCGCCGGGGTGATGGCGCATGCGGCGCAGTTGTCGGCGCTGCTGGATGCCGAGGCTGGTATTGCGCCCACGCGCTGGCCGGGACGCTGGTTGGCCGCAGCTTTTTCGCTGCTGGTGGCGGCGCTGGCGGTTTATTCCTTTCCGCGCTTGCCGGCGGCGTCCAATATGGCGCTGTTGGGCGGCACGGCGCTGGCCTGGCTGGGACTGGCTTATATGATCAGCCCGCATGATGCGTATTTTTCGGCGAGCGGGCCGCTGTGGTCGAATTTGTTTTTGCTGATGGTGGCTGTGCCTTTCGATTGGCAGGTGACGCAGCAGGCGTCGCGCCAGTTGTTGGGTACGCTGCGGCAGTATGTGGCTAATTCGGTGGTGGACGAGTTGTTGCGCCTCAATATGAGAGATCCGCTGGCGCCGGTGCGGCGCGAGGTGACGACGCTGATTGCGGATATGGAGGGGTATACCGGCCAGGTGGAGGCGTTGTCAATGGATGAGGCGGTGCGGTTGACGCGCGATTTTCTGGATTGCCTGACTCGCCCGGTGCTGGAAAAGGGCGGCACGCTGGACAAGTATACCGGCGATGGCCTGGTGGCGTTCTGGGGCGCGCCCTTGCCGATGGACGAGCACGCCGACCTGGCGCTGGATGCGGCGCGGAAAATTCTGCTGGAGGTGCAGCGCTTCAGCCTGGCGCGTCAGCAGGCCGGCAAGCCGCCACTACGCGTGCGCATCGGGGTGGAGAGCGGGGTGGCGATGGCGGGCGATTTCGGTTCGTCGTCGCGCAGTATTTATACGGCGGTGGGCGATAGCGTGAATATCGCTTCGCGCTTGCAGGAGCTGGCACGCGATTTTCCGCATGATATTATCATCGGGCAGGGGACGGTGATGTATGCCAGGCGGCATCGTTTCGTCCCTTTGGGCGAGGTGACGCTGCGCGGCAAGGAGAAGCCGACCATGCTTTTTGCTTTGGAGGCGGATGGGTTGTAGTTTTATTTTCTAATTCAATTGTAGGGCGCGTCCCCCCCTCTCCCCCGGCCCCTCTCCCGCGATGGGGAGAGGGGTGAAAAACGGTGGATTATGGAATTATAATGCACGGATCAATGACACCCAGGAGGGGTATCCGATGATGTCTGCTGCCGAGGAATTAATTGCCGGCCAGAACACGGCGGCGGATTTGTCCGGCGCGGTCGATTCCAATATCCGGAATATTCAGATCAATCTGCGCAATATCCCGCTGCTGGCCAATCTGAGCGACGAGGAAATGGGTAATGTGAAGGAGAATCTGCGTGTCAAGCGCTTCGCGCGGCGCGAAACGGTCATTCAGAAAGGTTCTCCCAGCGATGGCCTGTTGTTTCTGCTTTCCGGCAAATTGCAGGTTATCGATGTGACCGAGGATGGCCGGATGATTGGCCTGAGGATGGTGTCGGAAGGCGATTTCTTCGGGGAAATCTCGGTTATCCAGTCTTCGCTGCGCTCGGCTTCCGTCATTGCTTTAAGCGAGGTGCTGGTGGCGCTTCTGCCGAGCAAGATAACCTTGCATCTGTTCTCGCATTCGCCATCGGTGGCCCAGCATATGCTGCAACGTCTGGCCGCAAAAATCCAGCAGGATTCACAGTTCCGCTCCCTGCTGAGCATTCACAATACGTCGAAGCGGATTTTCACTTTCCTGGAGTTGATGAAGGAAGTGAAGCCGGGCAATCTGGAGGTGATCGAGAACCTGCCCACCCATCAGGATATCGCCAACATGATCAATACCAGCCGCGAGACGGTGACGCGAACATTGCTCGTCCTGGTGCAACAAGGCATTGTCCAGAAGGATATGAACCGCCTGATTATCCGTAAGCCGGAGGCGTTGCAGAAGCTGGCGCTGGGTGATTCCGCCGCGTAGTCAGATGTAGGTCGGTTCAAGCGCAGCGGAACCGACAAAACTCGACCAACAAAAGGAGATTGGGTTTGTCGCCTAGAGGCGCCTACTTCTGGTGGATGCGCGATAAAGCCGCTTCATCCAACCTACATGTCGAAACTCCGCTTAAATAAACAGTATTGGGGTTAGCGGCATGGGTGGGACAGGAAGTCATGGTTGTTCCCGGGTTATGCCTGAGAGGGTGAGGGCAATCCCGGCCACAAAACCGGTTTGCGGCGACCAGTCAAACGATTGCTGAATTCGCCGGATGTTGAGTACATTGGTTGGCACGTCAAAATTTCGTCTTGGCAGGTACACGCGTTTGATGGTTTTGCCGAGTACATTCTCTATATCCGCAAGCATCTGGTTCAAACTGACTCCCACGCCTGAACCTACATTAAAAATGCGCTGCTCGCCCCGGTGTTTCATGGCCGTGAGCATGGCTGATATGACGTCGGCGATGTAGATGTAATCGCGCGTCACGCTGCCGTCCCCCCATATTTCGATAGTTTCGTCGCGCAGCGCCTTGTTCAGGAAGACGGCGACGGCTCCCTGGCTGGCGGCGGGGCGCTGTCTTTCGCCATAGGGGTTGGCCAGGCGCAGGATGCAATAATCAAGGCCGTGCAGGGTATAAAAAAGATGCAGGTATTTTTCTATGGCCAGCTTGCTGATGCCGTAGGAGGAAATAGGGTTGGTAGGGTGTTCCTCGGCTATCGGTATTTGATGGGGGATGCCATAAACCGTGCCGCCGGATGAGGCAAAAATGATTTTTTTTACCTGGTGCCGGCAAGCCGACTGTAGCATTTGTATGGTCGAAATTACGTTGGTTTCTATATCGTAAACCGGATTGTCATTGGAGGTCTTCGGCAAGGTGGTGCAGATCAGGTGATAGACCACTTCACATCCTTGCACGGCATTGTCCACCTGGACCGGGTTGGTAAAATCGCCTTCCACCCATTCAATTTGCCGTAACACCGCCGGCGGGCATAGGGGCTTGATGCCGGGATATTCAAAAACGCGAACCTGATGGCCTGCCAGCAGTAGCGCATCGCATAAATGCGATCCGACAAACCCGCCTCCGCCCAATACCAGTATTTTCACGATCCCCTCTCCGCGCCTTCGCCGGCAAGCAAGCCATCAAAGAATCCGGCCACTTTTCCTGCTTCCGCTTCCCAGCTGGTGTTGGTGGCAAAACGCGTCGATGCCTCGATAAGCTGCTTGCGTTTGTTCTCGTCCTGCAATAATGATATGAGCGCTTCGCTAAGCGCCTCCGGTGTCGCATCGGCCAATACTGCGTTGCCGTCATTCAGCAGCCATTCGGCATTGGCACCGCGATTGCTCACCACCGGGCAGCCGCATGCCATGAGCTCCAAAGGCAGCAGCGAAAGATTGGTGAGCGAGAGAACCAGTGCTACGTCGCATTGGCTGTATAGATCCGGCAAATCCTTGACAGCGACGTTTCCCGCGTTCAGGTGATGAAAGGGGATGTGGTAGGAAGAGGCATCCCATCCCGCAAGGATGAATGCGATGTCAGGCATCTTCTGCGCAACCATGTTCAGCGCCAGCATGCCAAGTTCAAAGCCGCGACGGTAGGTAACGGGGCGCGCATAGAAAAATACCCGCCTGATTTCCGGGTTGCGGCGCGGCAATGGCCGATATAAACCATGATCGTAGGAAAATCCCATGGCGACAGTTTGCATGCCATGCTCCGCAGCCAGTTTGCCAGCCAGCCAGCCCCCCGCGGTAATGCCATAAAAGCCCATGCGGTAGGTCGCTTCAGCAAAATAGTAGTCGCTGCCGTGCGCATAGAAGTAGGGCTCGTAATCCTGCACAAAATAACAGCGATGGCTCGTGCCCTGGAAATTGCGCACCGGATAGGCGGTTATCCAACTGGTGGCGACAGTGATGTTCGCCGGTTTCATGCTGGATTCCCCGATGCTCACTTCGGCATTGATCGGAAAGAAGTGTTCCCTGATCACCTTGCGGGCTTCTTCGCCAGAATTGAAATGGGTGTGGCCGATGATGATGACGCGGCACTGGTAGCCGCGTTGTTCCAGCTGGACGATCAGGCGGAAGATGTTGAGATGTCCGCCCGACCCAATGCCAACATCGGGGATCACCCAGTTGACGGTGCGCATGTCTTGCGCGTCAAGCGAGCCTGTTTCCCCAAAAGGTTTGTAATTCAAGAAATCGTAGAACTTGAAAATATCGGTGCGTCCCTGGGTAAAGCCGGCTGCGGGGAGATGGCAATGGCTGTGCTTTATATACCGATTCCATAAATATATCAGTAAACCGCGCATGCCAAGTTTTATGCGCAACATTTTCAACGAGTTGATTTTCCTCCGTAACATGGCCGCTATTTCTTTATGCGCACATAAAATTCTTGCAGCACTTCCGGCTGTGAGGGTGTCAACACCGAATGCTCCGTAAAATTCAAATTGCCATGCAAGTAGGCTAATAGGTTGCCCATCGATTCAGGGGTAAATACATGCATGTGGATGTCCCTGCCAGATTCAAAACCGGCCAGCGCAGTTTCCATGAAATGACTATCCGCAGCGGATCTCCGGAAGTATTCCACGTAGTGTTCAAGCGTTTCCACATCACCGCCCCTGATTTCATCCACGAGAAAATGCTCCAAAGTTGTTTCTGCCCGGCCTTGATCAAACATGTATCTTTTATCGGGAACAACCATGAACAGTTCGCCGCCCTTCTTGAGTTTTTTATAAGCCGATTTCAGGGAAGCCATTACATTCGGGACGTGCTCAATCACATGGCAGGCAATAAAAAAATCTGCCGATCCGTCTTCAATGCTGTTCAACGAATCCATCGCTTCATATACCGACACATGTACAAAATTTATGGCACTTTTTCCGATGAAGCTGCCATCGCTGGCGCCCTCAAAGGTGAATTTATCTATATATTTGACTTGCGCCGATAGCGGCACACGGGTTGGCCTGTCGCCTGCGCCGATTTCATAACCCACCCCCCTGAGTCCAGCGCACAAAGATTCCCTGATGGCATCGGTGTCCTTGCCCGTTAGCAGTTGGTCAAGACTGCTTCCCGTATCGCATGGTAACGGTGCGCCATTTGGTATGCTTGATTCCACATAAGGGCTGACGTCCTGAAGATCATTGTCGGAGTAGGTGCGATAATAGACCTGCATCGTTGGTATGCTTCTCTTGTGCCCGGATGAATAGACAAAAATCGAGCCGTGTTTTTCGCCGCCCACCACTTTGTATGGACGCCCATCTTTCAAGTCACCAATGTCCGTAATAAGCACTTCTTTCTCCTCGTCTTCTTGATCTGCCGGCCCCCCCCCTCCCCCTATCTTCAATGCATGATCGAGGGAAAGCAAATGCAGCAGCCATTTGGGCAGTTTTTTTTGTTTGTTGCCCAAGTAAAAACCCAGTTGTCTGGCAAAATTGTAAGCGGGGGCTCTAAACAGGAAAAACACCAACCCCCAGCAATATTTGCTGATTAGCAGTAATTTAATGCTTATTGCAAATTCGACCAGCGTGGAAAAAAAACCTTTGAATGCTCGCGCGGTCAAATGCCGGTAAATATTCTTTAATGACTTCTTCAGTTCATTCCTGGCGAAGTTTCTTAGCAAGAATAATGTATGGCGAGCGTCACGGTATCCACACCATCCTGTTTGCAGAAGCAACTGTTTAACGGTTGGGCAAAGCTGATAGCCAAACAACCCGTTCAGTGCGACAGACTCGTCAAATGCCCTGCGTCCCGCCTCGATTACCGAATAGCGGTGCGAATGGTAAACCGCCGCGTTGTCCGCGTAGGCTTTGCCAAATCCGGCTTTGATAACAGTTTCTGCCCAAATCTGGTCTTCTGCAAAATCCACATCGGGGTATGGATATTTTTCCCAAACACTACGGCGCAGGCAGGCGTTATTGTCGGAAAAAAAATGCACGATTTGCCGGTAGCCGATTTCCGCTTCATAGCGAGGCTCGTTGTCCGACTTCCTTAACACCGCAGGCCATGCGAGAAACCCATCGAAGTGTAATTTGAGATCCCGTACCATATAAGGATCAGCGTCCGGATAAGGCAGATGCCGTCCAAATGCGCCCGCCACATCCGGTGCCTGCTCAACCGCACTTACCAAATTAAAAAGCCACTCATTGCTTGCCGGAAGCGCGTCTTGAGTAATCAGCGCAACAAATTCTCCCTTTGTTTTTGAGATGCCAAAATTTCTTGTTTGGCCATGCCCAAACTCAGACGGGGGAATCGATATAACATTTACATTTCGTTCCTCGCAATACCTCAGTGTTTTGTCGGTTGACCCGGAGTCAACCACCAGGATTTCATAGTCCCAAGGCGCTTTCTGCCGCAACAAGGCATCAAGCACTCGAGCAAAAAGCATTCCGCCATTCTTGGTCGGTATGACAACAGATGCTTTCATCCGTTATTTCTCAGCCATCCGCCCAACAATCGCTCAAGAAAGCGCAATGGCCTGGTCAGTCGCCATGAACGGCTTCGGTAGGTTTTTTGGATTGTTTCACCATAGCCGGCGATCTGCGCATCACGTTCGGCTACGGCCTGCCTCAAGCCGGCGATCTGCGCGTCGCGTTCGGCCATGACTTGATGCAGGCCGGAAATCCGTGCGTCGCGTTCGGCCACTGCCTGGTTCAAACCGGAAATCTGGCTATCTTTTATCGGATTATGCCGAACGGCTTGCATCAAACTTGTAATTTGGCGACCGCCCAATCGGGCAAGCCATTTTTTATAGAGCACCAAAGCAGCAGGCTCGGCCACGACGGGATCTGTATTTACACCAAAACCTGTTTGTTGGGTAATTCTATAAACCGCGCTCAAGCCATCAACCTTTAAAAAATCACCGTGTCTCGATAATTGTATCCAAAAATCCCAATCTTCGTATAAATCCAGGGATTCATCCAGGCGACAACCGAGCTCAAGCAAGCCTCGCGTGAATAAAACGGCGTGGATGGGTATGAAATTGCCAGCCACTAGCTGCACCGCATCAAACGGCGTATCAAATTTGTTGGCGAGCAGGTTCTTCCTTTCATCAACACATTTGACGCCGGTGTAGGCTACCTTGAATTCTGGATGCTGCCTGATCGCGGCAACCAGTTTTTGAATATGATCGGCCTCGATCCAGTCATCGTCATCGAGGAGCATCAAATATTCGCCATGAGCGGCATCCAGGCCCATGTTTGCCGCACGGCTTCGGGGTATCCTTTCGCCGGCGCCCATCATGAGAACGGGGAAACGCCCGCGCCATTGGTCTATTTTCTGGTGGTCAGAACCCTTTGCATTGACCAGCACCACTTCAATATTTGAATAGGTTTGCAAGGCCAGGGAATCGAGCGCTTCAATCAGGGTTGGCCGGTCCATGCTGCGGATTATCACGCTCACCAAGGGCATGTCGCCACCCGTGGCGGCGAAACCAAAGTTGCGCCGCGTTGCCAGCGGCCCATCGAGCAAAATGGGCAAGCCCTGGTCAAGATCAGCGGCCGACAACAAGCTGAACGCTTCGGCGCTTTTTACCTGTGCGCCAAGATGCAGCGCACGAAAATTATTGATCCCTGAAATACGGCTGTCGTAGGGTTGTTCCTGTAATTGCGAGGGGAAACAACGCATCGCCTGATGCTTTAGCGCTTCCGCGGCACTGATGTCGTGAATCAGGTTGGGGCTGGGCAATGGATCAGTCACTTCATAGAACGCAGCCTGTCGCAGGCCTCCAAGACGACGAATGGCTTCCGCACCCGCAAAAGCAATTGCCTGATGATCGGGGTGCCAATCGCTGGGCGAGGGGAGAAATACCAGGTCTGCATCCGTTTCCAGAATTATTTTGATTAACCGGTCGATCAATACCTCGCCATAACTAACGCCGCGATCTGGCAACCCCCAGAATACCGGCGCATCAAGCCCCAGCAATTTGGCGGCAGCACGCGACTCATCGGCGCGAATTTCAATCAGTTTTCCGTCGGCGCTGTCACCGCCCAGCGCGCCGTTGGTCACGATAATTATCGTGACCATGCACCCGCTGCCACGCAGCAGCGACAGGGTTCCGCCACAGCCGAACACTTCGTCATCGGGGTGTGGCGCGATAACCAGCGCTTTCCGAACTGGCGGGAAGGCGGTCGTTATTGTAGAAAAAAGCTCTTGTTCGTTTGCAATGGCCATAAATTAATAGTCTTTGATACTCATGTCACCAGGTTAAGCAAACCAATCACATGGAGCTGAGAGTCGCCTATATTGATTGATTCCAAATAATCCATTAAATCGTGGGTCTGGCTTCAGCCCGAAATTTCGGGCTGAAGCCAGACCTACAAGTCGTTGATTTATTTATGTCAAATCTCCAACTGATAATCTGGGTTGATCGGGAAAAACCATTTTGCCGATAACGGCAATGGCGTAGCAATCACAATATTTCGCCTCCCGACAAGGATGCAGCCCTTTAGTGGGGCGGAACGTTCTATTTTTTGCATTTCCACAATCGGACAATTCGCTGACGTAGGGGCAACCCTGAATGGCACCGTCGTTCCAAACCCGAAAATAACTGCTGCCTGCCGGGCAAAGAACAAATTCGTGCAAGGCGAACCGCGCTGCGAAATCCTCCTCCTTGACATATTTTACCATGTGGGAAAACCGTTCATTCAAGCGCGAAATTCGGCTCCCGTCATCCTCGCTAAAATTGGCAAGTATGTCTTTTATCAAAACCATTTTTTGCCCGGTTTTCCTGAATATCCGCTCTTCATAGTAAATTAAAGCCGGCTCCCAATGCGCGCTCTCGCCCGGCGACAATATGAAATTTACCTGAAGACTTTTTTCCAGTTCCGCAGCGCTGTTCACCGATTGCATCCTGCATATCAGGAGCAGCGCATTTTTTTCCCATTCCTCCAGCGCCTTTTTTTGGGTCAACTGCACAAAATGCATGGCCAGGTTCAGGTAGCGAATCTTTCTCAAGGCGGCTGGAGGCAAATC
Organism: Sulfurimicrobium sp.; assembly: GCA_030690835.1. Taxonomy (GTDB): domain Bacteria; phylum Pseudomonadota; class Gammaproteobacteria; order Burkholderiales; family Sulfuricellaceae; genus Sulfurimicrobium. Next base: position 7,148 of record JAUYFW010000322.1, on the reverse strand, counting down.
GGGAAATTCATGAATCATGACGCCGTTGATATCGAATGCGGCTTCAACATTTCGCTCAAGGATTTTTTCCAACAACCTTTCATTTTTTTTATAGCCGGCAAAAAAATCTCCCTTGCCGGAAAATGCGAGAAATGCCTTTTTCCCCGTGCTATCCAAAAGAAATTCGATGTCGCCAAAATTCAATGTCGGCTGATGTTTGACAATCGGGTTAACAATACAGTAGGCGCAATCCAGAGAGCAATGCCCGGAAGAGGATACAAAAAAAGCCACTTCGCAATCAGTTTGGATATCCATGGTTGGTGTTTCCCGGTTACACAGGCAGCTATGGCCTGAATTATTTACAAAGAAGGGTGAGCATTTAGTGGAATTTGGCGTTATTGGTCAGTGCCGCAAGCGCTTCGGGAAAGCGGCAACAAACCTGACTATCGAAAATCCATGTCTCCGCCCATCAGCCAACAACGTTGGCGTATCTGATCCAATGTAGGCCCTGCCGTCCATAAACAGGCTGGTATTGAAATTCTCAAATCACGCGCTTTCCCGCCCGTCGATTCGAAAAAATTGCTGTAATGCGCTGCTGTCCAACAATATATGCGATCTGCTCCCAGGCGCCCGGCAATCATGCGTGCCTGGTTAATAAGGGCCGGGATTTCTTTCAACGGCGCGATAACGTCCAGCAGTTCGCAATCGCGCTCATGGCGATGATACACAATCACTCCGTAAGGACGCTTGCTAATCCGGTTGCGAACCACACAGGCCTCGTAGTGCTTGTCCGGGTGATCGAAATAACGGTGTTTCAGGTAGTTCCAGTCCCTCACGCAGATCAATCCGGCGGTGAAATCCCTGCTCATTTTCTGCCAAACCTGATTAGCCGCTTTTTTGCTGTAGCCGTCATCACGGTCCAATTTTGCGATCTCGGTCCAGACTCGCGGTTTGCACGGTTTCAGCATCCAGTCGATTTCGACCATATGATCAACTTCGCCGTCATAGTGAAACCCCAAATGCTTGGCCACGGCGTTGGCGCGCTCATTCGGGAAGCCCAGTGCGACCACATGCTTGTTTCCATACCCCTGATAACTTTCCAGGAAAGTTGCGGTAACAAGAGCAAGAGGCCCTTTCCTCGACAAGCTTCCTCGCCCTTCCTGCTTCACCATGACATCGCACGGATACAATCCTTTTTGCGGCTGGCCAAAAAACAATATGTCTTGTGTCGTTCCACCATAATGCGCCACGAGGTCGTTGTCTTGCCACACCCCTATGGCTTGACCACGGCCTTCGGCATATTTCCAGTGCCAATGCGCTTCGCTCATTTCATGCCCAAAACAACGCTTGAATAATGCCAGCATCTGTTCGTGATTGGCTTCCGTTATTTCGCCGATCCGCCAGCGAGGAGGCGTCGCTGATTTCCTCAAACGCAATAGCACATAGCCGTAATGGCCGGCCGCATACCTCTCCCGATCCGCCTGATTGGAGCGGTTGAGTTCATCCAGTAATGACGGCGACAAGTCGAGATCCTGTGCCAGCCGGGCGCGATGTTTCTTTACGCCCGCAAGCAGATAATCCAGTGTCGGCGCAGCCATCAAGGACAAATCCAGTTGCTCTGCCACTTCAAAGCCAAAACGCCCTGCCAAGGCGATGAAGTGTTTCAGCAAATGCAATTTCTCTTTTCCCGGTTTTGCGCGATCAAGCGCAAATTCATCCAGAATCAAGATTTCTCCGCCCGCAGCCAATAATTCCGCCGACCTGGAAAAAATATCCAGAGGGAAAATATGTTGCGCGCTTTGCTGGAAGAGAATCACGTCAAAGGATTCCGCTGGCGCAGGAAAATCCTTTAAGCGCGCACAAGTCACAGGCAGGTTTTCGCCAAAATGCTCCCTTGCATGTTTCACCCGTGCCGGGTCAGGCGTAATGCCGGTTACTTCATAGCCAAGTTGCTTTAATTCAACCAGCGTAGCCGCCAAGCCAATGCCCACCTCCAATACGCGGCACGGCGGTGATGGCAAATGTTCCAGCACCCATTGCGAGAAGTTACGCTGGGCGGCCGAAATACTGGTTTCTGTACCTTTGAACAAGCCATAGTGTAAATGCTCCACACTCCCCTCCTCAAGCATCAGGGTGTGTGCATGGACATTCAGCGGGAAAACAAAATCACGATAATCTAAAAATGGGGGCATTCCGATTTCATTTGCCGATCAAAAGGCCAACTTCTTCCATGGCGCCTGGCGCGACAAAAAGAACATTTTCCACCACGGGGCGCGAATAGCCATGCGCAATCAAAAAATCCGACGCTCGTTGCTCCAGGCTCAGGTTGTTTTTTTCTTGTTCAAAATCCCGGATCAGACTCGCAATCGCGGGTTCTGGAATTTTTTCAAGCTGTGCCGAAATAAGCTCAAAAGAGGTCTCGCGCCAACCATCCGGCGCATTGCAAAACAAGTGAAACTTGTGTTTTTGCATTTCATCCAGAAACCAGATAGGCGAGAAACCCGCCTCCCAAATCGACAAGGGTGAAAATTCACACAGGATTTTCAGATTGGGTGAGTGTGCCAGGGTTGAAGACAGTCCTTTCAAAGCTGCCGGCTCATAGCCTTCGATGTCGATTTTAATCAAGTCCAGCGGCGCCAGTTTCAAGCTGTCTCCCGCAATAACAGAGACTTCTGTCGAATCATCGGTACAGCATACTGAAGCGTACAGCCTGTGCATGCCGTTATTGCTGTCCGAATGGTATAGCCTTGCTGAACTCGCCTGGCTGCCAAGCGCGATTTGATGGGCGCTAACCAGCCCCGCCATCAGATTTTCAGCAAGATTCTTCTGCAATAAATGGTAGTTTTTTGCGTCCGGTTCAATGGCAAATACGCTCCCCGTTGGCGACACCAAGCCGCCAAACAACAGCGTGTAATAACCAATATTTGCGCCAATATCGAGAACACGATCACCTTTGTTGAGCAACAAGCGACAAAGGGCAACCTCCTCTGCTTCAAAAATGCCGTTGTTATGCGCCAGGCCCAAGCTATCGAGACTATCTATTTCCATGAGGTAGCCGTCATGTACTTTAACCACGGTGGCGTCAAGTCTCTCCGTTAAATTCGGCTGTTCAGGCGCAGGCTCGATACAGCGCCAGTGATGAGGAAGCGTTACGAGTCCCGGTTCAGGGTAAGCATCTTCTATTTCAAACGCCGCTACACACGACACATCGTAAAAATGTAGTGCGTTTTCACAACCCAAATAGACGCTCACCAGGTAATCACCTTTCCGCAGGGCCAGTTTTGTAAACGTGACTTCCGCGATGCCGTGGCCATGGCTGTCCAGGTTGATTTTAAACTGGTCTGTGAGGCTGGATACGCAAGTCACCGCCAGCAGCGAACCATAGTCCAGGGTGACCCCTACTGTCGGCACAGGGAGATTGGGGTCGCAGAAAAACTCCATCCGTATGACTAATTCACTTTCGCCGCCGCGTCCTTTTAGCTTGTTACCGGTGATCCCGTCCATCGTTACATTGACGGCAGTAAAACGTGCCTGCCCCGTTTGTGCGGAAGGCGTTGTAAATTCCGGCATTAGCCGATGTTCGGCTTCCGCAGCCATCAGTTCTTTCGTTGCGGAAGTGGGGGCGGTCGCTCCCAATAGTGTCGCGGAATAGCGGGGAACCACTTCTTGCGGCGAAGCCAGCATGGCGCAGCGCCCATGATCCAGCCACATGGCGCGATCACAAAACACTTCTGTCTGGTAAAGCGCATGGGAGCAAAACAGAATGGTTGTTCCACGCTTCTTCAGGGCCATGATGCGGTCGAAAGATTTGCGTGAGAATTCGCCATCGCCCACGGATAGCGCTTCATCAATGACCAGAATGTCAGGTTCTACACAAGTTGCGATGGAAAAAGCCAAGCGGACAAACATTCCCGATGAGTAGGTTTTAACCGGTTGATCAATGAATAATCCAATATCGGCGAACGCGACAATCTCATCAAAGCGCGCATCGATTTCCGCTGTGCTCAATCCGAGCACGCTGGCGTTGAGGTAGACATTTTCTCGCCCGGTAAATTCCGGATTGAATCCCGCGCCCAACTCCAGCAAGGCGGCTACCCGGCCATTGGTTTCGACCGTGCCCGCCGTGGGCGTTAGCGTGCCGCAAAGTATCTGAAGCAAGGTGGATTTGCCCGCGCCGTTTTTGCCAATGATTCCAAGCGCCTCGCCTTTTTTTACTTCAAAGGAAATGTCTCTGAGAGACCAGAATTCGCGGAAATATTGTTTTGGGGCTCGGCCCGTCATGCGCCTTAATCGCGGCAGGACAAATTGCTTGAGGCGGTCACGCGGATTGCCATACAAGTGATAGCACTTGCTGAGATTCTGAACGCGAATGGCGGTGTCATTTCCGCCGTCATCCTTTTCCTCTGCCGCAGGATATGAGCGATTGTTTTGATCAGAGGACATCGGCGAATCCCTTTCGGGTTTTTTGAAACCAGGCGTAGCCTGCCCAGGCAATGGCAACGGCAGCCAGGGTATAACCTCCCAGTCCCAGCCAGTTCGGCACACGTCCCCAGATCAGCACTTCACGCGCCTGTTCGATGATGAAGGTAAGCGGGTTGGCCATGATGAACGGGCGGAACCTTTCCGGCACGGCGGTCACCGGGTAAAACACGGGGGAAAGAAACATCAGCACGGTGGTAATGATGCCGATGGTTTGCCCGACATCGCGCAGAAATACGCCCAGGGATGCCAGCATCCAGGCCAGGCCAAGCGTTATGATGACCAGCGGCAACAGTACCAGTGGAGTGAAAATCACCGTCCAGTGCAGGTAGCCGTTGAAGAGGGCAAAGGCGGCCAGCAGCACGCCAAGGCTGATGAGGTTGTGGAACAGCGCCGCGCCCATGGCAATGACGGGCAGTATTTCAATCGGGAACACTACTTTCTTGACATAATTGACGTTGGAAAGAATCAATCCGGGGGCGCGGTTGAGCACCTCGCTAAACAGGTTTAGCACGATCATGCCAACAAAAAGAACCACGGCGAATTGCGTTTTGCTATCGTCGCCACCAATCCCGCCCCAGCGCGATTTGAATATCTCGGAAAAGACGAAAGTGTACACCACCAGCATAAATACGGGGTTGAAGAACGACCAGGCCAGGCCCATGGCAGAGCCTTTGTAGCGGCCTACCACTTCGCGCCTGGTCATTTGCGCGATGAGCTGGCGGTTGCGCCAGAGACTTTTGACCAGTGCCGCGAGGGAGGTGGGTTGGGCTGCGTGAGGGTTGATTCCCGTCCGGGTCATGCGAAGTGCTCCGCTTTGGCCAATGGCTGGGCTTGTTGGTCTTTTGCGGACAAGGCGGGTTCGCCTTGGATGGGCCATCGGATGCCGATGGCGGGGTCGTTCCAGGCAATGCCGCGCTCGAATTCGGGCGCCCAGTAGTCGGTGGTTTTGTAAAGAAACTCGGCAGTATCCGAAATGACCATAAAGCCATGCGCGAAGCCTTCGGGTATCCACAGCATGCGTTTGTTTTCGGCGGAGAGTTCCACTGCGACGTATTGCCCAAAGAAGGGCGAGCTGCGGCGGATGTCCACGGCCACGTCAAAGACCGCGCCTTGCACCACGCGCACCAATTTGCCCTGGGGTTGCTGGATTTGGTAATGCAGGCCGCGCAGCACGTTTTTGTCCGAACGGCTGTGATTGTCTTGCACGAAATCGACGTCACGACCGGTAAGCTCGGCGAATCGGCGGCGGTTGAAACTTTCAAAAAAGAAGCCGCGCTCGTCGCCGAACACTTTGGGTTCGATGATGAGGACGTCGGGGATGGCGGTGGGGATAACTTTCACGGCTAGACCCCCTCTTTCAGCAAGCGTTGCAGGTATTGTCCATAGCTGTTTTTAGCGAGCGGCTGCGCCAGCCTTTCCAGTTGCTCGGCGTCGATGAGGCCTTTGCGTTGGGTCATGATTGCTTCTCAAAAGTTTCGGTGAGCATGCGGGTGACCGTTTCGTCGGATTGCGCCAGCCAGCCCAACACAAAATTCGTACCGATATACCCGGTGGCGCCAGTAACAAGAGTGTTCATCCAAATTCCTTGCTGGTTGAAACCCCGGCCTTCAGGCCGGAACGAGCGCCTCCCCGCCCTGAAGGGCGGGGTTTCAAAGGCTTATTTTTTCCTGATCGCTACTGCAACTTTCACCCACCCTACCCCCCAATGCGAGAAGCGCGCCTCTTGAGCGAGGAATTCAGAATGGATTCTTTAAGGGGTGAACAGAATATTGACCACATGGAAAGCGCAATAGCACAACTGAAAATTTGCAAGTTTACACTGCAGGGGGGGGGGCAACAAATTTTGTACAATAAACGGGTGCGATTCAAACTGATGTGGAGTAATCTCGCCCTATCCACCGACCCAAGGAGTTGCGACATGACTGAGCCATTGTTGAGTGACGCGGAGTTTGTAAGAAGATTGGGGGCGCATCCTGATCTGCGAAGTCGAATGGAGTCGTTGCTGCTGGCCGTCGAAGATGAGACAGGGGATCTCAAGACTGCCGATGCGGCTGAAATGCGGGTTATCCAGGAAATGCGCCACACCGGCAAAATTGCGCTTCAGTCATGGGCCGAACGCCAAGTAGACAAAACTTAGCAAGAGCTCAAACAAGCCGCTGGCGTATGGAGCGAGGGTAAAAAAACTCTGCTGGCACACCACCTTTGGCGACATCAGCATCGACGAGCCCCAATACCGTGATGGCCGCAAAAGAGTCCGCCCGTTTGCGCAAAGCGCCCAAGTCAGCAACCGTGGCTGCTCGCACCCGCTACAGCGCGTAGTGACCGACTTCGGTGCCGACCAACCCTTTGCGCAAGCCATGGACAAGATTGTTGAACACTACGGCGTCGTGTTGAGTGAAAGCACCACTGCCCGCATCACCAAAGGGCATGCCAGAGCGATATTTGAGGCAGCTCCGGAGCCGCAGGGCTGGCCTACCCAACCGGGGATCAGCACCGCAATCATCGTGGAAACAGATGGTGGCATGGTGCCCATCGTCGAGATTGATGCAACAAGGGCGCCATGCCAGAAGGCGCCATGGGTATGGCATTCACGGCAACCGGCGTCAGGCGGCGCCGGTGCGCACATCCACCAGATCGACACGGGTCAGATCCCAACGGGCGTAGCGCGGATGAACCATCGCGAGATG
>JAUYFW010000309.1 GCA_030690835.1 Sulfurimicrobium sp. | reverse complement strand
GCTACAGGCTGAATTGCACAATTTTTGCGGCACATGGCAGCGTTGTAACTCCTTGGAATGGAACGACCATTCCGCGTCGTTACGCCTTGCCCTGCACCGCAAAAATCGCACACTTCAGCCTGTCCAACTAAGGTTTCTAGGTTTAATGTTGAATTGTGGCATGCGCTTCGCGCGGGATTTAATACCGACGCGTATTACGCGGCGACATCCATTAAACATTCAACACTAAAAATTAAAAACTGTTTTTGCTTTTTACTTAAGCGGGTTACGGCAAGCGAGCGCTCTAAGCGGCGGAGTTTGACCCAGGTCATAACTTGTCGGCGCCGGATCGCTTACAATGTTGTGCCCTTATGAATTCAACAGCCAATCCTGACCGTGCCGCAGCGGAATGCTTCCACTGCGGCCAGCCTGTTCCTCTTGATGCCCACTACCCGGTGGAAATCGAGCACGTTTCACGCGAAATGTGTTGCCGCGGCTGCCAGGCGGTGGCCGCGGCGATTGTGGACGGCGGGCTGGTCGATTACTACCGGCATCGCACGGCAAAATCAGGCACGGCTGTGCCGGATGCCGCCGATGTGGTGCCGGAATGGTTGCGCCAGGCCAAGCTTTACGATCTGCCCGAGGTACAGCGGAGTTTTGTACGCCAGGAGATCGGTGAGGTGCGTGAGGCCTCCCTGATCCTGGAAGGCATCGTTTGTGCTGCCTGCGTGTGGCTTAACGAACGCCATATTTCCGGCTTGCCGGGCGTGCTGTCGGTCGAGATCAACTATTCCACCCATCGTGCACGGGTCCGCTGGGACAATGCGCGCATCAAGCTATCCGAAATTCTTCACGCCGTGGCGGCGATTGGCTATACCGCCCATCCTTTCGATCCCGGCCGCCAGGAGCAGATTTTCCTCAAGGAACGCCAGGCCGCGCTGCGCCGCCTGTTCATTGCCGGCATCGGCATGATGCAGGTGATGATGTATGCGGTGCCGGTTTATATGGCCGGGGGTGATGGCAGCATGCCGCCCTGGATCGAGAATATCATGCGCTGGGCCAGCCTGGCCCTGACCTTGCCGGTGGTGGGGTATTCGGCCTGGCCGTTCTTCCTCGGCGCCTGGCGCGATCTGAAGCTGCGCCAGGCGGGCATGGATGTACCGGTAGCGCTGGGTGTCGGCGCGGCTTTCACTGCCAGTGTCTATGCGACCTTGACGGGGGGCGGCGAGGTGTATTTCGATTCCGTCACCATGTTCGTGTTTTTTCTCCTCTCCGGCCGCTTCCTTGAGATGGGCGCGCGCCGCAAGGCTGCGGATGCGGCGGAGAAACTGGTCAAGATGCAGCCGGCCATGGCCAGCCGTCTCTCCGCCTATCCCAGTACCCAGGCCGATGAGCTGGTGGCGGTGACTAGCTTGAGCGCGGGGGAATATCTGTTGATTCGCCCTGGCGAGTCGGTGCCGGCGGATGGCGTGGTGGAGCAGGGGGGCAGCCGGGTGGATGAGTCGCTGCTGACAGGTGAAAGCCTGCCCGTGACGAAAAATGTGGGAGGCAGGCTGATCGCCGGCACCATCAATGTGGATAGTCCCTTGGTCATGCGGGTCGAGGGGCTGGGACAAGACACCGTGCTGTCCGGCATTGTGCGCCTGCTCGACCGCGCACTGGCGGAGAAGCCGGCGCTGGCACAGGTGGCGGATCGGGTGGCCGGCTGGTTTGTGCTGGCTTTGTTGCTGATAGCGGTCGGCACCGGCGTCGCGTGGTATTTCATCGAGCCGGCACGGGCGCTCTGGATTACCGTGGCGGTGCTGGTGGTGAGTTGTCCCTGCGCCCTGTCCCTGGCCACTCCCGCCGCCCTTACCGCAGCGACGGGCAGCCTGACCCGCCTGGGGCTGCTTACCACCCGGGGCCATGCGCTGGAAACATTGGCCAAGGCCTCGCACTTTGTTTTCGACAAAACCGGCACCCTTACCCATGGCAAGATGAGCTTGCTGGAAACGATTGCCCTGGGAGATGCCGGCCGGGAGCGCTGTCTGGCCCTGGCGGCAGCGCTGGAACGGGCTTCGGAGCACGCCATCGCCAATGCCATTGCCACCGCCGCTTCCGTGGATAGCCATGAGCAGTGCGAAGTCGAGGAAACCACCAATTTGCCGGGTAGCGGTGTCGAGGGGAAAATTGCCGGTCGGCGCTACCGCCTCGGGCGGCCTGCTTTCGTGGCGGAGCTGTGCGCCAGCCCTGTGCCGGATGCGCTGCTTCGTGAGCGGGATGGCGCAACGGTGGTGGCTTTGGGGGATGAAAACGGCTGGCTGGCGCTGTTCGCCCTGGGCGATACGCTGCGCCCGGACGCGGCGAGCCTGGTCAAGGGCTTGCAGCAGCGTGGAAAAATGGTGGTGCTGCTGTCGGGCGACCAGGAGGATGCGGTACAAGGGGTGGCGCGGCAGCTTGGCATCGATACGGTGCGCGCCGCCATGACGCCGCAGGGCAAGCTGGATTTTGTGCGCGACCTGCAACGCGAAGGCGCGGTGGTGGCGATGGTGGGTGACGGGGTGAATGATGCGCCGGTACTGGCCGCAGCCGGCGTCTCCATCGCCATGGGCGGCGGCACTCAGGTGGCGCGCGCCAGCGCCGACATGATTCTGCTTTCGGAACATTTGCCCCATTTGCTCGCGGGGGTGGATATCGCGGTCAAAACCAGCCGCATCATTCGCCAGAATCTGGCCTGGGCATTCGTCTATAATCTGATCGCCATACCGCTTGCGGCGCTGGGTTATATTACCCCCTGGATGGCGGGGATCGGCATGTCAGCCAGTTCGCTCATGGTGGTTTTGAATGCGTTGCGCCTGGTCGAGCCAGACGCCGCCAAAGGACGGAATTAAGCGGTGGAAATACTTTATTTGCTCATCCCGCTAAGCGTGGCGCTGATATTTCTCATCGTCTGGATTTTTCTTTGGGCGGTAAAAAGCGGCCAGTTCGACGATATGGAAGGCCCTGCCCACCGTATCCTGATGGACGATGATCGTCCGCAATCCAAATCCGCCCCAAAGTCCGACACGCCCATCGAGTAAGCCTGCGGTCCCCTGCCGCGGGATATGTGACAATTTGCCGCAATAAATGAACACAATTTGATCTAGCGCAAAATTTCACTTCCTGGTTTCCATTAAGATTCGGGACAGTAACGTCCTGAAATAGACTTTACCCAAGGCGACTTTTTGAAATCAGGGAGGGAATATATGGAAGCGCAGTCCACGTATAACTACAAAGTGGTGCGGCAGTTTGCCATCATGACTGTAGTATGGGGAATTGTCGGCATGCTGGTCGGGGTGATTATCGCCTCGCAGTTGATCTGGCCGGAATTGAATTTTGAAACGCCATGGCTGACTTATGGCCGACTGCGTCCGCTGCATACCAATGCGGTGATCTTTGCTTTTGGCGGCTGTGGTCTGTTTGCGACCTCATACTATATCGTTCAGCGCACCTGCCACACGCGGCTGTTCGCTGGTGGGCTGGCGGCCTTCACGTTCTGGGGCTGGCAACTGGTGATCCTGCTGGCGGCGATTACCCTGCCGCTGGGTTTCACGAGCGCGAAAGAATATGCCGAACTGGAATGGCCGATTGACATCCTGATCACCGTGGTGTGGGTGGCCTACGCGATCGTGTTTTTCGGCACCGTGATGAAGCGCAAAACCAGCCATGTTTACGTGGCGAACTGGTTCTTCGGCGCCTTCATCATCACCATCGCGCTGCTGCATATCGTCAACAATGCCGAATTGCCAGTCAGCCTGATGGGCATGAAATCCTATTCCGCCTATGCGGGTGTGCAGGATGCCATGATCCAGTGGTGGTACGGCCACAACGCGGTGGGCTTCTTCCTGACCACAGCGTTCCTGGGCATGATGTACTACTTCATTCCCAAACAGGCAGGCCGCCCGGTGTATTCCTACCGTTTGTCCGTGGTGCACTTCTGGGCGCTGATCTTCACCTACATGTGGGCGGGCCCGCACCATCTGATGTACACCGCGCTGCCTGACTGGACCCAGTCCCTCGGCATGGTGTTCTCGCTGATTCTGCTGGCGCCTTCGTGGGGCGGCATGATCAACGGCATCATGACCATGTCCGGCGCCTGGCACAAACTGCGTACCGATCCGATCCTGAAGTTCCTGGTGACGTCGTTGTCCTTCTACGGCATGTCCACCTTTGAAGGCCCGATGATGGCCATCAAGACCGTGAATGCGCTGTCGCACTACACCGACTGGACCGTGGGCCACGTGCACTCCGGCGCCCTGGGCTGGGTGGCGATGGTGACTATCGGTTCCCTCTACTATCTGATCCCGCGCCTGTTTGGCCGTGAGGAAATGTATAGCGTCAAGCTGATCACGACCCACTTCTGGGTGGCCACCATCGGCGTGGTGTTGTACATCTCCGCGCTGTGGATTTCCGGTGTGATGCAGGGCTTGATGTGGCGCGCGGTGAACGTCGATGGCACCTTGACCTACAGCTTCGCCGAGTCGGTCAAGATGGTTTATCCGTTCTACACCGTTCGTCTGCTCGGTGGCCTGATGTTCCTGACCGGAATGCTGATCATGGCCTACAACGTGTTCAAGACGGTTGCTGGTTCCAAGGCGGTGGATGATGCAGCAATCCCTGCCCCGGCCGGTGCTCACGCTTAAAGTTCAGGGAAGGAGAAAAGATAATGAGTGCAAATTCATGGCATGAATCGTTGGAAAAGAACGTCGGTTTTATGATGGTGCTGATCCTTCTGGTGATAAGCGTGGCAATGCTGGTGGAAATCCTGCCGCTGTTTTTCCAGAAATCCACCACCGAACCGGTGGCCGGGCTTAAGCCTTACACCGCATTGCAGTTGGCGGGACGCGACATTTACCAGCGCGAGGGCTGCTACAACTGCCATTCGCAAATGATCCGTCCGTTCCGCGCCGAGACCGAGCGCTATGGTCACTACTCGGTGGCGGGTGAGTTTGTCTACGATCACCCGTTCCAGTGGGGTTCCAAGCGCACCGGTCCGGACCTGCACCGCGTGGGCGGCCGCTATTCCGATGACTGGCATCGTACCCACCTCAATAATCCGCGCGATGTCGTGCCCGAGTCCAACATGCCGGCCTACCCCTGGTTGGGCGCCACGCAAGTGTCGGGTGACGATCTGGGCGAGCGCATGAAAACGCTGCGTGTGTTGGGCGTTCCCTACACCGAAGAGGATATCGCCGGCGCAACCAAGGCCGTGGCGGGCAAGACCGAGCAGGACGCGGTGATTGCCTACTTGCAGAACCTTGGCATCCATATCAAGAGCACGAGGTAGGAAATGGACATCAACGATCTCAGATCGATCACGACGGTGTTGTCATTTCTGACTTTCCTCGGCATCGTGGCCTGGGCCTTTAGCGGACGCCGCAAGACGGCATACGACGAAGCAGCCCGCTCGCTGTTTGAAGATGATGAACTCGCGTCGATGAATGTGAAATCCGCTCCCAAGGCGGCGGGACACTAAAGGAGAAAAAGATGAGTGATTTTGTAAGCGACTTTTGGAATCTGTGGGTCGCCGGGGTTACCCTGGCCAGCGTTATCGGCTGCGGCGTATTCCTGTGGGCGGTGAGCATCAAGCGCACCGATGCCAAGGTGGATACGACCGGACACGTATGGGACGAAACCCTGGCGGAATGGAATAATCCCTTGCCGTCGTGGTGGAGTTGGCTGTTCTATATCACGGTGGTGTTTGCGCTGGTTTACCTGGTGCTTTACCCTGGGCTGGGTAGCTTCAAGGGCGTGTTGGGATGGTCTTCCACGGGCCAGTGGGAAGGTGAGATGAAGCACGCCGCCGAAACCTACGATCCAATTTTCGACAAATACCTGAAAATGGATGTGAAGACCGTGGCGGCAAATCCGGAAGCGAATGCCATGGGGCAGCGCCTGTTTCTGACCTATTGCTCGCAGTGCCATGGTTCGGATGCGGGTGGATCGCGTGGTTTCCCCAGTTTGACCGACAAGGATTGGCTGTACGGTGGCGACCCCGAAGTCATCAAGGCCAGTATTACCACTGGCCGTACCGGTATCATGCCTCCTCATGGCCCGGTGCTGGGCGATGCCGGGGTGAAGGAAGTGGCCAACTACGTGTTCTCGCTGTCCGGTCGCAAGCATGACGCCAGCCTGGCTGCCGCGGGCAAGCCCAGGTTCGAACAGGTCTGCGCGGCTTGCCATATGCCCGCCGGTACCGGCATGCTGGCGCTGGGCGCGCCCAACCTGACCGATAAGGTATGGTTGTATGGCGGCTCGGAGGGCGCTGTGATTGAAACCATCACAAAGGGCCGCAATGGCGTGATGCCGGCGTGGAAGGACTTCCTTGGCGAGGCTAAAATCCACTTGCTGACGGCTTATGTATATGGTCTGTCTCAGGGCAAATAAGCAGTTGAAACAATAATAAGTTGTACATGGAGAGGGCGGGATTAATCATGATTCCGCCCTTCCCATTCATCACAAAATGGGTTTGTGAATCGCGTGTAACATGACTGGGGGACGCGACATTCTATTGTCGAAAAAGAAGGAGTGTTTGTGAGCCAGTCGGAAGTCAAGTTGCCCGCTCAGGTCGAAGAACCGGGAGAAGGTAATGAGTTGTATGCCGCGCGCAAGAAGATTTACGCGCGTTCTGTAAGCGGCGTTTTTGCCAATTTGCGCATCTTGGGCGTGGCGCTTACCCAGTTCGTGTTCTACGTTTTTCCCTGGCTGATCTGGAACGATCGACCGATGATGCTGTTCGATCTGGTACATCGGAAGTTCTACGTCTTCGGCTATGTTTTCTTTCCCCAGGATTTCATTTATCTGACCGGCGTACTGGTTATATCCGCCCTGGCCCTGTTCCTGTTTACCGCCGTGGCGGGGCGCATCTGGTGCGGCTACGCGTGTCCGCAAACGGTTTACACCGAGATCTTCATGTGGATAGAGCGCGCCATTGAAGGCGACCGCGCAAAGCAGATGAAACTCGACAAGGCGCCCTGGAGCCCGCGAAAATTCGGCCTCAAGACGGCTACGCAGGTTGCGTGGGTGGCTGTTGCGCTGTGGACGGGCTTTACCTTCGTCGGTTTCTTTACCCCAATCAGGGAGCTTGCCCAGGAGTTCGTGACATTTTCCATGGGGCCGTGGGAGACCTTCTGGCTGTTCTTCTATGCCTTTGCCACCTACGGCTTCGCCGGATACATGCGCGAACAGGTGTGTTTGTACATGTGCCCCTACGCACGCTTCCAGAGCGTGATGTTCGATCCCGACACCCTGATCATTACCTACGACGATCAGCGTGGCGAACCGCGCGGACAGCGCCGCAAGGGTTCGGATTACCGTGCCGGGGGCAAGGGCGATTGCGTGGATTGCGGCATCTGCGTGCAGGTTTGCCCAACCGGCATCGATATTCGCAAGGGATTGCAATACGAATGTATCGGCTGTTCCGCCTGCATCGACGGGTGCAATGTGGTGATGGACAAAATGGGTTATCCGCGCGGCCTGATCCGCTACTCGACGGAAAATGTGATGCTGGGCAAGTTTCCCGAGCGCACCATGATGGCCCACGTATTTCGCCCCCGCGTATTGCTTTACACCGCCATTCTCTCCGCCATCACGATTGCGCTGGGCGTGGCGCTGTATTTGCGTACCCCGCTCAAGGCCAACATCATCCGCGACCGCGCCAATATGGTGCGGGAAACAGACGAGGGCTTGCTGGAAAACGTCTATCGCATGCAGATCATCAACATGGACGAGAAACCGCATCGTTATACGCTGACGGCTTCCGGCGTGGATAATCTTGTGGTCACGACCAGCGACCCTTTGCCGCTGGAGGTCGCCCCGGCGTCGACCCGGGTAGTGTCAGTCGGCCTGATCGCTGATCCAAAGGACATCAAGCCGGGTACGACCAGGGTGTACATCAAGCTTCAGGATGTTGAAAATCCGGGCAACAGCACCAACGAGAAAACCAGTTTCCTTGCGAGGTAAGACATGAGCGTCATGATAGAAAAAAGCAAACCCTGGTACCGCGAGCCCTGGCCGTGGATTCTGATGGTCATGCCGGTGACGGCCGTGGTGGCGGGCTCATTCATGATGTGGCTGGCCGTCAGCACGGAAGACGGATTGGTGGAGGACGATTATTACAAAAAGGGTCTTACCATCAATCAGACCATAGAGCGCGATCAGGCGGCGCAGTCTCTGCACATCAAGGCCCAGTTGATGGTGGGCGATGATCCGGCCCATGTGCGCCTGATGCTGCAGGGAGGCCAGCCCGGCACACCGCCCCAGCAGTTGCGGCTCAAGGTGCTTCACCCCACCCGTGCCGGCATGGATCAGGTGGTTAATCTAACCCGGCGAGGTGAAGGCTACTACGAGGGTGAAATCAAGCTATTGGGCGCGGCCAAGTGGCGCCTGATTCTGGAAGACATGGACAAACTCTGGCGGTTGACCGGCATCTGGCAGGTACCCAAGGACAAGTCCGTAGCGCTGTCCTCGCGGGGATAGTTTGTTTCACTAACGGCAGGAGGAGAGTAAAAATGGGATTTATGGAGACGCTGTTTACCACTGATATCGGGCTGTTCAGCATGTTCACGATCGGCTTTGTTATCGTGATCGCGCTGTTTTTTATCATCTGGATCAACAAGAAAATCAACGAGCCGGTCAAAAACGATTGAGCGTGTTATGTCGGAGTGCCGGGCGTGCCGCTGGTGGTGTGCTCGGCAATCTGCCTCAGCCTTGTCAGATCGTTCAGAACCAGGTGTTTGTTCCGCACGCTGATGAGGCCCTCTTCCTGGAATTTTGACAGCGTGCGGCTGATGGTTTCCAGCTTGAGCCCGAGGTAATTGCCAATATCGCCTCGTGTCATGCGCAACTGGAATTCCGTCTGGGAGTAGCCGCGTGCACCCATGCGCTGGGACAGGTTCAAGAGGAAGGCGGCGAGGCGCTCGTCCGCGCTCATGCTGGAAAGCAGTATCGCGAGCGACTGGTTGCGGAATATCTCGCGACTCATGATTTTATGGAAGTGATGTTGCAAGGAGGGAATTTTCCGGCCCAACATTTCCAGTTCGGCGAAGGGGATCTCGCACAGTTCGCTGTCTTCGAGCGCAATCGCGTTGCAGATGTGCTTGTCCTCGCAGATTGCATTCATGCCGAGTAGCTCGCCGGTCATATGAAATCCGGACACGTGCTCCAGGCCTCGCGCGCTGGTGATAAAGGTCTTGAAAAAGCCGGTACGCATGGCATAGACCGAACGGAACGGATCACCGGCGCGGTAGAGGTACTCGTTGCGCTTGACTCGTTTGCGGCGATTGATGATGCGATCCACCTGCAGGAACTCGTCTCCATTGAGACCTTTCGGGAGACACCACAAGTCGCGCAGATCGCAGGCGGCGCAGCCGCTTTTGGGATAGCGGGCATCAACAATCTCGGCAAACAGTTGATGGACTTTCTGTTGCATATATTTAGTTATCGCGCCGGTTTTCTGAATTGCGCAGATCATCGCACGATTGAACGTGCCGCGCCAGCGCCCAGGCTACATGTTCTCGCACCAAGGGTGAAAAATGGTTTTCGCGGCTCCGCAATGCTTCACGTACATTCCCTGTTGTCGGGGCATTGCCCAGCGCCACCGCGATATTGCGCAGCCAGCGCTCATGCCCGATGCGGTGGATGGCACTACCCGCGGTTCTGGCGTGGAACTCTTCCTCGCTCCAGGCGAGCAGCGTGGTCAGCTCGGCTGTATCGAGGCTGTGGCGTACCGAAAAATCCTTTTCTGTCGTGGATTGTGCAAAGCGATTCCACGGGCAGGCCAGCTGGCAATCATCACAACCGTATATGCGGTTGCCCAGCAGCGGCCTTAGTGCAACGGGGATACTGCCCTTGTTCTCGATGGTGAGGTAGGAAATGCAGCGTCTGGCATCCACCTGGTAAGGGGCGATGATGGCCTGGGTGGGGCAGGCTTCGATACAGTGGTTGCAGGTGCCGCAATGTGCGTCCTGGGGCGGGTCGGCAGGCAAGGGTAGAGCGGTGTAGATTTCGCCCAGGAAAAACCATGACCCACGCTCGCGCGACAGCAGCATGCTGTGCTTGCCGCGCCAACCCAGGCCGGCCTGGGCGGCCAGTTCCACTTCCATCACGGGGGCGCTGTCGCTGAACACGCGGTGGCCGAATGGGCCGATTTCTTCCCTGATTTTGTCCGCCAGCTTCTGCAGTCTGGCGCGCAATGTTTTATGGTAGTCTCGCCCCAGGGCGTAGCGCGAGATGAAGGCTTTACCGGGGCTGGCGAGAATTTCATGGCTGTCGTGCGCGTCCGGTGGCAGATAATCCATGCGTGCGCTGATGACGGTGAGCGTGCCGGGAACCAGTTCAGCGGGCCGACTGCGCTTTACCCCGTGGCTTGCCATATAATCCATTTCGCCATGCATGCCCTGCTCCAGCCAAGCCAGCAGTCGCGCTTCGGCAGCGGAGAGATCGGGAGCGCTGATGGCGACAGCCTGGAAGCCTAATTCCTTGCCCCAGGCCTTTATTTTTTCGCTCAAGACGCCGTAATCGGTTAATAAACCCTGCACTAGGAGCCTGTCGGACTTATGATGAATCGGCTGCAAATCCGCCTAGACGGTCCATATTTCACCGCTTTTTTGGGCAATGGAATGACCATTGCCCTGCAAAACCGGCAAAATCTGTCCTCGCCCAGCCAAATTTTGCGAGCAGCCACTATGCGGCTTGCCTGCGAACCCCATTGCGCTTCGATCCCCATAAGTCCGACAGGCTCCTAAGTCCGATATGAAAGTTACGCGATATCTCGCGGATGAAAACAGCACCGCCCAACTGGGGGCTGAAGTGGCCATGGTACTGCATCCAGGGCTGGTCTTCTATCTCGTAGGGGACCTTGGCGCGGGCAAAACGACCTTGGTGCGGTCCATCTTGCGCGGGCTGGGATATCAGGGAAAAGTGAAAAGCCCAACCTATGCTTTGGTTGAATCTTATGTTGTTTCTAGTTTAAACTTATACCACTTTGATTTGTATAGATTCGCGGATCCGGGAGAGTGGGAAGGCTCGGGGTTCCGCGAATATTTCAATCCGCTGGCGGTATGTTTTGTGGAGTGGCCGGAAAAAGCGGCGGGTTTTTTACCTCCGGCGGATGTGGTCATACACCTCGCCATCCGTGATTGCGGACGGGAGGTAGAGCTGGAAGCAGTAACGGAGGCAGGCAGGCAATGTTTAAACCGGCTTCAGAACATAGGTACTACCTGAGCGTGGCGCTACCCGAACGGCGCAGCCTGTTTTCGCTGCTCGGGTTAGGCGCGCTATGGGCGGCGTTTTTGCTCGCGTTGCTTGCGGTTAATGCGGCTTACGCGTCCGCCACGGTGACCGCCGCACGGGTCTGGCCGGCGGCGGAATATACGCGCATTACCCTGGAAACGTCTTCCCCCATCAAGTTCTCACAGTCCATGGTAAAAGACCCCGAGCGCCTGGTGCTCGACCTTGAAGGCATAGAGCCCAATGCTGTCTTGACGAACCTTTCCGCCAAGGTCGGCGAGGCTGACCCGTATATCAAACTGGTGCGGGTAGGGCGTTTCAAGCCGGGCGTGGTACGTGTCGTGCTGGATCTCAAAACCGAGGTCAAGCCTTCCGTATTTACCCTGCAGCCGGTTGGCGAGTACGGCCATAGGCTGGTGGTGGACATCTACCCGGCCACGCCGTTGGACCCCTTGATGGCACTCGTGGATTCGCCGCGTCAAGCCGCCGAAGGCAATCAGGAGGGCGGGGCGCAGGGACGCGACAAGGTGGCGGCTGTTGCGGCGGCGGAGATGCTGGTTCCCAGGGCCGAACCTGTCGCGCCCAGGAGCGCCCAGGCGGAGACCCCAAATGCCATCCCGGAAAAACCGCTCAAAACCGAAAAACGCAAGCCCGAGTTACAAGTCACGAGGCTGATCACGATTGCCATCGACGCCGGTCATGGCGGTGAGGATCCCGGTGCTCTGGGCGCGCGTGGGACGCATGAAAAGGATGTCACGCTGGCCATTGCCAAACGCCTCAAGGCGGTGGTCGATGAGGAACCGAATATGCGCGGCGTCCTGATCCGCGACGGCGATTACTTCATCCCGCTTAACGGCCGAGTGGCCAAGGCGCGTAAACTCAGCGCCGATTTGTTCGTGTCTATCCATGCCGATGCCTTCATTCGTCCGGATGCGCGGGGTTCATCGGTGTTTGCGCTATCGGAACGCGGCGCCACCTCTGCCGCGGCGCGCTGGCTGGCGAAGAAGGAAAATGAGGCCGACCTCATCGGCGGTGTCAATCTGGATGTAAAAGACCCTTACCTGGCGCGCACCCTGCTGGATTTGTCGCAAACCGCGACGATTAACGACAGCCTGAAATTGGGCAAGGCCGTGCTGAACGAACTGGGCGGCATCAATTCGCTGCACAAGAGCGCGGTGGAACAAGCCGGATTTGCGGTGCTCAAATCGCCTGATATTCCTTCCATCCTGGTGGAAACCGCGTTCATCTCGAATCCTGAAGAGGAAAGCAGGCTCACCGACGATGCTTATCAGGAAAAAATGGCGAAGGCTATTTTCTCCGGTATCAAGCGCTACTTCGCCAAGAATCCACCTTTAGCCAAATCCAGGATGGCCCTGGCGGAGTAATAAACCCAGATAATCCATTGGGTCGTAGGTCGGGCTTCAGCCCGATATGTCGGGTTAAAACCCGACCTACAACCCCTTGATTTTGTGATGACTCAACGCCTAATGAACAATCCGGGTTAAAAACGTTGCGAATATGCCGAGAAATAACGGACTGGTCACGATCAAATAACGCAATCATTTGCGCCTGGCTTAACCAGACGGTTTCCTGCGCCAGCTTGACGGAGACCGCGCCATTTTCGGTTTTGTAAATAACGATGTCGCTCATTCGTTTTTCCCCTGCTGGGACGTCTTTCTGACTTTTCCGCCTTTGCTGCTGGACGCTGCCGGGAGCAAGGACGTGAGTTGCTGATAGCGCTCAAACAAAAACGCCACGCGCTCGGTCTCGGTTATGAAACCGGTTTTTCCGTAGGCGACATCCACGGCTTTATCCAGCGCCTGGGTATAGGCTTTGTCGAGATTCCTGCCGCGCGATTTGTGTTCGACCAGCAGCACGCCTTTCCAGAACAGGTCGATGAAGCCCTGCTTGTCGCCCAGCTTTTTGACCGGCTCTTCAAACGAGGCAAGCCGCTTGCGGCTGATGCCAAAGATGTTGAAAAAACCGTCCCAGAAGGATTTGGCTTCGGCATCTTCGGAGGATTCGTTTTGCCATTCTTTGGAAAATCCAATGGCGCGGCTTTTGATTTCGTTCCAGCTTAGGGGCATGGTTGTGGCTTCGCTGATGATTTATGGACGACGCGGAAATTTGCTGAAATCCGGCGGCCGTTTTTCCTGCCAGGCATTGCGCCCTTCCTGTCCCTCTGCCGTCATGTAATACAGCGCGGTGGCGTTGCCCGCCAGTTCCTGTATCCCCGCCAGGCCATCGGTGTCGGCGTTGAAGGCGGATTTGAGGACGCGCAGCGCGGTGGGCGAGTGCTGCAGCATCTCCCCGCACCACTTGATGGTTTCCTGCTCCAGCTCAGTCAGCGGGACGACGGTATTGACCAGCCCCATGGCCAGCGCTTCCTGTGCGTCGTACTGGCGGCACAGAAACCAGATTTCCTTGGCTTTTTTTAGCCCCACCGCGCGCGCCAGCAGGCCGGCGCCGAG
>JAUYFW010000307.1 GCA_030690835.1 Sulfurimicrobium sp. | reverse complement strand
GCCCATCGTGTGGCTGCTGGATGCCAATGCCGCGCAACGTAACGAGAGCGGATACCGGATATTGGTCGACTGGCCGCCGGAAGCGGTGGCGCCGCGCCACTTTTCCCTGGTAAGCCGCAAGGCGGAATTGGCCCGGGCGCGCGAACACTACGTGGAAGCGGAAGCCGCGCATGCCCGGCGCGAAAATCTCAATCTGCTCTACGTTGCCATGACGCGCGCCAAACAGGCGCTGATCGTGAGTGGCTGCGCGAGCGGCAAGAGCGGCGACAGCTGGTATCAGAAAATCCAGGCCAGCCTGCAGGACGCCGGACTCGGTGTAACACTTTCTCCCGCCGCCACGTCGTCTGCCGCGGATACGGCAGCGGCGGAAGTTGCGCAGGCTGTTCAAAACAACCTGCCGGTGCCGCCAGCCGGTCGGAGGGAAATTTCCCGGATCAGTGCCGCGCGGCGTCATGGCATCCAGTTGCATGCGCTGCTGGAATGGGTGGACATGGGGCGTTCCCTGCCGGAGCAGAAAGAGGCATTGCAGCACAGGCTGGATCAGGAGGATTCGGCATTCGAGCCGCTTTGGGCCGAAGCGCTCGAACTTTTACGGGCGCCAGAAATGCAACGTTTCTTCGATCCCGCGCAGTACCTGTCAGCCTACAATGAACTCAGCTACCAGAGCGTGAATGGGGAAATGCGCCGTATCGATCGTTTGGTCGAGTTTGCCGACAGCGTGTGGGTTCTCGACTACAAGACCACGGAATCGACCGGCGCCGATTATTCCGCCCTGGCCACCGCCTATCGGCCACAAATGATGGATTACCGGAAAGCGATGGCGAGCGTGTTTCCGGGCAAAGAGGTGCGTGGCACGCTGATCTTTCCCGGGCCGACGCTGATCGAGGTTTGAGACTTCCCCCGATTGCGAGGGTATGATACTTGCGTTTAGTTAAGACCTGTCATTGCCCCGCAAATGGAATATTTATGACTCATGAATCCAATATTGCATTGCTGATTGATGCCGATAATTGCCCTGCGGCCAAGATAGAGGAAATTATCGATGAGTTGGCCAAATATGGCGTGATCAATATTCGCCGCGCTTATGGCAACTGGAATAATCCGTGCATTAATAGCTGGGCGGCCGTTCTTCACGATTACGCCATTCAGCCGATTCAGCAATTTGCCTATACAAAGGGTAAAAATGCGACCGATGCAGCGATGATCATTGATGCTATGGACCTGCTTTATACCCAGAAACTCGATGGTTTTTGCCTTGCCTCAAGCGATTCGGATTTCACCCCGCTGGTCATGCGTATCCGGGCCAACGGACTCAAGGTTCTTGGTTTCGGCGAGCAAAAAACGCCCAGCCCGTTCGTTAATGCCTGCTCGAAGTTTCTCTATCTGGAACACTTGGGCAATCCCGAACAGACACCGTCTTCCGTTTCATCCGAAACCAGAGCGGCCCCTGATTCCTCTTCTGTCGTCAATGTAGTTGCACCGATGCTGGTGGCGGAAAGAAAGAGCGCTAAAGATTTAAAAGGGGATACCCGGCTGATGAACTTATTGCGCAATGGTATCGAAGCCGCTGCCGATGATGATGGTTGGGCTAATCTCAGCGCCGTAGGCTCGCATATTTCCAAGCAAGCCTCTTTCGACTCACGCAATCTTGGCTACTCCAAGCTCAGTGGCCTGATTCAGGCAATTGATCTGTTCGAAATCAAAAGGAATGAGAAGGGTTCCTACGTCCGGGACAAGAAATTCACTAAAAAAAAGGGCCAATGATTTGGCCCGCCGCGAATATCCGGAATGGTTTCACTGATTCGTGAAGGAGATTCACCATGACAAGCGAAATACTCAGTTTTTTTGATGGTCGCATCACCATCGATCCAACTATTTGCAATGGCAAACCGACAGTTCGTGGCAAGCGCATCGCGGTTCAGACCATTTTGGGTTTTATGAGCGCCGGGGACAGTGAGCAGGAGATACTGGAACAATACCCGAGCCTGGAGTCGGACGACATCAAGGCCTGTCTGCGTTTTGTCGCGCAATTGATGGACAATCGATACGAACTGGCCCAAGTGGCGTGAAATGCCAAGGTTCCTGATTGATGCCAATCTGCCATATCGCTTTGCGATTTGGCGCGGGCCAGACCATCAGCATGTTTTTGATCTCAACGATGCCTGGTCAGACAGCGAAATCTGGCACTATGCCCGTGAGCATGATCTGGTACTCAGGGCTATGTGAGAAAGCGAGTTTATGTAGGTTGGGCTGAGGTACGAAGCCCAACAAACCCAATCTTCCTTATAAAATCTGGTTTTGAATATTTGGGTTTGTTGGGTTACGCGATAAAGCCGCTAACCCAACCTACATTTCGTTATCCTGTGTCACATAGATACGGGTAGTTACAGAGCCTGATTTCTGATTGCGCCTGAGCGCAAATTTCCTTATTCCCCTTTTTGCTTCAGCCCGCCCAACAGTGCCGCCACCTGCCGCTGCGGACGCTTGCCGTGGGAAGCGGCGTGGCCCATGGGTTGCTTGAGGTGGTGGCTGTTGGCGGCCGGTTTCGGAATGCCTTCGCTTGGCGCGCGCTGGGCGTGGTGTTCGGCTGCGGGCGGCAGTTCGGGACGGCGCTGGGGCGAACGTTCGCGCCCGTGTTCACGGGGCCTGGATTCGGTTTTTGGCGCGCTTCCCGGTTCGAAGCCCGCTACCACTTGCTTGGGTATCTCGCGCTTGATGAGACGTTCGATTTCGGCCAGCATGCGCATTTCCTCGTCGCAAACCAATGAAATCGCATCACCCTGGCTACC
>JAUYFW010000304.1 GCA_030690835.1 Sulfurimicrobium sp. | reverse complement strand
AACCAGCCGCGAGCCGCGGGTGAAATCAAAACTCCAGTTGGGGCGGTGCAACCGCCGGTCGGTGCTTCTGGCTGGGGTGATGCATTGGGGCAAAAGATTGTCTGGATGGCCGGGCAGCACCAGCAAGTGGCTGAATTGCATCTCAATCCACCCAACTTGGGGCCCATGGAGGTGCGTCTTACCATCAACAACGATCAGGTTTCCGCCCTTTTCGTTTCGCATCAGCCGGCAGTGCGGGAAGCGATTGAAGCCGCCATGCCGCGTTTGCGCGAAATGTTCGCCGATAGCGGAATGATGTTGGGCAATGCCACGGTCAGTTCGGATTCGCTGCCGCAGCATCAGAATCCAGGGCGGGAGAGGCCGTCCGGATCCGAATCGCGCTCGGATTCCCCGCTTGTAGAGGGTTATTCCATGCCGCTGACGTCACGCGGCACCATGCCTCTGCATGGTGATGGCAGAGGGTTGGTTGATCTGTTTGCCTGAAAGATTTTTATTCGTTCTCCTGCCTCGCGCAGGCGCCGTTTTTTTTACCTCATCCTGTCAGTACGTTGTTTTTTTGCAACACAAATAGGGTGAGCGTGTCTGATTTATTCATTTCCGCGCCCCATTTTTTCCGGAAGTTATTTGAAAATCCCCTTTGTCTTTGCTGCAACACGTTGATAATAAAATATTAATAATAAATCCGGGACGTCATGAGGACTGCGGCTATGGTGGTTTTCTTCGTTCTGCGAATCATGGATTGTGATGGCGCGCCCCATCGCAGTTGTTAAAGCACATAAATTATCAACCGAAACCACTTGTTTTTTATATTGTTTCGGTTTATAAGTTCGACCAAAGCTTGAAAATCCCGCTTTGCTGGAGCGGGGGCAAACCGGAGATGAGGTGTGGCAATGGCTAAGGACAAGGGTAAACCGGCTGCCGAGGTGGCAGAAGGCGCGCCGAAGAAGGGCAAAGGCAAGCTGTTGATCATCATTATCGCCGCAGTGGTGCTGCTGGGTGGTGGTGGTGGGGCTGCCTGGTATTTCCTGCATGCCAAGAAACCCGGCGACGGGGAGCAGGTAAAGCATGAAGAACCAGCCAAGCCGCCAGTTTTTGTCAAACTTGAGGCGTTTACCGTCAACCTCACCGCGGATGGCGAAGATCACTATCTGCAAACAGACGTCGAGTTGAAAGTGGCCGACGCCAAGGTGTCCGATAATATCAAGGCGCACATGCCCGAAATCCGCAATAACATTTTGTTGCTGCTTTCCAGCAAGACAGCCGGCGCTTTGTCGTCCATGGAGGGCAAACAGAAGCTGAGCAACGAGCTCAAGGAGCAGGTCAACAAGGTGTTGCACGCCAAGGATGCGGATGGCGTGTCCGGGGTATTTTTTACGTCTTTCGTGATTCAGTAGCAGGCCGGGCTTAACGCAGCGGAATATCGGAAAAATGGCTGACGATATACTCTCACAAGACGAAGTCGACGCGCTGCTCAAGGGCGTCACGGGCGAGCCCGATGAAGAAGCTGGGGGCGAGGAGGCCGCTGGCGTCCGCCCCTATAACATCGCCAAGCAGGAACGCATCGTGCGCGGGCGCATGCCCGGCCTGGAACTTATCAATGAGCGTTTTGCCCGCCTGCTGCGCATCGGTTTATTCAACTTTGTGCGGCGCTCCGCCGAGATTTCCGTTGGCCCGGTGCGGGTGATGAAATACAGCGAATTCATCCGCAATCTGGTCGTGCCCACCAACCTCAATCTGGTTCACATGAAACCCCTGCGCGGCACGGCGCTGTTCATTTTTGACCCCAACCTGGTGTTTCTGGTGGTGGACAACCTGTTCGGCGGCGACGGGCGCTTTCATATGCGGGTGGAGGGCCGGGATTTTACGCCTACCGAGATGCGTATCATCCAGAATATGCTCAACGTGGTGTTCGAGGAAATGCAGAAATGCTGGCATCCGATCTACCCGGTCGAATTCGAATATGTGCGTTCGGAAATGAACACCCAGTTTGCCAACATTGCCACCCCCAGCGAAGTGGTGGTGGTCACAACGTTCAACATCGAACTGGGCTCGGGCGGCGGCGACTTTCACGTGTGTTTGCCCTATGCTATGATCGAGCCGATCAGGGATCTGCTCTACAGCAGCATGCAGGGCGAACGTCTGGAAGTGGACGAACGCTGGACCAAATTGCTGACCAAACAGATACAGGTGGCGGAAGTGAATCTGGTTGCGAATTTGGGTGAGGCGCCAGTGACACTGGGGCAGATTCTTAACATGCAAGTGGGGGACGTGATCTCCCTGGATATTCCCGAAGCCATCGTGGCGGAAGTGGACGGCGTGCCGGTGCTGGAATGCAAGTACGGCGTGCTGAATGGCCAATATGCCCTGAAAGTGAACAAGATCCTGAATATATCAGAATCCGAATCTTCCCCGGAGAATCGCAATGGCTGAAGAAGAAGGCCAGGTTAGCTCCGACGACTGGGCTGCCGCGATGTCCGAGCAGGGCGAAGCGTCCGCCCCTTCCGCCGAGGATGACTGGGCTGCCGCGATGGCCGAGCAGGGCGAGGCCGCTGCCGCACCGTCGAGTGCTCGGCCCCAGGCAGCCACGACGCCGGTTTTCGAGCAGTTTTCCGCCTCCACCAGCCTGCCTGGCATGGCCAATAACCTCGAAATGATCCTCGATATCCCGGTCAATCTGACGGTTGAACTGGGGCGCACCAAGATCGCCATTCGCAGCCTGCTCCAGCTTGCCCAAGGCTCGGTGGTGGAACTGGATGGTTTGGCCGGCGAGCCGATGAATGTGCTGGTCAACGGCTGCCTCATTGCCCAGGGCGAAGTTGTCGTGGTGAACGACAAATTCGGCATCCGCCTCACGGACATTATTTCCCCCGCCGAACGCATCCGTAAGCTCAACCGATGATGGTGGCGCGGCTCTCCGCTATCGTGCCTATCGGGGTTCTGCTTGCCTTGGTCACCACCTCCGTTTTTGCCGTGCCGCCTCCAACCCCCCCTGCCTTGCCATCCTCCCCGGTTTCCATCGGCGGCGTGCTGCAAGTATTGTTCGGCCTTGCGGTGGTGTTGGGTACGGTGGCGGGCGCGGCATGGCTGCTGAAGCGTCTTGCGCCCGGACAGATTGCCGCCGGTGGCGCCATCAAGCTGATTGGTGGCATTGCAGTCGGCCCCAAGGAGCGGGTGGTGGTGGTGGAAGTGGGCGATACCTGGGTGGTGGTGGGCGTCGCCCCGGGCCAGGTGAACGCGTTGCACCATCTGCCACGACTTGAAACATTTCAGGGGAGCAAGCCAACTGCGGATGATCAGCGCTTTGCCTCCTGGCTCAAGGATGTCATGAAACGGCGCGGCATGGGGACGGGAAGTAGTTGATGAGCGAGCTGCTACGCCCCCTGCGCAAGGTGTTTTTTGCCGTGGCATGGCTGACCCTGCTGGCGCTGCCGCACGCCGCGCTTGCAGCCGATGCCGGCTTCCCGGCCATTACCAGTTCACCCACGCCGGGCGGCGGCCAGACCTACACCCTCAGTATCCAGACCCTGCTGTTCCTGACCGCGCTGACTTTTCTGCCAGCGATCCTGCTGATGATGACCGCATTTACCCGCATCGTTATCGTACTCTCGCTGTTGCGTCAGGCACTGGGCACCATGCAGTCGCCGCCCAACCAGGTTATCATCGGGATGTCGTTGTTTCTGACTTTCTTCGTGATGGCTCCGGTGTTCGACAAAATTTATACCGATGCCTATCTTCCTTATGATCAAAAAAAGATCGAGTTCAGCACTGCGCTGGAGAAGGGCGCGGAACCGCTCAAGACCTTCATGTTGCGTCAGACGCGGCAGGAGGATCTGGCGCTGTTTGTGAAACTGTCCAACAGCAAGCCGCTAAGCGGGCCGGAGGCTGTGCCTTTAAAAATCCTGGTTCCCGCTTATGTCACCAGCGAGCTCAAGACCGCTTTCCAGATCGGCTTCCTGGTGTTCATCCCCTTTCTTATTATCGACATGGTGGTGGCGAGCGTACTGATGTCGATGGGTATGATGATGCTGTCGCCAGTGATGATTTCCCTTCCCTTCAAGCTGATGCTGTTCGTGCTGGTCGATGGCTGGGCGCTCATCATGGCTTCGCTGGTGCAGAGTTTCTATATATGACGCCGGAAACCGTCATGACCGTTGGCCGTCAGGCGATTGAATTGACGATCATGGTTTCGGCGCCGATGCTTCTGGCCGCGCTGGCAACCGGTCTGCTGGTAAGTATTTTTCAAGCCGCGACACAGATCAACGAAATGACGCTTTCCTTCATTCCCAAACTGCTGGTGATGTTCCTGGTAATGGTCCTGGCGGGTCCATGGATGCTTACCATGATGGTCGATTACATGCGCCGGCTTTTTACCGGTATCCCCGGCCTTATCAGTTAGAGCCCCCGGGCATGCCATAACATGCTGACTGTCACTTCCGCCCAACTCAGCGCCTGGCTGGCCACTTTCCTCTGGCCCTTGGTGCGCATTGGCGCTCTGATTGCCAGCTCGCCCATCCTGGGCAATCCAACTTTTCCCAAGCGTGCCAAAATCGGCCTGGCCGTGGCGATTACACTGGTCGTGGCGCCAACATTGGATGTCATGCCGCAGGTGGATCCCGGCTCTGCCGTGGGCCTGCTGATCCTGGCGCAACAAGTCGTGATTGGCGTGGCGATGGGATTGACGATGCGGATCGTTTTTGTCGCGGTGGAGATGGCGGGCAATCTTATCGGCTTGCAAATGGGCCTGGGTTTCGCGACCTTCTTCGATCCGGTGAATTCGGCCCAGGTGCCTGTGGTGGCGCAGTTTCTCGGGCTGCTTTTTACGCTGGTATTCCTGGCGCTGAACGGCCACTTGCTGATGATTGAAGTCCTGGCGGATAGCTTCCGGGCCTTTCCCATCTCTGCCCAGCCGCCATCTGCCCAGGCCTGGAAAGTGATGGCCGATTGGGGCGGCGAGATATTTCGTTCCGGTTTGCTGCTGGCCCTGCCGATGATCGCCGCCCTGCTGATCGCCAATCTCTCGATCGGTATCATGACCCGCGCGGCGCCTCAGTTGAACATTTTTGCCGTGGGCTTCCCGATTACGCTGGCAGCGGGCTTCGTGGTGTTATTCGTGACGCTGCCTTACATGGCGCCTTTGTTTGAGCGCCTGACTTACGACGGCTTGCAAATGATGATGCAGGTGGCGCGAGCGGCACGGCCCGAGATTCCTTAAATGGCCGAGTCATGGCTGATTATCTGAGCGAACCCATTTCCAGAATGGTGTGGGAAGAAAAGTACCGCTATCGCGCTGACGGGGTGATGCACGATGCCGGCATTGAGGATACCTGGCGTCGCGTCGCCCACGCCCTGGCCGTCGTGGAAGCGCCGCAGCATATTGAACATTGGGAGGGGCGGTTTTACGCCCTGTTGCAGGATTTCAAATTTCTCCCCGGTGGGCGCATCCAGGCCGGCGCGGGAACCCGGCATCACATCACCCTGTTCAACTGCTTTGTGATGGGCGCGATAGAAGATTCCATCGCGGGTATTTTCGAAGCGCTCAAGGAGAGCGCGCTTACCCTGCAGCAGGGTGGCGGCATCGGGCTGGATTTTTCCACCCTGCGGCCGTGGGGGATGGCGGCGCGTGGTGTCGGCGTTGCGGCGAGCGGACCGTTGTCCTTCATGCATATCTGGGACAGCATGTGCGCCACCATTCTTTCCACCGGCGCGCGGCGTGGTGCCATGATGGCGACGCTGCGCTGCGACCATCCCGATATCGAAGCCTTTATCGAGGCCAAACGCGATCCCCGCTCTCTGCGCCATTTCAATTTGTCGCTGCTGGTCAGCGACGATCTGATGGCGGCCGTGGAGCGCGACGCGGAATGGCCACTGCTCTTTCCCCTGGGGCAGGACGAGGCCATCTGCGGCGAGGTTGTCGAGTGCCGCTGGTCAGGCATGGCAATGCCACAGCCCTGCCGTGTGGTCGGAAGGATCGGGGCGCGCGCGTTATGGCAAAAAATCATGGCTGCGGCGTATGATTGCGCCGAGCCTGGCGTGATCTTCATTGATCGGGTTAACCGTCACAATAATCTCTGGTACTGCGAACACCTCAGCGCCACCAATCCCTGCGGGGAAATCCCCCTGCCACCTTATGGCGCCTGTGACCTGGGTTCGCTCAATCTGACCCGTTTCGTGCGTGAGCCTTTTTCACCCTCGGCAAGGCTGGATCTGGATGCTGTTGGCGCCGCAGCGGGCCTTTCCACGCGCATGCTGGATAACGTCTACGAGGCTTCGCATTTTCCGCTTGTCAAACAGGCCGAGGCGGCCCGCGCCACTCGCCGTCTGGGTCTTGGCCTCACCGGACTGGCCGATGCCTTGATCATGCTCGGCATTCCCTACGGCAGTGCGGAATCTTTCCGTCTTGCCAGTACAATAATGGCGCGCATATCGCATGCGGCCTATCGCGCTTCCATCGAACTGGCACGAGAAAAGGGCGCATTTCCCCTGTTTGACAGGGAAAAGTATTTGCAGGGCGAATTCGTGCGCTCACTGCCCGAGGATATCCGGCAAGGCATCAGCCGCCATGGCATACGCAACAGCCATCTCACCGCCAT
>JAUYFW010000301.1 GCA_030690835.1 Sulfurimicrobium sp. | reverse complement strand
CATGGCCAATCACAATATGTTGTGGATACATCGTTGGATATGTTGTGGATAAGAGCCTGATAACCTGTTCGCAAAGCGACAAAAAACAAGGAGGATTCAACCCCATGCAACTGGCTACTGATACTGTTTCTAGCTCTTCCTTCCCGGCTTCGAATTTTGGCGCCCAGAGTGCCTCGTCCGCTGTGGAAACTTCCTACGCCGATTACAAGATCATTCGCCGCAACGGCGGCGTGGTTCCCTTCGAGCCGGCCAAGATCGCCATCGCCATGACCAAGGCGTTTATCGCCGTTCATGGCGGCCAGGCTGCGGCTTCGGCACGGATTCGCGAGCAGGTGGAAGCGCTGACCCAAGCGGTGGTGAATGCGCTGATGCGCCGCCAGCCGCACGGCGGCACTTTCCATATTGAAGACATTCAGGATCAGGTGGAGCTGTCCCTGATGCGCTCCGGCGAGCACGATGTGGCGCGTGCCTACGTGCTGTACCGCGAGAAGCGCTCACAGGAACGCGCCCAGGCCAAGGCCATGGCGCCGGCAACGGCTGAAGCCACGATGTATGCCGTCGAAAACGGCGTGCGCGTGCCGCTCGACGAAGCAAAGCTGGCCACCCTGGTGGATGCTGCCTGCACTGGCCTGGGCGAGCAGGTAAACGCGAAGGCCATCATCGAGCCGACGCTGCGCGACCTGTACGACGGCGTGCCGATGGACGAGGTGCGCAAATCGGTCATTCTTTCCGCCCGCTCCCTGATCGAGAAGGATCCGGCCTATTCCTACGTCACCGCGCGCCTGCTGCTCAATACCGTGCGCCATGAAGTGCTGGGCGAGGAAGTGGCGCAGGCCGACATGGCCAGCCGCTATGCCGAATATTTCCCGGAATTCATCAAGAAAGGCATCGCCGCGGAGCTTCTGGACGAGAAGCTGATGCAGTTCGATCTTGCCCGCCTGGGCGCCGCGCTCAAGGTGGAGCGCGACGAGCAGTTCGGTTATCTCGGCCTGCAAACCCTCTACGACCGTTATTTCCTGCATATCGAAGAGCGCCGCATCGAGTTGCCGCAAGCCTTCTTCATGCGCGTGGCGATGGGCCTGGCCCTCAACGAGATCGACCGCGAGGCGCGCGCCATCGAGTTCTACAACGTGCTCTCCAGCTTCGACTTCATGAGTTCGACGCCCACGCTGTTCAATTCCGGCACGCGCCACAGCCAGCTTTCCTCCTGCTACCTGACCACGGTGTCCGACGACCTCGATGGCATTTACCAGGCCATCAAGGAAAACGCCATGCTGCAGAAATTCGCCGGTGGCCTGGGCAACGACTGGACCAACGTGCGCGCCCTCGGCGCCCGCATCAAGGGCACCAACGGCAAGTCGCAGGGCGTGATCCCCTTCCTCAAGGTGGTCAACGATACCGCCGTGGCGGTGAACCAGGGCGGCAAGCGCAAGGGCGCGGTATGCGCCTACCTGGAAACCTGGCACCTCGACATGGAAGAGTTCCTCGAACTGCGCAAGAACACCGGCGACGACCGCCGCCGCACCCACGACATGAACACCTCCAACTGGATTCCCGACCTGTTCATGAATCGCGTGATGGAAAACCAGGACTGGACGCTGTTCTCCCCCAACGACGTGCCCGACTTGCACGACCGCTTCGGCAAGGATTTCGAGGCAGCCTACACCGCCTACGAAGACAAGGCCGCGCGCGGCGAACTCAAGCTGTTCAAGAGGATTCCCGCCCTGCAACTATGGCGCAAGATGCTCTCCATGCTGTTCGAAACCGGCCACCCCTGGATCACTTTCAAGGATCCGTGCAACATCCGCAGCCCGCAGCAGCACGTGGGCGTGGTGCATAGTTCCAACCTGTGCACCGAGATCACCCTCAATACCAACGAGCACGAAATCGCGGTGTGCAACCTGGGTTCGGTGAACCTGGTGAACCATTTGAAGCGCGACAGCAATAATCCTGACCAGCTCCAGCTCGATCACGACAAGCTCAAGCGCACCATCGCCACCGCCATGCGCATGCTCGACAACGTGGTGGACGTGAACTTCTACGCCGTGGGCAAGGCGCGCAATTCCAACCTCAAGCACCGTCCGGTGGGCATGGGCATCATGGGCTTCCAGGATTGCCTGCTGAATCTGCGCATTCCTTACAGCTCAGACACGGCTGTCGAGTTTGCCGACCGCTCCATGGAAGCCGTGGCCTATTACGCCTACTGGGCTTCCAGCGAACTGGCCCGGGAGCGCGGCCGTTACAGCAGCTTCACCGGCAGCCTGTGGGACAAGGGCATCCTGCCCCACGACAGCAACAAGCTGCTGGCCGAGCAACGCGGCGGCTACCTGGAAGTGGACGAGTCGGTGACCATGGACTGGGACACGCTGCGCGCTCACATCAAGCAGTACGGCATGCGCAACTCCAACTGCCTGGCGATCGCGCCGACGGCCACCATCGCCAATATCGTCGGTGTTTCGGCCTCGATCGAGCCGACCTACCAGAACATCTACGTCAAATCCAACCTCTCGGGCGAGTTCACCGTGGCCAACCAGTACCTGGTGCGGGATCTGAAGCAACTGGGCATGTGGGACGAAGTGATGATCGGCGACCTGAAATATTTTGACGGCTCGTTGTCGAAGATTGACCGCGTGCCGGCAGAAGTGCGCCAGCTTTACGCCACCGCCTTCGAAGTCGAACCGAAATGGCTGGTGGAAGCCGCCTCGCGGCGCCAGAAGTGGATCGACCAGGCGCAGAGCCTGAATATCTACATGGCCGGCGCCTCCGGCAAGAAGCTCGACGAAACCTACAAGCTGGCCTGGCTGCGCGGCCTCAAGACCACCTACTACCTGCGCACCCTGGGCGCCACCAGCGCGGAGAAATCCACCGGCAAGGGCGGCGAGCTCAACGCGGTGAAGTTGCCCGAGCCGGAAATTGTCGGCAAGGCTTGCACCATGCGCCCGGGCGATGAAGGTTTCGAGGAATGCGAGGCTTGCCAATAAACCGAAAAAGTGTCCGTAGGGGCGAATTTATTCGCCCATGCCAAGCCGGGTACGGGCGAATGAATTCGCCCCTACGCGCTGGCCTTGTGGAATCAGGACGGCGCGGGAGCCGCGAACAATGGAAGAGGGGAAAGAAACCATGCTGAATTTTGAAGAAGACCACATCACACAGCCTACAGCCGGGCGTTTTGGCGACATGCCGCCCGCAGCGCCGCAGGAAATTCATTCCTCCGCCCTGACCGGCATCCACGACACCCGCCGCGTGCGCGCCGAGGACAAGCGTGTCATCAACGGCACCGCCGACGTCAACCAGCTGGTGCCGTTCAAGTACAAGTGGGCCTGGGAAAAATACCTCGCCGGCTGCGCCAACCACTGGATGCCGCAGGAAGTGAACATGAGCCGCGACATCGCCACCTGGAAAGACCCCAACGGCCTGACCGATGACGAACGCCGCATCGTGCTGCGCAACCTGGGCTTCTTCACCACCGCCGACTCCCTGGCCGCCAACAACATCGTGCTCGGCACCTACCGCCACATCACCGCGCCGGAATGCCGCCAGTACCTGCTGCGCCAGGCTTTCGAGGAAGCCATCCACACCCATGCCTACCAGTACATCGTGGAAAGCCTGGGGCTGGACGAGGGCGAGATCTTCAACATGTACCACGAGGTCCCGTCCATCCGCGACAAGGACGAGTTCCTCATCCCCTTCATCGACACCCTGACCAACCCGGAATTCAGGACCGGCACGCCGGAGAACGACCAGAAGCTGCTCAAGTCCCTGATCGTGTTCGCCTGCATCATGGAAGGCATCTTCTTCTACGTCGGCTTCGTGCAGATCCTTGCCCTGGGCCGCCAGAACAAGATGACCGGCGCCGCCGAGCAGTACCAGTACATCCTGCGCGACGAATCCATGCACCTCAATTTCGGCGTGGACCTGATCAACACCATCAAGCTGGAAAATCCCGGCCTGTGGACCGCCGGATTCCGCAACGAAATCAGCGGGCTGATCAAGAAGGGCGTGGAACTGGAATACCGCTACGCCGAGGACACCATGCCGCGCGGCGTGCTGGGGCTGAATGCCGCACAGTTCAAGGAATACCTGCGTTTCATCGCCAACCGCCGTTGCCAGCAGATCGGCCTGGACGAGTTGTTCCCCAATTCGACCAACCCGTTCCCGTGGATGAGCGAGATGATCGACCTGAAGAAAGAGAAGAATTTCTTCGAGACCCGCGTGACCGAGTACCAGACCGGCGGCGCGCTGTCCTGGGATTAGCAGCAAGCCCGATTTTTCTGCAACCGCGTATTTCTTCCAACCGTGTAGAGGGAGTTGAGATGAGCCTGGAATCAATGTCTCGTGAGCAGTGGGGAAAGATTTTCGATCACTGGTATCGACATATTTTCAACATCGGCATGTTGGGTGAAGGGCCGCCCCATGAGCTGATCGAGGAATCCTTCAGCCTTGGGGTTTCGCCGGCGGAGGCGGTGGCGAGATTGAAGAACCAGTGCTTGGGGGAATGTTGTGGTGGGTAGGTAAAAGGCGCGGTGGACTGCGCCTTTATTGAGCGCGTAGCGCGAGTTGTTCAGCCCACCAACCTTTACTCTTACTCCGGCAGCCCCGGCTCCCCACTCTTATCCGTCATGAGGAAATACACCCCCACCCCCGCGAGCACCATCCACAGTACCATGGCCCATACGCCGAGGCGTTCCGACAGGGGTCCCATGTAGAACAGGGAAATGAGGGCCAGGGCCAGGATGGCGTTGCCGATCCAGAAGCGGGTACCATGTTTGACTTCGTTCATTGGAAAGCCTTGCGAGCATTGGGGAAGCTTGTATTCTATGGGATGCGGTTCCTCAACGGAAGGAGAGATGATGGCCCGGTTGGCGCGCCCTGCAAATTATTCATTAACGAGCCCTAAAGGTAC
>JAUYFW010000203.1 GCA_030690835.1 Sulfurimicrobium sp. | reverse complement strand
TGGTGCTGGTGACTCACGATGCCGAACTGGCGGAGCGCTGCGGGCGCAGGTTGCGGCTGGTGGATGGAAGGTTGGCGGAAGCGTGAATCCAGGTTGTCAGCGTGTAGGGGCGAATTCATTCGCCCATGCCCACTTGCCAAGGCACCAATGGGCGAATGAATTCGCCCCTACCGGCATGTGGTTTTGGAAAGTGCAACCAGCCTCATCGCCAATTCTCTACCTGAAGGCCGCCGATGCGCTGGAATTCACCCAGGTTTGACGTCACCACCACCATCCCTCGCGCCAATCCACAACCGGCGATCAAGACATCGTAAGCGCCAACGGGCTGCCCCTGCTTCTGCAGCGCGGCACGAATCGCTCCTGCAGCCTTGGCGTCGGCATTTTCAAAGGGGAGGATGGTAATGCTGGAGAGAAAGGCATCCATCACCGGTGCCAGAATTCTGGCGCGATCAGAGTTCAGTTGCAGACCGAACTCAATTTCAAAGCGTGTCACGGTAGAAATCGCGATAAGCTGGGGTGGCGTTGCCTTGATCCGCGCCAATACACCAGACTGGCCCTTGACGAAATCGCTGACCGTGCAGGTATCGAGGAGATACTTCATGCCAGCGGGTCAGCAACTGGGGGTTTGAGCTGCTCGCGCCCCGCCTCAAATGGTGGCATATCGGCCATACCCTGGAAACCCATGACTTCCTCGGGCCATTTCGGCTGATTCTGGCGTGCCAGCCAATCCCTGACCGCAGCGCGAATCAGGGCATTGCGGGTCTGGCCCTGCTGCTGCGCAGCGGCATTCAGCAACTGGCCGGTTTGGTCATCCATATAGACGTTAAAATGCATAACACCTCCATATAACACATGGCTATGTTATATGGCTTGGGGCTGGAATTCAATCCCCTCAATAATGAGCTTCCCCCGAGAAATAGTCTTCAAAGGGTGACGTAAAATAGACGTTACCTTGGAAAGGAAGACGATGAAGATACCGAGGCAGGAATACACCGCCGAGTTCAAGGAGTTGGCGGTCAAGCGGGTGAAAGATGGCCAGTCCGTTGGAGTGGTCGCCAAGGTACTTGGACTGGTTGAGCAGGCGCTGCGTAACTGGGTCAAGGCGGCAGCAGCGGGCAAGTTCAACGGGGCTGGCGCCAAGAAGGTCACACCGGAGGAGATGGAGTTGTCGAAGAGAAACAATGGGGTCTCACATTCCAACAAATTGTTGGAATGTGAGAACTGACCCCCTGCTTCGCCCTGACACCCTGCTTCGGACCCCCTGCTTCTGTTCTTTGACTTGCCCCCTCCTTTGACCCCTTGACAATAAAATATTATTATGTGAGCATTAATTTTGTTTATCCATGATTGGCCATTAACCGGTTTTGATGGGAGCTGAGTCCACCGGCAAGTGGCCCACAACCCCTCGAATCAGATTCTTCATCATCCAGAAACACCGATTGATCCGGACGCTGAGAATCAGGAGAAGATGTCTATGGCGTTCAAGAGAAAAATACAAAGTGAAGCTGACCCCTTTAGTCTTCTTCTTTAGTCTTCTTTAGTCTTCTTTAGTCTTTAGTCAGTGGAACATCGAAGGAGAGCACGCTCAATCTCTCCTTCAGAGTGAATGTGTCAGGTCGCAATGGGGCAAACCTGAGACTCGACCGGTTGGGTTGTACGCGTTTTGATATGCGGCGGTTGTGAGAAATGCCCTTTTTTCAATCTCTAAAAGGAGTGTTTTATGAAAAGCATTAAAAACTTGCTCGCAGCAAGCGTGCTCGCTACAGCAATGGTAACACTTGCCCATGCAGATGATAGTGCGCCTTCTGCGGCGGTAACACCTCTCATTCCGATTGAGCTAACGTATATTCCCGGTAGCAATACGCAGAAAGTAGCAGGGATAACCGATATCCCAGCAAACATACGGCCAGTAATTTCTGCAAAGAAGAGAGAAAAAGGCGGGTACTTGATAGAGGGAACCGGCAGTTATAAGGCAGGTGCCCCCTGTTTTGCCTACGAATACAAGATCAACATCAAAAATAAAACATATACTCTTACCCCTCTAGCGCTCGAGCTTGATGACAGTTACCTGAAACTGCAAGGGATCAACACAGGAACCAACCTCCAGAGTGTCAAATCGACTTCCCCAAAGTATCGTGACATTGCAGCGGAGCCAGGAACAACTGGTTCTTGCGGTCAACAAGTATCTAAAAAGACAAATAATGGCGTGACCGATACCAACACCGTCATTTCTGCAATCTCCCCAGGAAGCTGGTGGGGAAAAGTCACCATGCGTACACGTGACATACCGAATTGGACGATAACGAAAACAACGGATTATCTTGAGTGGACAAGCTTCAGCAATGGCACTGTACGTTGGGACTATTGGCAAGTCACTTGGTACGCAGTAAATCCCTCGCCGATTAATACGCACTGGTATGTTAGCCAGCAAAATCACTATGGGCCGACCTATGGTAGCGGGAATACGACCGTCAACAAGGGCGTTTACGGAGCCTATTACAATTATGATTGGGGTTTTGACCATCTCTCAACTAACGCCTATCAGTCTGCATCAATAACGGGTCGCAACGACTCCACGTTCAACTACTTTTGGACACACAATGATTCAGGTGAAGATGCCTCTTTGATTTGGGGAGTGGTAACCCTTAATTAGCCCCGTTTACTTGGGTGTGCGGGTGGATACGAGCACCACCCGCACGCGCATCACCTGAGGTGTAGAGATGAGTCCTGGCGCAATCTATAAGGCAATAATCATTCTAGCTTCCTTGCATGGAACCCTTTTCTGGCTGTGGTTCCTTTGGCAGCGACCAGGATATGATGCTGACAACGGTGCAAGCGCAGTATTTCTTTCCGTGGCTATGATTACACTATCCGTGATGATGGTTACCGCCACAGCGAAGGTGGCCCCAAAATGGGTTCTAGGCCTTTCAATTGTTGCCTTTTTCCCCGTTGGTTACTATTTTATGAATGGCAACTCGTGGTGGTTCAGCAGTGTCGGTTGCTCTTACCTTGTTATCATGGCGGCATCGTCTGGTTGGCTCTACCGCCGTTAACAGGGTTCCGGCGACAAAGCCCGGCAATCAAACCATGGGGCCAGATCTTTTAATCACCTATCCCGGGTCATAAAACTTGGGGGCTAACATTCCAACATTTTCTGTTACGCTCCGCCGCTGGCCAGGCCACTCAGACTTGAATTTGCAGGCGCGCTTTGGCGCTGGAGTAGTTCCCCCTTCGTCACGGAACAGGAAGCGCCCCCTCCTTGGCTGGATAGCCAGACACGCAACTGATCTTCCTGCACATTCATGCCCGAATAATTCCTTTGGGGAATCAGGGAAGACAATCCCTGACCTCTATTGCCGAGATCCCACTCTGACATCATTTCACGTGAAATGCGCATTTTTCCCCTCAAGTTTTTCCAATTCCGAAAGCATAAATTTCCACTTTCCAGCTACCTTACCATCGCAAAACCAATTCATGCATAATGCTTTCACTGATTTTTATGCAAGAATTTTCATGTTTCTCAAACCCATGTCTCTCTGGTGTGAGCTTTTTCCCACATGAACCTGGTGCGCTTATCCTGGCGCATGCTGCTGCGCGAATGGCGCGCCGGGGAGTTGTACGCCCTGGCGCTGGCGCTGGTGGTCGCGGTGGGCGGCGTCACGGCGGTGAGCTTCTTTACCGACCGGGTGAGCCAGGCGCTGGGTGGCGAAGCGAGCCAACTGCTGGGGGCCGATCTGGTGCTGGTGTCGGATCATGAAATCGCGCCACTTTTTTCGCAGGAAGCGCGGCGGCGCGGCTTGGTGCAGGCGCGGGTTCGCACTTTCCCGAGCATGATCATCAGTGCCAGCGGCAACCAGCTGGCGGAAGTCAAGGCGGTGGAAAGCGGCTATCCGTTGCGT
Organism: Sulfurimicrobium sp.; assembly: GCA_030690835.1. Taxonomy (GTDB): domain Bacteria; phylum Pseudomonadota; class Gammaproteobacteria; order Burkholderiales; family Sulfuricellaceae; genus Sulfurimicrobium. The sequence continues at coordinate 2,319 of JAUYFW010000203.1, read as the reverse complement.
GGCGCGCTGCGTCTCAAGTCGGCTCAAGGCGAATCCCCTGCGCCCGGCATCCCCGCGCCCGGCACGGTGTGGCTGGACGAGCGCCTGCGGGGGCAGTTGCGCTTGGCGCAGGGTGAGCGGGTCGAGGTGGGCGCATCGCAACTGGCAGTGGCCGCCGAGTTGAGCTTCGAGCCGGACAGCGGCGGCGGTTTGTTCAGCATCGCGCCCCGCCTGATGATGAATCTGGCCGACTTGCCCGCCACCCGGCTCGTCCAGCCCGGCAGCCGCATCACTTATCGTCTGATGCTGGCGGGAGAGGCGAAAGCGATTGCGGCCTACCGCGCCTGGGCCGCTTCGCGCCTGGGCCGGGGCGAAAAACTGGAAGGGGTGAGCGATGCGCGCCCGGAAATCCGTTCCGCGCTGGAACGGGGCGGCAAGTTTCTCGGCCTGGCGGCGCTCACCAGCGTGATCCTGGCGGCGGTGGCGATCGTGCTTTCGGCGCGGCGCTTTCTCGAACGCCATCTCGATGGCTGTGCCGTGATGCGCTGCCTCGGGGCGACGCAGGCGCAGGTATTCCGCCTCTATCTTTACCAGTTCCTGTGGCTCGGCCTCATGGCCAGTCTGGCCGGGTGCCTGCTGGGGTTTGGCGCGCAATGGGTGCTGGCGCATCAATTGGAACACCTGGTGGCGAATGGCTTGCCCGCGCCGTCCCTGCTGCCCGTGGCGCAGGGCGTGTTGACCGGGATGGCAACCCTGCTCGGCTTCGCTTTACCTTTCTTGCAGCGCCTGCAGCGGGTGCCGGCGATATGGGTGCTGCGGCGTGAGCTGGGCATGCCGCAGCGCTTCAACCTGCTCAGCTTCGCGCTCGGCGTGGCGCTGCTGGCCGGCCTGCTGCTGTGGCAGGCCGGCGAGATCAAACTGGGGCTCTACGTGCTGGCGGGTCTGGTCGGCGTGGCGGCGCTGGCGCTGCTGCTGGCCTATGGCCTGATCCGGCTGCTGGCGCCCATGCGCAGCGGAATGGGAAGCGCATGGCGCTATGGTTTGGCCAATGTGGTGCGGCGACGCCACACCAGCGCAGGGCAAGTAGTTGCCCTCGGCTTTGGTCTGACGGCCTTGCTGCTGCTGACCCTGGTGCGCGGCGACCTGCTGCATGGCTGGCAGAAATCTTTGCCACATGATGCGCCCAATCGTTTCGTTATCAATATCCAGCCGCAACAGCTGCCGGCACTACGGGATTTTTTTTCCGGACGCGGCATGGCCAGCCCCGAATTGTTCCCCATGGTGCGTGGACGACTGGTCGCCATCAACGGCAGGCCGACGGCGGCGGACGGTTACCCCGATGACCGTGCGAAGCGCCTGGTGGAGCGGGAATTCAATCTTTCCTGGGCTGAGCGCATGCAAGGTGACAACCAGTTGACTGCCGGCCGCTGGTGGCGCGCCGGCGAGCATGATGCAGCGCAACTCTCGGTGGAGGAGGGCATCGCCAAGACACTGGGCCTCAAGCTGGGCGACCAATTGACGTATCAGGTGGCGGGGCAGAATTTTACCGCGCGCATCACCAGCCTGCGCAAAGTGGATTGGGATTCCTTTCGCGTGAATTTTTTCGTCATCGCGCCGCCGGATTTGCTGGAACGTTACCCGGCCAGCTACATCACAGCGTTTTACCTGCCGTCCGGACAGGAGGCGCTGCTCAACAACATGGTCAAGGAATTTCCCAATCTGACCGTGATCGACGTGGCGGCGCTGATGGGCCACGTAAGAACGATGATGGACCGCGTCGCGGCGGCGGTGGAATTCGTCTTCCTGTTTACGCTGGCGGCGGGATTGATGGCGCTCTATGCGGCAATCGCCGCCACGCGTGAGGAAAGGATGTATGAAGCGGCGGTGATGCGCACCCTGGGCGCAAGCCGCCGGCAACTGGCCTTAAGCCAGCTGACCGAGTTCGCCCTGATCGGCCTGCTGGCGGGCAGCGTGGCTGCCCTGTCCGCGACAGGCATGGGCTACGTCCTCGCCACGCGGGTGTTCCATTTGCCCTATCAGTTCAACCCGTGGTTATGGATAGTAGCGCTGGCGGCAGGGGGATTGGGCGTGACCCTGGCCGGGTGGTTGGGCACGCGCGGCGTGCTGCGGCAGCCGCCGTTGCAAACGCTACGTAACTTGGGCTAAGCGCAAACCTTGCTCGCAAGATGGGAGACGACAGAAGAGCCTAAATTTCTGTAAACGATTGTTTTATTAGGCGCACTCGAAGAGATAAATCTGGGCACTGGGAAGTACAGATTGCCTATCTCTTAGGAAAAATAATCTGCGTCAATATCTTGGGCATGGTGCAACACCCGAACA
>JAUYFW010000202.1 GCA_030690835.1 Sulfurimicrobium sp. | reverse complement strand
GTCGCGCAGAGGACTCAGCACCTCGGTGATCCCGAAGTACGCTTTCCAACCAAGCAGGGTTTGTCTTAGCTCCGCAACAACAGCGCCAATACTGGTGCCTCGTGTACGACGAGTCAGTTCCCGCACACGGGCCTTGAGCTTCTCGATGGCCTTGTCGGCCACCTTGAGCTTGGCCCCGGTACGGCTGACCGTGAAACCCAGGAACTTGCGGTTCATGGGCCGATCCACCGCGCTTTTCAGCCGATTCACTGTGAGTCTCAGTGTGTGACTGACGTAGCGTGTCACGCTTGCCATCACCCGCTCTCCCGCTCGTTTGCTTTTGACCAGAATATTACAGTCATCGGCATAGCGGGCAAAGCGGTGGCCGCGCCGGTCCAGTTCCCAATCCAATTCATCCAGTACCACGTTAGCCAACACCGACGAGAGCGGCCCACCTTGCGGCACGCCCATCGTTGTTGCCTCAACGGTCCCCTCCACGTTCACGCCCGCCTTCAGGTACCGATTGACCAGTCGCAACAGTGCGGCATCCGAGCAGCGGGTTTTAAGCCGCGCCATCAGCCGGTCGTGATTGACTTGATCGAAGAAGGATTGCAGGTCCGTGTCCACCACCCAGCCGTAGCCGGCGCGGATGTTCGCCTGCACTTCACGCACGGCTTGATGCGCCGAGCGCCGCGGGCGAAATCCGTAGCTGTGGCGGTGAAAATGCGGTTCCCATTGCGCCGATATGACTTGCGCGATCGCCTGCTGAATGAAGCGGTCCAACACCGTGGGAATGCCCAAAGGTCGGGTCTTCCCATCCGACTTGGGGATGTCCACACGCTTGACCGGTTTCGGGCAATAGCTACCCGCCTCCAGTTGCGCGCGAAGTCCTAGCCAGTGGTCTCGGAGGTACTGCGGTAGCTCATCGACTGTCATGCCGTCGATGCCCGGCGCGCCTGTGTTCCGGCGCACTTGCTTCAATGCACGCTGCAAATTCGCCCGTTCCAGCACGTGGGCTAGCAGCGCTTCGGGTTGAATCGACTCGGGTTGTCCTGACAATCCAGCGACGAGTTCATCCTGCGGCTGCGCCGCAGCCTGCTTGCGCAGGTGGTCAGATGCATTCCCGTCCCTCTTCGT
>JAUYFW010000279.1 GCA_030690835.1 Sulfurimicrobium sp. | reverse complement strand
AGCAACATGTTCAATCAGGCCAAAATAATCGCATAATGCGACTTGTCTAGCCGTCCATTAAACTGCAAAAGGAGTTGACCATGTTGGTGCGCGATGTCCTTGCTGTAAAAGCTGGCGAAATTTTCAGTGTCGCTCCCGAGGTTCTGGTAACAGAGGCGATTGGCATGATGGTGAGTCGCAATATCGGCTCCCTGGTGGTGCTCGATGAGGTCGGAAAGGTGGCCGGCATCATCACCGAGCGTGACGTACTGCGTGCAACTCACAAACATGCCTGCGATCTGACCAAACTCAGGGTGGAGGATTTGATGACCACCCGCCTCATCCTGGCCGGCCCGGAAGACACCGTCGATCATGCGCGGGGCATCATGACGGAAAATCGGATTCGTCATCTGCCCGTGATGCTGGGAGATGAGTTGATTGGGTTGCTTACTTTCCACGATGTAGCGAAAGCCGTCCTGGAACAAACCAACTTCGAAAATCAACTCTTGAAAAAATACATCAAGGACTGGCCGGAAGGAACGGCCGAAACAACTTCCGGGACAAGAAGCTGAATACTTTCTTCAACTCCGCTGCCGAATAGCAGGATTTTCCTTGCCTGCTATTCGGCAGTGTTCCGGCCGCTCAGGTTTTATGCCTTGAGCGCATCCCGTACCCGCTCCAGGCGACCTCGCACTTCATTGGCCAGTTGCTCGATGCCGGGCTTGTCCACCAGCTTCAGTACGGCTGAGGGGTCCATGAAGGCGACGATAATCTTGCCATTTTCATCTTCGCGCACCACTACGTTGCAGGGCAGCAGCAGGCCGATGTCAGGGTCGGCAGTGATGGCCTGGTGCGCCAATGGTGGGTTGCAGGCACCGAGTATGCGGTAGGGCAGGCCGTCGATGTTGAGCTTGGCTTTCATGGTGGCTTTGACATCGATGTCGGTAAGCACGCCGAAGCCTTCTTTTTTAAGTTCTTCGGTGACTTTGGCTACGGCATCGTCAAAGGAGAGGTTAACCTGGGTGCTGAATCCGTACATGTTTTATTTCCTTAAAGTATTGGTCAGAATAAAAAGTTTATAGCTGCTTTTGCAAATCATAGCAGTTTTGGCATCGATAAGTCTTGGAAGGCGTTGCGACCAGAACATCATCCAAGAGCGCCTATCCCGAACGTTTGCGCCGGTGGCGCGTGCATGGCCGATTTCCCGTCAGGCTCCACATTTCGCCAGGTTATCCGTAATCCAGCCTTGCTCGATTTCACCCATGCGTTTGGCACACAGCGAGCCATCCGGCCGCAGCATGGCGCTGTAGGGGATTGCCCCGCTGGCATTGCCGAAGCGCCGCAACAGTCCGCGCGGGTCGCCGGGGCCGAGCAGCGCGACGTGGCTGCCGGGTTCGCCCGGCACGTGCGGCCAGTGGGCACGGGTTTCGCCCGGCGTTTGCAGCGCTACGGTCACCAGGCGGAACCCCAGGCGCTGCGCGGCATCGACCAGCAGCGGTAGTTCCGCGATGCAGGGCGGGCAATCGGCGCGCCAGAAATTCACCAGCGTTGTCCTGGGCGAAAGGTCGCTCAGGCGCTGGAATCTGCCCCCGTCGACCAAGGGCAGTTCGAAATCCAGGGCCTGGGCGTTCGTCGCAAACCACAGGACGGCGCTCAGGGCGATGCAGCCGCGCTTAAAGATCGAGGCGCACACCGGCATAAACCTGTCTGCCACGGGTCGGTCCCCAGAAATGGGTGACGTCGTAATGGCCGGCGGAGTTCACCCACAGGAAGTCTTCGCGATCGGTCTGGCGGAAGTCGAACAGGTTGTTGACGCCCAGAACCAGGGAGGCGGTCTTGTTGACCTTGTAGCGTCCGCTGACGTCCATCACCCAGTAGGAAGGGCTCTTGTCGAGCTTGGGCGTGCCGTCCAGATTGTAGCGCTGGTTGTTGGCGTAGTCGTGGAAACGCTTGAGGTCCATCGGCCCAGTCCAGTTGGCACGGGCGAGGATGTCCCAGTCGCCGACGTCGTAATCGAGGCGCAGATAGACGCGCTCGCCGGGACGGGCGAAGCTCAGGTCGCCGGGACGGAACTGGTAGTTGAACTTCTCCGCGCCCAGCGTGCCTTCCAGCGTGCCGGTGAAGCGATAGGTGTAGGAAGCATCGATCCCCTTGACGATGACCGGTTCGCTGGACTGGGTGAACACGGTGATCGGCGCGCCGCTGACCGGGTCGGTGGCGCCGGAATCGAGCAGGGCGTAGTTCCTGATCTTGTTGTAGTTGACGGACACCACCAGCGCGTCGCGGTCGCCGGCGTGGGAGAAGGCGTAGCTGGCGTTGTCCGAGATTTCCGGGTTGTCGATGTGGCGTTCGATGCGCGTGGTGGCGAGAATGCCGTGGTCCTGCTCGAAGAACGAGGTCGGCGCGCGGAAGCCCCGGCCGATGGCGAAGCGGCTGCTGGTTTCGGCGCTGTGGTGCCACAGGGCGTTGAGGCGCGGGCTGGTGATGCCGCCGAACACATTGTGCTTGTCGTGGCGCAGCGAGCCATTGAGCTCCAGGCGGTCGTCGAACAGGGCGCGGTAGGCCTGGAGATAGGCGCCGGGGGTCTTGTAGGTGTAATTGTCGAGGCCGTCGACCGCAGTGCCGTCGGCGAGGCGGCCGTGTGATTTCAGGTCTTCGTAGCGGTAGTTCAAGCCCAGCGTAATCAGTGTCGCGCCGAAAGGCTGTTGCAGGCTGGCTTCGCTGTAGTGCTGGTTCTGCTTGGCGATATAGTAATCACCTTCGTAGAAGGAGTCCTGGTCGTGATTGGCGTAACCGAAGGCGAGCTTGAGCCTGGCGCCGCCGTCGAGCTTGCGCTCGCCCACCAGGATGCCCTGCTGGCGCCGGGTTTCGATGATTTCCGACATGCCGCCGCGGCCGGAGTTGTAAGGAATGATGGCGCCCGTCGCCGGATTCACCCAGCCCGATGGATCGGGCGAGCCGTTCTTGCCGGCGCTCCAGTCGAAGGGGTTGCCGCTCATGTTGGCCTTGATGTTGCCGTAGTCGTTGCCCAGCGCGCCGCCGCCGCGCTTTTCGTCCACCAGGTCGAGACGCCCGCGCAGCTTGAAGCCGCCGATATCGTCGAGGAACAGGCCGAAGCCGCCCAAAGTGCGTTCGTAGCCGGTGTATTCGCCCACGCCGTTGCCGTTGCTGTCGAGGCTGTCATGATTGTTGACGTTGAGCGCGGCGGTGAAGGCGCCGCCCGCGAAAGGTCGGGCGAGGAAGCCATCCAGCCGCCGATAGCCGTATTGTCCGGCTTGCGCTTCCACTATCGATTCCGCCTTGGTGGGGCGCTTGGAGACGATGTTGACCGTTCCGGCCAGGGCTTCCGGTGCGATCAGGCTGGTGCCGGCGCCGCGTGAAATGTCGATGCGCTCCACGCCGTTGATGCCGATCATGTCCAGGCCGTAGGCGCCGGACACCGAGGAAAAAATCGGCACGCCGTCGATCATGATGGTGGTGAAGCGCCCCGGCAGGTTGTTGAGGGTGACGTTGCGCACGTTGCAGATGGAGCATTCGGTCTGCACCGCAACGCCGGGATTGTTGTCCACCGCTTCGTTCAGGGTGGCGGCGTTGGTCTTGCGGATGTCGGCCGCGGAAATCGACTCGGTCTTGATGATTTCGTCGCGCAGCTTGGGCTGCAGCTTGCCTTGCGGCGCGCCCTTGACCTCCACGGTGGAGAGTTGGCGTTCTTCGGCGTATGCTAGTGGCGACAGCGTGTAAGCGACCAGGATGGCGAGATGGATCGGCTTGAAGCGTTTGGCAAGATGGTTCATGGCTGTTATCTCCTTGAATGAATGCTGTGTTATCGCGCCGCCGCGTTCGACGGGTCGGTTATGAAACCGATGCGGACCAGTCCTTGCCGGGACGCCTCGGACATCACCTGCGCCACCTTTTCGTATGGCGTGCTGCGCTCGGCGCGGATGTGCAGTTCCGGCTGCGGTTGCTGGGCAGCGGCGGCGGCCAGGCGCTGGGCGAGCTGGTCCGGCGCGACCGGCTCGCCGTTCCAGTAAGTCCGGTTCTGGGCGTCGATCGCCAGTTGCACGTTGTCGGGCTTGGTCAGGTTGGGCGCCGAGGATGCCCTGGGCAGCTCCACCTTGACCGCGTGGGTCAGCAGCGGCGCGGTGACCATGAAAATGATCAGCAACACCAGCATCACGTCGATCAGCGGCACCATATTTATTTCGGCGAGCGGCTCGTTATCGTCGCCGCTTTCCATGCTTGCGAAGGCCATGATCTTCTCCTATCGCACGGCCAGGCCGGGATGGCCGGGCTCGGTTTCGGGGATGGCGCCCAGCCCTTGCGCGCGCGCCATGGCAATCACCTTTTCGCTGGTGGCACGGGCGTCGGTGAGCATCGGTGAAGCTTTGATGCCGGTTGCCAGGAAGACGTACACGTCGTAAGCAAACGAGTTGAGTTTTGACAGCACGTTGCGGTTGGCGCGGGCAAAAGTGTTGTAGCCGATGGCGGCAGGGATCGCCACGGCCAGACCGATGCCGGTCATGATGAGCGCCTCGCCCACCGGCCCCGCCACCTTGTCCAGCGAGCCCTGGCCGGACAGGCCGATGGCGATGAGCGCGTGATAAATGCCCCACACGGTGCCGAACAGGCCGACGAACGGCGCGGATGACGCCACCGTGGCGAGAAAGGTCTGGCCGAACTCCAGGCGCGACTTGTCTTCCTCGATGGCGCGTTTCAGCGCCCGGGTCAGCCATTCGTCCGGGGCGCCCGATTCGATCAGGCTGGTGGCGGAACAGGCGCCGCCGCTTTTGCAGCGGCTGTGTTGCTCGATGGCGGTGAAGCCGTGATGCACCAGGTGGGAAAAGGGATCGATCGCGCCTTGTTCGCGGATGCGTCCCGCCACGGCCTCCAGGTTGGGCGCTTCCCAGAAAGCATCGAGAAAGGACTGGCTTTTCCCCCGCACCCTGAACAAGCGTATGCCCTTGGTGACGATCAGATACCAGGTTCCAGCGGACATGATCAGCATCACGCCGAGGATAAATTGCGCCACGCCATCGGCATGGGTCAGAAAGTGGGCAATGCCCAGAGATTGGTCCATATCAAGCTCCTAAATTAAAATCAATGGGGACAACTACCCACGCGCCGACGGCCTCGTCGCCACGGCGCGCGGGAACAAATTTCCAGCGCCAGACGGCGTCCTGCGCCGCCTGGTCAAGCCTGGGCGAGCCGCTGCTTGCCTTGACCTGAATCCGGGAAGGCTTGCCGCCGGGTTCGACATAAACACGCAGAACGGTTTTCCCGGATTCTTCCAGGCGTCGCGACATGGCCGGGTAAACCGGCGCCGGGTTGTCCAGGTAATCCGCGTCGAAGCGTGGCTCCGCTACAGCGGCTGTGGACGGAGCGGGAGCCGGCTGCGTCGTGACCAGCGGAACCTCGTTGGCTGCGCCGGGCGCGGAAGTTTCCGTCGCCACCATTTGCTGCCGAGGGGTGGGCTGCTGCATGGGTTGAGGAATCGGCTGCCGGGCCACGGGCTTGGGGGTGGGCGGGGCGATTTCCTGCGGCTGGGGAGGCTTCGGCTGGATGACATGTACCATCAGCGTCGCCATTTGTGGTGGCAGTTTGACCACGTCCAGCGCAACCAGCAGTGCGATTGCCGCGATGTGCAGCCCGGTTACGGCCAGTATTCCCGGCACGGAGATGCGCGCTTCACGAGCGTAAGTTCCCTGAGATGATAGTCTTGGCGACATGGGGACGCGCCGTTTCAGCCAGGAATCGATTAAAATACTCATGTTTCATCACTCCCAATGCATGTAAATGAGAACGGTTCTCAATATACTGTTGTTGAGAATCATTGTCAATTAGGATTGCTCCGATGCTGTTCAATTTGTTGAAAGTTCTTCTTCCATTTCTGTTCATGGCCGGCTGCGCCACGCCGCCGAAAGCACTTCTCCCGCCGCCGCCTCAACCCATCCAGCCAGCCAAAATCGCACTGGTTCTCGGTGGTGGAGCTGCGCGCGGATTTGCTCATGTGGGCGTGATCAAGACGCTGGAAGCACACGGCATTACCCCCACCATTGTGGTGGGAACCAGCGCGGGCAGCGTGGTGGGCGCCCTGTATGCGGGCGGGTACAGCGGCTTCGATTTGCAGAAGGTCGCGTTTGGGCTGGAGGAGGGTTCGGTGAGCGATTACGCCATGCCGGATCGTGGCTTCATCAAGGGCGAGCAGTTGCAGAACTACATCAACAAGGCGCTGCAGAACCGTCCTATCGAACGGCTCAACAAGACCTTCGCCGCCATGGCGACGGATTTGCAAAGCGGGGAGCCAACCCTGTTCCGGCGCGGCAATACCGGCATGGCGGTGCGCGCCTCAAGCAGCGTGCCCGGCGTGTTTCAGCCTGTCGCCATTAATGGCAGGGAATATGTGGATGGAGGCCTGTCCAGCCCGGTGCCGGTCAAGGCGGCGCGCAGCTTGGGCGCGGATATCGTGATTGCGGTCGATATCTCCAGCAAGCCGAAAAATGCCAGGGTCAGCGACAGCATGGACATCCTGTTGCAGACCTTCAGCATCATGGGTCAGAGCATCAGCCAATATGAACTGGCGCTGGCGGACGTGGTGATCCGTCCTGATACCGCCGGAATCGGCTCAACGGACTTCGAGCAAAAGCATCAGGCGATCATGGAAGGGGAGAGGGCCGCGCTTGCCGCGCTGCCCCTTATTCGGAAACTAATCCAGCGGGGAGTTGTAAAGTAAGGATGCGGCGCGCGCCGTTGAAGCGTTTTACCCAGTACTTGTCCTGCATGCTGACCACTTCGACGCCGCCACCGCTGCTGGGTGCATGCACGAAGCGGTTGTCGCCGAGGTAAATGCCGACATGGGAGAAGGAGCGGCGCAAGGTGTTGAAAAACACCAGATCGCCGGGTTGCAGTTCATGCATGGAAATCTGCTTGCCCTGGCGGCTGATGGCCAGCGCATTGTGCGGCAGCGAGAGCCCGGCCACCTGACGAAAAACATGGCTGACATAGCCGCTGCAATCAAACCCGGTGGTCGGCTGGGAGCCGCCATATTTGTAATTGACGCCGATCAGGTTGAGGGCGTAGTTGAGCGTGTCGGCAACGCCCGCGGCATGCCGGGTCTGCAGCGTGGTCGTGACCGGATCCGCGGCGGAGGTGGCGGTTTCGGCTGGCTCCTGCGCCCATGCCATGCTGGCGGCACACAAGAGAAATCCGAATATCGTGGTCTTGAGTATACCCATGGGAGCGTAATTTATCCGGAAAGTATGCTGTTGTAAAGGTTAAAAATGCTTTACGCTAAGCCTTCAAGTCCTTGGGAGAACAATCATGAACCAGCCTCTTAGCACGCAAGAAATCACCAGCGCCGTCAGCGAGTCGGTCCAGCAGGATGTCGGCGATATCCGCACCCGGGTCCGCGACCTGACGCTGCGCGCGCTGCAAACCCGCCGCCTTGAAGCCGAGGAGATACGCGAGGTGGTGCGCGCCGTGGCCGAAGGCGTGAGCCTCGGCGCCGAGCACCGTGTCGGCGAAGTGAAACAGGCGCTTGCCTCGGCCTTGTCGGGACTCGATGATGCCTTGGCGAAAGCCGCGCAGGCGACTCATCTGGCATTGCAGGAACTGCTTTCGAAAAGCAGGGATTTTACCGATCAGGATCTGAAACATGCGCTGGATGATCTCAAGATAACCGAGCAGGCTTTGCTCGACACACTGGGGCAGGTAGCCGACGCCGCGGGCAGCAAGATCAGGCAGGAACTCAAGGATGCAGTGGAGCATACGCGCCGTTCCGGTACCGACACCGGTGCCAGTGTCAAAGCGACCCTGAGCGAGTTGGGCAGCCGGCTTTCCGCTACCTTGCAGGTGAGCAAGACTGCCGGGCAGGAGGCGGCACACACGCTAAGCGGCCGCCTGGCCGCCCTGGCAAGCGGGATTCTGGCTGGCATGGCGGAGGCGTTGCGGGGAAAAAGCGAGCCTGGTCAGAAATAGCAAGGGATCATGATCCTGGAAACCATTCATGCGATGCGGGATCTTTCCCGCCTGCATGAGATCACCACCATCTTCATCCGCTACGGCTGGGGAGATGTGGCGCGCCGCTTGGGGATTGTTTCCCTGCTGGAGCGAGGGGGGCGCATCCTGCACCGGCAGGAAGCCGACGACATCATGCATCTCGAACCCGCAGTACGGGTGCGGCGGGCACTTGAAGAGCTTGGCCCGACCTTTGTCAAGCTGGGCCAGGTGCTGGCAACCCGGGTGGACATGTTTCCGCCTTGCTGGATTGCCGAATTCGAGAAGCTGCAAAGCGAAGTCCCACCCGTGCCGTTCGAGGATTTGTTACCTGAATTGGTCAATGCACTGGGCGCTTCGCCGCTGGATATTTTCCTGGAAGTGCAGATGGCCCCGATCGCTGCGGCTTCCATCGCTCAAGTACATGCGGCCAAATTAAAGGACGGTAGCGAAGTTGTCCTGAAAATTCGCCGCCCCGGCATCCGCCCGAAAATCGAGGCCGATCTGCGCATCCTGGCGCACATTGCGCATTTGCTGGAATCCGAGATACCCGAAGCGCGGCGCTATCAGCCCGCTCGAATCGTCGCTGAATTTACCCGCTCGCTGCGCCGCGAACTGGATCTGGCGCTGGAAGCACGCAATATCGAGCGCTTCGCCAACAATTTCGTGGACGACGAAACCGTGCTTATTCCCAAGGTTTATTGGGAATGGACCAGCGAGGTCATGAACGTGCAGCAACGGATTGTCGGTATCCACGGCAACGATCTTGCCGCGGTTGAAGCTGCCGGCCTGGATCGCAAGCTGCTGGCCAGTCGCGGTGCCGATGCGGTGCTCAAGATGATCCTGATTGACGGGTATTTTCACGCCGATCCTCATCCCGGCAACGTTTTTTACCTCCCCGGCAACCGTCTGGCGATGCTCGATTTCGGCATGGCGGGCCGCTTGACCCATGAACGGCGCAACCAGATCGTGGACCTGCTTGCCGCGCTGGCGCAACGCAACGAAGAGGGCATGCTGGACGTGCTGCTGGAATGGGCCGGAGACGCCAGCGTGGACGATGCCAAACTGGCAGCCGACGTGGGCGACCTGGTGGTGAACTATGAAAATGTGCAGCTCAAGGACATCCGCTTAAGCGCGCTGTTGCAAGAGGTCACCATGGTCATGCGCGAGCATTCCCTGGCGTTGCCGTCCGATTTGACATTATTGTTCAAGACATTGATTACGCTGGAAGGATTCGGGCGTCAACTTGACCCGGAGTTTCATCTGGTCAGCCATCTCGCCCCTTTTGTGACAAGGGTGATCCGGGAACGTTACACGCCTGCCGCGCTGTTCAAACGTGGGCGGCACAGCATCCATGAGCTGTATGGGCTGGTCACCAGTCTGCCACGCGACTTGGGGCGCCTCATCCGGGAGGCTCGGCGAGGGCGCTTCAAGATTGATCTGGATCTGAAGCGCCTGGATCATTTCGGGCAACAGCTCGACCGCAGCGCCAATCGCCTCACGCTGGGAATCATGACCGCCTCCCTGGTGATCGGCTCCTCGATCGTCATGACCGTGGAAGGCGGACCAACCCTGTTCGGACTGCCGCTGTTCGGCCTGCTCGGGTTTCTGGTGGCCTTTTTCAACAGTGTGTGGATCATCGTCTCGATCTGGCGCTCTAATCGGCATTGAAGCCAGAAAATTCAGAAGAATACGGAGATTGATCCGCTTGTTCGCCGCAAGAATTAAACCGAGATTGTCCATTAGGACATGATCTCGCCAATACAATGGAATGTAGGGGCGAATTTATTCGCCAAAGGCGGTTAAAACCGCCCCTACAAGTGCTAATGGACAATCTCGGTTAAAGGTGAATAACTTGTTCATGCGGAGAATCCACCCCATAATCTCCGCATGAATAGCGGAAATAAAATCTATCTCTGGCAACAACCCGACTGGCCCCACTGGCGCTATGGCGCGCAACGTCTGGCTGGTCTGCTGGCCCAGGTTCACCATGCCCAAGGCCACTTGCTGGGCAGAATGCATGACTTGGGACTCAGGCTGCGCGATCAAGCCACTTTGCAGGTGTTGACCGAAGATGTGCTCAAAACCAGCGAGATAGAAGGCGAGCAACTGAACCCGGACACGGTCCGTTCCTCCATCGCACGCCGTCTGGGCGTCGACGTCGGCGCCCTGGCACCGGCTGACCGGCACATCGATAGCGTGGTCGACATGGTGCTGGATGCCACCGGCCACTTTGCACAACCACTGACCGCCGAGCGCTTGTTCGGCTGGCATGCGGCACTGTTCCCCACCGGCTATAGCGGCATGGCCAGAATTCACACCGGTGGATGGCGCAATGATGCAGCCGGACCGATGCAGGCCGTTTCCGGCCCGGTTGGCCGGCAGAAGGTGCATTACGAGGCGCCGCCCGCCCATCTGCTTGACGCCGGGATGGTGGTTTTTTTGCACTGGTTCAATGATTGCCAGGAGCCAGATCAGGTGATAACTGCGGGCTTGGCCCACCTGTGGTTTGTGACCATCCACCCGTTTGACGATGGCAATGGCCGTATCGCGCGTGCGCTGGGCGACATGGCATTGGCTCGCGCCGATCAATCGGCGCAACGGTTCTACAGCCTGTCCGCGCAAATACAGCGAGAGCGCAAGGACTATTACGACATGCTCGAGCGCACGCAAAAAGGCACCCTCGATGTCACCGATTGGCTGGAATGGTTTCTCGGCTGCCTGTTGCGCGCCACGCAGGGCGCGGAAATCACACTGGCTACCGTGCTGACCAAGGCCCGGTTCTGGCAGCGCTGGGCGGGAACACCCCTGAATGAGAGGCAGATCAAGCTGATCAACCTTCTGCTTGATGGCTTTGACGGCAAGCTGACCAGCAGCAAATGGGCAGCTATCGCCAAATGCTCACCGGATACAGCGCTGCGCGACATCACGGAACTGATCGCCAGCGGCGTGCTGATGAAATCCGGTGCCGGAGGCCGCAGCACCAGTTACGAACTGAAATCCTTGGGGTGAAATGGAAATTTCGCTTGAGTGTTTGCAGTGCGGCGCAAGCCGTCTCACCGGTCAAGTAGCGAAGGGGCGCTGAGTACCATAAGCTGCCGCGCAGATTAGCCGTCGCGGATGTCTGTTCATCGGCTTGAACAGTCGGTGGCGGGTTATAAGATAACCAAGCAATGCTATTCCGTTTGTTACAATGAAACTGATACCTTACCGAAGAGATTCCGATGACCTCCACGGAAAGTCAGATTGAAAAAGACTTTATTGAGAAGCTAGAGCAACTCAAATATACCTATCGCCCCGATATTCGTGACCGGCAATCGCTGGAGAATAATTTTCGGGAGCAATTCCAAACCCTCAACCGGGTGCATCTGACCGATACCGAGTTTGCCCGTCTGCTGGAGGTGATCGTCACCCCCGATGTCTTTGCCGCTGCCCGGCATCTGCGCGAGCGCAACAGCTTTGAGCGCGACGACGGCACGCCGCTGTTTTACACCCTGGTCAATATCAAAGACTGGTGCAAAAACACCTTTGAAGTCATCAACCAGTTACGCATCAACACCGGCAACAGCCACCACCGCTACGACGTGATCCTGCTGATCAACGGCGTGCCGGTCGCGCAGATCGAGCTGAAAACCCTGGCCATCAGTCCGCGCAAGGCCATGCAGCAGATCGTCGATTACAAAAACGACCCCGGCAACGGCTACAGCAAAACCCTGCTGTGTTTCCTGCAACTGTTCATCGTCAGCAACCGCAGCGATACCTGGTACTTTGCCAACAACAACAGCCGCCACTTCAGTTTCAACGCCGACGAGCGTTTTCTGCCGCTCTACCAGTTCGCCGGGGAAGACAACAAGAAAATCACCCATCTGGACAGTTTTGCCGAGAAGTTTCTGGCCAAATGCACGCTGGGCGAAATGATCAGCCGCTACATGGTGCTGGTGGCCAGCGAGCAAAAGCTGATGATGATGCGGCCTTATCAGATTTATGCCGTCAAGGCCATCGTGGACTGCATCCACCAGAACTGCGGCAACGGCTATATCTGGCACACCACCGGCAGCGGCAAAACGCTCACCTCCTTCAAGGCATCCACCCTGCTCAAGGACAACCCCGATATTGAAAAATGCCTGTTCGTGGTGGATCGCAAAGACCTCGACCGCCAGACGCGGGAGGAATTCAACCGGTTTCAGGAAGGCTGCGTTGAACAGAACACCAATACCGAAGCCCTTGTGCAGCGGATGCTTTCCGACGATTATGCCGACAAGGTGATCGTCGCCACCATCCAGAAACTCGGCCTTGCTTTAGACGGAAACAATAAAAACAACTACAAAGAACGGCTAGAACCCCTGCGCAACAAGCGCATCGTGTTCATCTTTGACGAATGCCACCGCTCGCAATTCGGCGAGAACCACAAAGCCATCAAGGAATTTTTCCCCAACGCCCAGTTGTTCGGCTTCACCGGCACGCCGATCTTTGAGCAAAACGCCAACTATCAGCAGATCGAAGGCCAGCAGGCGACCTACAAAACCACGGAAGACATCTTCCAGAAGCAACTGCACGCCTACACCATTACGCACGCCATCGAGGATCGCAATGTCCTGCGCTTCCATGTTGACTATTACAAGCCCGAAGGAAAAAACAAGCCCAAGCCGGGGGAAGCACTGGCCAAGAAAGCCATCGTCGAAGCGATACTGGAAAAACACCCCGCCGCCACCGCCGGACGCAAGTTCAACGCCACGCTGGCAACGGCCTCCATCAACGATGCCATTGCCTATCACGAACTGTTCAAGACCATTCAGGCGGAAAAGCAGGCCGCAGACGGCGACTTCCAGCCGCTGAACATTGCCTGCGTATTTTCCCCGCCCGCCGAAGGTAACAAGGACGTGCAGCAGATACAGGAAGACCTGCCGCAAGAAAAGGCCGACAACGAACAAGCCCCAGACGAAAAGAAGGCGGCGCTCAAAGCCATCATTGCCGACTACAACACCCGCTACGGCTCCAACCACAGCATCAACGAATTCGACCTCTACTATCAGGATGTGCAAAAACGCATCAAGGATCAGCAATACCCCAATCAGGATTTGCCGCACGCACAGAAGATCGATCTGATCATCGTGGTGGACATGCTGCTCACCGGTTTCGATTCCAAATTCCTTAACACCCTGTACGTGGACAAGAACCTCAAGTATCACGGCCTGATTCAGGCGTTCTCACGCACCAACCGCGTACTAAACGACACCAAGCCCTACGGCAACATTCTCGACTTCCGCCAGCAACAGGAAGCGGTTGACGCAGCGATTACCTTGTTTTCTGGCGAGCAAAGCGATCGCGCCAAAGAAATCTGGCTGGTGGACAAAGCGCCGGTGGTCATAGTCAAGCTGGAAAGCGCCGTTAAGAATTTGGGCGAATTCATGCAGTCGCAGGGGCTGGACAGCACCCCGCAAGCCGTGCCCAACCTCAAGGGCGATGCCGCGCGCGCTCAGTTCATCAACCTGTTCAAGGAGGTGCAGCGCCTCAAGACCCAGCTCGACCAATACACTGACCTGACGCCGGAAAACGCCGCCAGCATCGAGCAGGTCATCCCCCAAGAGCAGTTGCAGGGCTTCCGGGGTGTGTATCTGGAAACCGCCCAGCGCCTGAAAGCCCAGCAGGACAAAGGCGGCGGCGCAGACCCGGAAGTGCAGCAACTGGATTTTGAATTCGTGCTGTTTGCCTCTGCTGTGATTGATTACGACTACATCATGACCCTTCTTGCCCGCTACTCGCAGCAAACCCCCGGCAAGCAGCAGATGAGCCGCGCCCAGCTTGTCGGCCTGATCCAGTCCGATGCCAAATTCATCGACGAACGCGACGACATTACCGCCTATATCGACACCCTGCAAGCTGGGCAACCGTTCACCGAAATGGTCATTCGTCAGAATTACGCCACCTACAAAGTGGAAAAAACCGCGCACGAGCTGGCCGGGATCGCCGACAAACACGGGCTGCAAACCGCCACCCTGCAATCCTTTGTGGACAACATCATGCAGCGCATGATTTTCGACGGCGAACAGCTAACCGACCTGCTCGCGCCGCTGGGGCTGAACTGGAAAACCCGGCGGCAAAAAGAACTGGCGCTGATGATTGAGCTGATTCCACTGCTGCACAAACTCGCCCAGGGGCGGGAGATTTCGGGGTTGAATGCTTATGAGTAAAAAACTAATACGCCATGACAGCATGGTTAGATCATCGGCTGCCGAATACCTGACCTTTGTTGCCGCCAGCGGCAAGGGGGGTGTTGAAGCCGTGTACGCTGAAGAGAATATCTGGCTTACGCAGAAAATGATGGGGCAGCTCTACGACATTGATGTGAGAACCATCAATTACCACCTGAAAAAAATTTTTTCCGACAGCGAGCTTGAGGAGAATTCAGTTATCCGAAATTTTCGGATAACTGCCGCAGATGGAAAAAATTACGACACCAAGCACTACAACCTCGCCGCAATCATAGCCGTCGGTTACAAAGTCAATTCGGAACGCGCCGTACAGTTCCGCAAATGGGCCACCACCATCATTGAATCGTTCACCATCAAGGGCTACGCCATGGATGATGAGCGTCTGAAGAATGACGGCTCAATTCTCACCAAGCGGTATTTTGAAGAGCAGTTGCAGCGCATCAGGGAGATTCGCCTCTCCGAGCGCAAGTTCTACCAAAAAATCACCGACATCTATTCGACCTCTATTGACTACGACGTAACGGCGCAGGCCACCAAGCGTTTTTTCGCCACCGTACAAAACAAACTGCATTGGGCCATCCACGGACAAACGGCGGCAGAACTCGTCTATCAGCGCGCCGATGCCGAAAAAGACAACATGGGGCTGACCACCTGGAAGGATGCGCCCAAAGGAAAAATTCAGAAATTCGACGTGGCCGTCGCCAAAAACTATTTGACCCAAAACGAAATGGCGCAATTGCAGCGTCTGGTTTCGGCTTATCTGGATGTTGCCGAAGACATGGCACTACGGCAGATACCGATGACCATGCAGGACTGGGAAACCCGTCTGAACAAATTCATTGAAGCAACAGACCGGGAAATTTTGCAGGACGCGGGCAGGGTAACTGCCGAAATCGCTAAAGCACACGCAGAAAGTGAATTTGAAAAGTACCGCATCGTGCAGGACAGGTTGTTTGTGAGTGATTTTGATGCGGCGGTAAAGCAACTGAGCAACCCAGCGCCTGCCAAGAAAACGGGTGAGGTATGACGAAGTCAGACGCTACCCGCAAAGTGCCTGAGTTGCGCTTTCCTGAATTTCTGGATGCGGGGGAGTGGGAGGAGAAGCAACTGGACGAGGTTGCCAATTTTGCAAAAGCCAAGATTCCATTGAGTGAATTAACCGTTCAGAACTATGTAAGCACCGAAAACATATTGCCAGATTTTGCTGGAATTACCCATGCGAACAGATTGCCGCCAACCGGCGCTGCAACGGCTTTTCTAGTGGGTGATATTTTGATTTCAAATATTCGACCTTATTTGAAAAAGATATGGCATTCGGAATTCGATGGCGGCGCGTCAAATGATGTATTGATTGTTCGAGCAAAGAAATCCATCAACGACAAATATTTATCGTTTGTCTTGATAAACGATTTCTTCATCAATTACGTGATGACGGGTGCAAAAGGGGTAAAGATGCCAAGAGGTGATATATCGCTGATTGAGCAATTCGGCGTACCTCTTCCCGCCAGTTCAAAAGAACAACAAAAAATCGCCGACTGCCTTTCTTCCATCGACGAGCTAGTCGCCGCACAAACCCAAAAGCTAGCCACGCTCAAGACCCATAAAAAAGGGCTGATGCAGCAGCTTTTCCCGGCAGAAGGCGAAACTCTGCCCAAGCTGCGCTTTCCTGAATTTCGGGATGCGGGGGAGTGGGAGGAGAAGCGGTTGGGAGATATTTGTGTTTATGTTTCATCAGGGAAAGATGGTAACGATGCAGAAGGTTGCTATGAGCTATACGGTTCAACAGGGATTATTGGAAAATCACCAAATGCGTCCTATGAAGGGGAATTCATTCTCGTCGCTAGAGTTGGAGCAAATGCAGGCCAGATGGCAAGAGCAAAAGGAAAATTTGGAGTTACTGACAATACGCTCGTTATTTCCCTAAGCAGTCCCGCCAATCTGTGTTTCATTTTCATGGCTCTTGAGAATTTCAATCCAAGAAAACTTGTGTTTGGTTCAGGGCAACCCTTGATCACTGGTGGACAGTTGAAAGAAGTTATCCTTCGTTTGCCCGAAACTTCCGAACAACAAAAAATCGCCAACTGCCTTTCTTCCATCGACGAACTGATCGCCGCCCAAGCCCAAAAGCTAACCACGCTCAAAGCCCATAAAAAAGGGCTAATGCAGCAACTATTCCCCTCCTGCGGAGGGGGGCCCCGAAGGGGTGGAGTGGTACGCGGCAGCTTGAAACCCTATGCCAGTCCCGAGTTGAGAGCAACAGAACAAGATGCCTGGCAGGCAGCAGTTAAGGAAAAACATGAGCCTCGTTGAAGTGGTCTATGTCCTGCAAAAGGTCTATGCCGTTGAGCGGAAGGAAATCCAGCAACAGCTTGGCGACATGCTCAATGAAGGATTGGTGAGCATGGACAAACCCGCCGTTTTTCTTAAAGCACTCGAATGTTACGGCGACAGTACATTGGACTTTGTGGATACCTTGCTTTGGGCTTATCAAATGCTTGAGCGGCAGGAAGTCTTCACTTTCGATGTCAAGCTGCTGAAACAGCTTCAACGAACCGCTGAATTGCGGTAGGCGAACGATCATCATGACTGAACAAGACCAAAAGCAACTGGGCACGACCCTCTGGGGTATTGCCGACCAACTGCGCGGTGCGATGAACGCGGACGACTTCCGCGATTACATGCTGTCTTTCCTGTTCCTGCGTTACTTGTCGGACAACTACGAAGTTGCCGCCAAAAAAGAACTGGGATCGGACTACCCGGACAAGCAAGACCAGCCCAACACCACGCCGCTGCAACGCTGGTATGACGCCAACCCGGACGATGTGGCTGATTTTGAACAGCAGATGCGCCTCAAGACGCATTATGTGGTTCAGCCGCAATACCTCTGGGCAGCCATCGCGGAAATGGCGCGCACGCAGAATGAGGAGCTGCTGCATATCCTGCAAAGGGCGTTTGATTACATCGAGAACGAATCCTTTGCCAGCACCTTTGGCGGCTTGTTCTCGGAAATCAACCTGAATTCGGAAAAGCTCGGCAAGCGTTATACCGATCGCAATGCCAAGCTCTGCACCATCATCAGCAAGATTGCCGAGGGGCTGGCGACGTTTTCCACCAACAGCGACACGCTGGGCGATGCCTATGAATACCTGATTGGCCAGTTTGCCGCCGGTTCCGGCAAGAAGGCGGGCGAGTTTTATACGCCACAGCAGATTTCCAGCATTCTGTCTGCCATCGTGACGCTGGACGGCCAAGAGCCCGGCACCGGCAAGAAGAAACATCTGGACAGCGTGTTGGACTTTGCCTGCGGTTCAGGCTCGCTGTTGTTAAATGTGCGCAAGCAGATGGGGGCGCATGGCATTAGCAAGATTTATGGGCAAGAGTCCAACATCACCACCTACAACCTGGCGCGCATGAACATGCTGCTGCACGGGGTGAAAGATTCGGAGTTCGAGATTTTCCACGGCGACACCCTGCTCAACGACTGGGATGATTTGCGCGAAGCCAACCCCGCCAAAAAGAAATACTTTGATGCCGTAGTGGCCAATCCGCCTTTCAGCTACCGCTGGGAACCCACCGAGGCGATGGGCGATGATGTGCGCTTCAAGAATTACGGCCTCGCCCCCAAGTCCGCCGCCGACTTCGCTTTTCTGCTGCACGGCTTTAATTACCTGGCCAAGGAAGGCACCATGGCCATCATCCTGCCGCACGGCGTGCTATTCCGAGGCGGGGCCGAAGAACGCATCCGCAGCAAGTTGCTGAAAGACGGCAACATCGACACCGTGATCGGGCTGCCCGCCAACCTGTTTTTCTCCACCGGCATTCCGGTGTGCATCCTGGTGCTGAAAAAATGCAAGAAGCCCGACGACGTGCTGTTCATCAACGCCAGTGAGCACTTTGAGAAAGGCAAGCGACAAAACAAGCTGCTGCCGGAACACATCGCCAAGATTATCGCCACCTACCAATACCGCAAAGAGGAGGAGCGTTACTCGCGGCGTGTGGCGATGGAAGAGATCGAGACTAACGGCTACAACCTGAATATCTCCCGCTATATCAGCACGGCGAGGGCGGAGGAGGAAATCGAGCTGGGCGCGGTGCATGGGGAACTGGAGACACTGGAACAGAAAATCGTCGCGGCCAAGGAGAAGCACAATGCTTTCCTTGAAGAACTCGGAAAGCCGCCCCTCCCATAAGGCTGATCTGCTGAAGTTTTAAACGGTATAGAGATAATCGAGTTCAGGCTTGAGCGACAGACCGCTTTGGCCGAACTACGGTCATTCACGTTGTCACAGCAAAATGACCACTATGGGTCGGCACCTGTCTATCGCGTGCCGCAGTTAAAGGCCCAATCCACGTCAGGAGCAGGTTATCAGCCGAACCACTTCACCGCCCGGAAACAGTGCAACGATGGAAACAAGCATGATCCCAGATTGTCCATTTAGGCATGATCTCGCCAAAACGATGGAATGTAGGGGCGAATTTATTCGCCCAAGGCGGTTAAAACCGCCCCTACAAGTGCTAATGGACAATCTGGGATGATCCTTGGCCATACATCAACTACGTGCTGTCCATCCTCAAAATGGCTTACCGCGAATTTGCCGAGCGGGTTGGCGAGGTCAAGGCGCCGCGCGGCTCGAAGACTGATTTTGTTTTGGCGGCTATTAACCGCTTCTCCGCCGAATTTACCGTATCGCAGCTTGAGCAAGCTTGTCCCGGCGTAAGCAGGGATATGATCCGACGTGTATTGAGAGCGCAGCAAAGCGCAAACGTCATTGCATGTCAGGGCCGCAGGCCTGCGGCTCGGTGGAAGAAGGGGTAATTACCTTTTAGTAAGGGTAATAAAGGAGGTAATAGTGAAATCGGGGAGGATAGGTCGTAGCATGGGTGAATTTAACTGCTTGCTCTTTTCTTATAAAGCGCTATCATTTTCACCGTGAACAGCAAGCACCGCAAGACGCTCGAAACCATCTTCTCTGACCCGATCGGTGGAAACCTGCCTTGGGATCGTATCGAGGCGCTGCTGGTGGCTGTCGGCTGCAATGTTGTGGAAGGAAGCGGGTCATCGGTGACATTCGAGAAAGATGGCCGACGGGCATATTTCCACCGCCCGCATCCACAGCGCGAGTCGCTCATATATCGTGTCAAGGCGGCG
>JAUYFW010000271.1 GCA_030690835.1 Sulfurimicrobium sp. | reverse complement strand
TTTGGCCGCACCGCGACATCCTCGCCCGGCAAAAGCAGCGGCGCGCCATCCAGGCACAGCGGGAACACGCCGGAGAGCCGTTGCGCAAGCTCCGCCGTGGCAAAGAAGGTGAGCCCGCTCTCCCCGAGCAAATGGCTGAATCCCCGCACATCAAGCGCGGACGGCATGGGGCTGTCGGCAATCACGATATCGAGCCGGTGCACCGCCAGTTCGGCCAGCAGGCTGACCACCTTTCCTTCCCGGCAAATAATGCGCGGCGGGTCCGGAATTTGCACCGCCGGCTCCAGCAAGCGGTAGGCGAGCGACTTCGGTACCGCATCGGTAACGCCTACCCTGAATTGCGGCGGTCGTCCGGTGGGACGGTGGTGCAATGCCTCCTCCAGTTCCTGCCCGAGCGAGAAAATCTCGTCCGCATAGCTCAACACCAGCCTGCCCGCCTCGGTCAACTCGAAATGACGCCCGACGCGGGAGAACAGCACTTCTCCCAACATGCCCTCGAACAGGCTCAACTGACCGCTGATGGTTTGCGGCGTCACGTGCAGCCGCTCGCTGGCGCGGGTCACGCCGCCGGCCTTGGCCACCGCCCAGAAATAGTGAAGATGTTTGTAATTCAACGCGCCCATGCTCCGAGATGTTCGTTATTTTATGGCCTTGTGCGAGCTGTCCATCCACTTGCTGCCGCCGGAAGACAGCAGCATCTCCTGCTGCGCGCGGCTGGAGGGGAGCAGCATGTTCTCTGCTTCCAACTCCCACAATCGTTTAGCATCCGGCACGCTCATTGCGCATGCCGCAGAGCCTGCCTCCGCCAAGTGTAGAGCGTACATCCGGGATACATCAAATGTTATGCATACTCTTTATGCGCTATCTCTTTATTTCCTTATTCGCGGCACACCAATCTTGGGACACCAAGCTGATATTGGACATTCATCGCACCGGGGCGCGGTCGGGGTGCAAACCTCGCGCCCAAGAGAAATCATATTCACGTGTAACGAGTGACGAAGTTCAGGTGGGATTTTGGATTGCAGGCGATCCATATCTCGCGGCGCGCAGTGCTTGTCTTTTTGTGTCGGCCTGACCCAACCGAGACGCCTGGCGATTCGCCAGCAATGCGTATCCACAGGGAAAACCTGCCTGCCCAGAGAGTACATCAGAACGCATCGCGCAACTTTCTTTCCCACTCCCGGCAGAGACAACAAGAAAGCTTCAGCATCCTTGTCGCTCATCGCGCGCAATGATTTGAGAGTTGGCTCGCCGAACTTTGCCACAATGACATCGAAAAGGTCGCGAATCGCCTTTGCCTTCTGGTTCGACAGGCCACCGCTGACGATAGGTTGCGCAATATATTCGGCAGGCGCTTCAGCAATCCGCAGGTGGGTGGGGAAGGTTTCTTTCAGTGACTGGAAAGTGCTGCGATAACTCGCTTCGCCAGTTTTGGTGCTACAAATGATGAACAGTAATTCATCCAGCGGGTCTTTGAGATTGTAGTGGTTGAAATCGTGGTAGCGCCTTTTCAGCGCTGCCGCAACCTTCCAGATAGTCGAGGGATATTTTAGTGAAACCATAACCCCGCTAACTTCCTACCTACTTTGGAGGTGCGAAATCGTTGATTGCCTCGAAAACACCCCATAGTTTATCGACCTTGGCGTGCTCTTCGAGGTAGTCACCGTAAGCCTGTTGCGCATTCGTTAACAATTCATCATAAAAGACGAGACGTGCATCGACGGCTTTGAGACTTTCTATGACGCCTTTGCGACCAGTGCCTGACGCATCATTCCACTCGGGCGGCGGCTTTCCGACCAAACAGATGATCTCAATCGGCCAATCCTTGAAGCTTGTCTTTTCGAGAATTCTCTTCGCGCCATCCCGGTATTTCCTGATCTGCTTGGTCAGATCGTCGAGCGGAACTGCGATTGATGCTCGCTTTAATTCGACGATGACGTGTTTTCCGCCTGTCGTTCTGTATCCAATATCGATTCGCGCTTTCTTTTCTGCTCCTTTCAGCTCACCAGAATTCTTCTTTAGAAATTCGTTGACCTGCGTTTCGGCGTGTTCCGTGCCCTTCGCACGCTCCCAGCCCGGATCAAGTAGCCAAAGGTGCTCGAAAATATAGTCGCGGAGAACAAGTTCCTTGTCGTTCTCTTTGAGCTTGTTCTGCAGTGTGCGAATGACCTGAACTCTTAGCTTGACGATTTGCCCGTAATAACTCAACTCCAGATCGTCGATGTTCTGAAAAATCTCTAGAATTTGTTCAAGATTCTCATCCTTGATGTTTTCAAGTCGATCAAGTTCTTCTTTGCGCCGGTAACTTTCGAAAGCGAGAATAGATGCTTTGAGCAGCTCTTTCTTGTCTGACTCGTCCGGGGAGCGGATAGTGTTCAACCGTCCAATCCAACGCTCTGCCTTCTTCTTCGTGTCGCCGTGCAAATTATTAAGCCAAGCTGAAACAGCCGGAACGGAAGCAGCTGTTTTGGTACCATCGGAACGGCGCCAATCGCTCCACTTTCCTGCAATGTGGCGTAGCTCGGAAAGAACTATTTTACGAAGCACTTCGAAACGAGGGTCATCCTGCTTCAGTGATTGCCGACTGCTCGTCGCAATGTCGCTGTGGTTATCAAGATCAAGTTGCTCGCAGTGCAACTCGCCGATGATGTAGTCAGCATAAATTTCCTTTTGGCCAAATTCATCAAGGATATCTTCCTGTGCCATTTTTCCGCGCATGAATACGGCGAGACGGTTCAGGTTGTCGCCTTCTTCGTCCTTCAGCTGGCTCGGGCTTGAGACTGTGCCAATCCATCCGCTGAGGCTGATCTTTGATTTGCTCAACTCGGCTTGGATTGCTTGCAGACGATCTTCGTGGTCGCGTGCGAGATGTTTGCACGATTTCACGAAATCGTTTTGCTGTCCATATATCCAGAGATACTCAATGGCATTGTGGTACGCACGGTCGTCGGGGCCAATCGCGGTTCCATTTACCGTGACCTTGAAGTTGAACTTCGGGCCAATCACAGAGAAACGCCGCGCGACTCGACGTTTCAGACCTTCCACTGTCATGCCAGAAAGAGACTTGGACAGGCCTGACAGAACTATCCGTGTTCCCTTCTTAAGATCGGAAGGCACGCTCTTAAGTTCTTCTGGTTTGTAGGGTTTTTGTATATTTCCGGTAATCGCCTTGCGAATTACCTCGCTATCCATCTTGAACGCAGTGCGTTCCTTGTCTTGGATCGTATAGACCTCAGCGATCTGAGAGATGGAAAAAATTGATAGCTTACCTATGCCTTTGCGCCCCATCGGGTTTCGTCCACTAGGGGTGATTTTGCCTAGAGTTTCTCGCCGCTTGAATCCGACTGTCAAAAAGCGGTCGATGACTCCATCACGGTTCATGCCCATACCGTCGTCTTCGATGGTGATAGTCTCCTTAGCCTTATCGACCGTTACGGTTACGTTTTCCGCGTCTGCGTCCCACGCGTTAGCAACGATCTCGGAAAGGACGGCAGGCATGTTGCTGTAGAGGTTGATGCCCAAATGTTCCAAGGCATTGAGGCTGATGCTCATGACGAGTTCGCGAGGCTGACTCATTTAACTTCCTTACGGTATCTATTGTGTTGCAAGGTGGCAATTGATGCTGCGAGCGATGGCACGACCGAGATCAACAGGGACGGCATTGCCAATTAAACGCCCCAATACCTTCAAATGCACTTTGCTCCCCTCGGGGATAAATGCATAGTTATGCGGAAAACTTTGCAGAATCGCTGCCTCACGCAAGGAAATCGCGCGATCTTGTTCTGGATGACCAAATCGCCCATTACCAAATCCAAAACATTGAGTTGTCATTGTCGGTGCTGGCTTATCCCATTCCATCCGCCCATAAACGCTAGGGTAGGTTTGGCCGCTGCTTTCGCGATGACAATTAGCCACTAGATGTTTTGGCCAGTCACGCCAAGTCCCCCCTGGCATCGACACCCTGATGCGTTGGAGATTCTTTTCAGACAATGACGACGAAACATGTAATTTATCTCGGGACGCAGATTCCCCGGCTTTTAGTGGGCTCAAACTACCGATGGCTTCACGTACCGTTCTAGGTTTGTCATGTGTAGGAGGAATGATCTCAATTTTTCCAAGCTTGGAAGCCAATAGCACCATACGTCGCCGTGCTTGTGGCACTCCATACAGAGAGCTGTTGACGACGCCATACCAGACGTGGTAATTGAGTCTTCTCAACGTATCGACAAAGTCGTGGAAAACCACATGCTTTGCAACAGTTGGAACGTTTTCCATGGTAATGATATCGGGATTTGCAGCCTCGGCAAGTCTGGCGAACTCATATAAAAGCCCCCATTTCCCGTTACCATCAAGAGAGTATCTATGGGCGTAAGTGGAAAAAGGTTGGCACGGTGCACAACCAGCTAGAATTCTCACATCAGCATCGCCAAAGAGAGACGTCAACTCTTCTTTTGTGACTGTGCTGATGTCTCGTTCAATGAACCGCGCTTGATTGTTGGTCTCGTAGGGAAAACGGCATGCAGGGTCCATATCAATGCCAGCCACCACAGGCAACCCTTCCAAGACGAAGCCATGCGTCAAGCCACCCGCACCACAGAACAAATCAACACAAGAAATTTTAGCCACTATGCCCTCTAATTAAAGCCTTGCCCGGTGCGGCTGTCTTGCATCAAAAGAAGCGTTATGCGCGCCCAATCTGCTTGCCAGCTCACGGCCTATTGTTTCGCCCAGCAATACGGGAACGGCATTCCCTATCTGGCGCATTGCTTCGCCCCAAGCACCCTTTATGACGAAACTGTCGGGGAATGTCTGGATTCGTTTTGCCTCGCACACAGTAAAATATCGGACATTGCCATCCGGGTAGCGAATCATGTTTTCCCCGCCGGGAACTCCGTGCCCCCCCGCCTTGATGGTTTTTGCTGGCCAATCAATATCGCTGCCCGTGTGGCCAGGGTAGGTACGCGCACCGTCATGGAAGATGTGATCCTCAATGCCATGCTGGGTTTCTGGATCAGGGATGCCTTGCAGCGCATCCCTGACCGTGTGCCATGGCGCACACTCTGGCTCGAACATGCCGTACTTGTCCTTTAGACGAACAACCTTTTCTTGCAGAAGAAGGGTCATCGGCGCGCGCTCTGATTTTGGCACGTTGTGGCGTTCCCAATATTCGCCTGTAACGTACATTTCCCAAAGCAATCTGTCTTCGGAATGTGTTGCTGCGGGGAACGACCAGGACACGCCCAGGTCAGCTCTTGTGCCTACGATAACGACCCGTTCCCGCGTTTGCGGGACACCATAATTTGCTGCATTTATTAACTTGAACGCAACGTCATATTTTGTCCCGGCATAGGGAAGCCAGGCAATACTGCGAAGGCTATATAAATGATCCTTCCAATCCGCATCAGGTTTTGCAATAAATCCGGGGTAGGTAAGTCGCAGGATTATGTATTCGAAATAATCTGCAAATGATGCTCTGAGCAAGCCTTTGACGTTCTCAAATACAAATGCTTTTGGTGTGAGTTGTTCAATCGCTTGAATTGCATAGGGGAACATGTCGCGGCTATCTTGATCCGCTTTATGTTTGCCACCCAATGAGAAGGGTTGGCAAGGTGGGCCACCCGCCACGACATCAACATCGTCCAGGGCATTAAGGTCAAAATCTTTAATATCCCCAAAGAAAACTTTTCCCGCATCAAAGTTTTCATAGAGTGACGAGCAGGCATGTTTATTAAATTCCACAAACGCGGAATGTTGAAAACCAGCAAGCTCCAGCCCTTTAGCTAATCCGCCAGCCCCGGAAAATATCTCTAGCGATTTCATGGCTTGCGCCCGATATTTTTGAGGTGATTTTTGATTCTGGAAAGGATGGTGCTTTCTTCGACATGAGTGCCGTTGCATTTTTCTGCCCAAGTTCGACCCGGATGAATAACATCCCACCCTGATTTTGCTTGCGCATATCGCCCGCTACCGGGGTCGTGGTTTCCGAAGCCATCCACGGCAGTATTCCAGAGCGGCATATTCAATTTGATTAGCGCGGCTTCGATGGTGCTAATCATGTCTGAGCTGGCATCCTCAAAAATAACGAAACGGCACATGAAGTCTTGAAGCTCAAGTCCTTGAGCAATACTGATGCTTCGACCATGTTCTCGAAGGCGGCTGATTAACTCTTTGGATTGACTGAGCTGGCTATCGGAAACTCGCGCTTGCCGCCAACCCTTTGGTACAGCCTTGCCAACATAGATTGGATAACTGTAAGACAGTCGATTTAGCTCCGCATATTTTTTGTATGCCGGATTTTTGCCAGTGTAATAGATGGCGTAAACCCCTGTGCCAAGGAAAGACTCTGGCGGGGGCAGCGCGTGTACGGGAGTGCCGTTAAAGAACCTGATAGCATCTTTGACTAGCTCGGCAAAAGCGTCGTTTTTGTATACGTGTTCACTTCTGTCGAAAGCTTTTGATTTCATGAATGAGCAATGCGCATGGGCTTATCAGTTTGAATTTTCTCATGTTGGGGTGGCAAATACCACCCCGACTCAAGGTTTCTTCTTCGCGCGCGGATGTGCCGCATCATAAACCTTCGCCAGATGCTGAAAATCCAGATGCGTGTACACCCGCGTCGTCGAGATATTCGCATGCCCGAGCATTTCCTGCACCGCGCGCAGATCGCAGCTGGACTGATGGATAGGAAATTCAACCGCACAAGTCAAATTAACTTTGCCCCCCATCCCCTCGCCAATCCGATTTTCATCGTCAAAACCATGACAAATTCTGCATTTCGCCCATTTCCACGGTAAGAATTTGTCGCATCAACGCCAAAAATTGACGCACGCTAAACCCAGCGCACAAGCCCACCCACGGTGAGAAAAAACCTCCTCACCAAGCAACCCGCTGATCAAACTCAAACACCGGTTCGGGCTGCAGCGCCGAATCCCATTGAGGATCGTTGCCCGCCTGCTCCGAAGCCATTGCTGCCTCCCACAACGGCGGCCCACGCGCCGGGGCGATTCTCGGCGGCTGCGCCGATTCACCGAGGTGATCCAGTATCTTCCGCACGGTGCCGGCATCGGTGATGAAAGCGATGATCCGCATCTGTGCCTGACAAATCGGGCAGACCAGCGGGAGCGCTTCATAGATGCGCGCCGGCAGCATTGCCCACAGACAGCCACCGCCCAGAAATAGTGAAGATGTTTATAATTCAACGCGCCCATGCTCTGTCCTGTTCGTTATTTTCGAAGTTACTATCAATTATATTCGACTTTATGGAACAGCAAAGGATCTCTATACTTCAAAGCGTGCCAAATTGAAGAAGGAAAGCGCCATGCAGATTCACATCCAGTCACAGGGTTTCACTCTCACCGACGCCTTGCGCGAACACGCCGAGCGCCGGCTGCGCTTCGGCCTGACCCACGCCAGCGACCACATCCGGCGCGTGGAAATGCGCCTGTCCGACATCAACGGCCCGCGCGGCGGGGCTGACAAGCGCTGTAGTATCGTGGTGGCGCTGGAAAACCTTCCCGATGTGGTCATCGAGGACGTCGAGAACGATCTCTACGTCGCCATCGACCGGGCGGCCGACCGCTCCAGCCGAGCCGTGGCGCGCTGCCTCGAACGCAAGCGCGAGCATGTGGCGGGCCCGCGCCCGGATTTCTCACCGCT
The DNA here is from genome assembly GCA_030690835.1 of Sulfurimicrobium sp. Classification (GTDB taxonomy): domain Bacteria; phylum Pseudomonadota; class Gammaproteobacteria; order Burkholderiales; family Sulfuricellaceae; genus Sulfurimicrobium. The sequence continues at coordinate 8,922 of JAUYFW010000271.1, read as the reverse complement.
GCAAAACGAATAGAATACCGACATGCTGAATACAATAGAAAAACTGTTTGAGAAAACGCTGTGGAACGGCCGCTTCGTGGTCGTCGTTGCCGTGGTGGCGAGCATGGCCGCCGCCACCGCGATTTTCTACATGGCCACGGTGGACGTGGTGTACCTGGTCGGCCACATGCTGCATTACGCCGATCCCGCCATGGCCGACGAGGCGCGCAAGCTGCTTCACGACCAGACCATCACCCATGTGGTGGAAGTGGTGGACGGCTACCTGCTCGCCACCTTCATGCTGATTTTCGCGCTCGGCATGTATGAACTTTTCGTCAGCGACATTGACGAAGCCCATGGCAGCAAGACTTCCAGCAAGATCCTGGTGATCGAGAACCTGGACGATCTCAAGGCGCGGCTGGCCAAGGTGATCCTGATGATCCTGATCGTCACCCTGTTCGAGGAGGCGCTGAACATGAAGATAGCGTCCCCGCTCGACCTGCTGTATCTCGGCGGCGCCATCGCCCTGATCGGCGCGGCGCTGTTCCTGACCCACAAGGCCGAAGCGCACGGAAAAGACACCGAACATTCTGGAGATTAAACAATGAAACGCACTATCCTGTTCCTCGCCACCAACCTGGCCATCGTCCTGGTGCTCTCGCTCACCATGAAGATCCTCGGGGTGGAGCCTTATCTCAACGCCAACGGCCTTAACCTCACATCGCTGCTGATCTTTGCGGCGGTAATGGGCATGGGCGGCTCCTTCATCTCTCTCGCCATTTCCAAGTGGAGCGCCAAGCGCATGACGGGTGCGAGGGTGATCGAAAACCCCTCCACTCCCGGCGAAACCTGGCTGGTCGAAACCGTGCGGCGTCAGGCGCGGATCGCCGGCATCGGCATGCCGGAAGTGGCGATTTTCGATTCGCCCGACGTCAACGCCTTCGCCACCGGCTGGAACAAGAACAATGCCCTGGTGGCGGTTTCAACCGGACTGCTGCAGGCCATGACCAAGCCCGAGGCGGAAGCGGTGCTGGGACACGAAATCTCTCACGTCGCCAATGGCGACATGGTGACCCTGGCGCTGATCCAGGGCGTGGTCAACACCTTCGTGATGTTCCTGTCGCGCGTCATCGGCTACCTGGTGGACAAGATGGTGTTCAAGACCGAGCGCGGTACCGGCCCGGCGTTTTTCGTCACCATGATCATCGCCGAGATGGTGCTGGGCATCCTCGCCTCGATCATCGTCATGTGGTTCTCGCGCCGGCGCGAGTTCATCGCCGACTCGGGCGGCGCGGCACTGGCCGGCAAGCCCGCCATGATCGCCGCGCTGGAACGTCTCAAGGCCCAGCACGAGCCGGCGCCGCTGCCGGAAAAAATGGCCGCCTTCGGCATTTCCGGCGGCGTGGGTTCGGGCCTGAAGCGCCTGTTCATGACCCATCCGCCGCTGGACGAGCGCATCGAGATGCTCAAGCACCTTAAGGAATAACGCCGCCATTGTGGTTTCACGTTTCAACCCAGATTATCCATTAGGGCCAAAACACCGCTGTAGGAGCGGCGCCCTCGCCACGATTCACGCCGGGGGCGGCGCTCCTACATGCGCGTGCATTCCAATGGATAATCCGGGTTCAACGTGACTGACTACTAGGCCTCACCAACCCTGAAACCTGTCCTCCCCTACGGCTGATATTCAGCCGTAGGGGGAAGTGTTGCCTTTAACCCGAGCAAATTTGAACATGACATCACACTTTATTCGACAGATTCCATCGCCATCCCGCGCCTGGCTGCTGGCGCTTGCCATGATTGCTGCCCCCGCGAGCCATGCTGCGCCGCTCACCCTGGATGAAGCCTTGCGCCTTACCGCACAGCACAGCCCGGCATTAGCCGCGGCAAAAGCACGGGAGCAGGGCGCGCAGGCGGCCCTGGAGACCGCGCTTGCCTATCCCAACCCCGAGCTGGAGTTGGCCTCCGGTACCTCGCGTCCACGCCAGTTGGGTGGAGCCAGTGGGCGCAACGAACTGCTGGGATTGTCCCAGCAGTTCGAATTGCCCTCCCTGCGCGCTGCACGGCGGGAAGGTGCCGAAGCCGGCATCGTCTCCGGCACGGCAGCACTCGGGGATGCGCGGCTCAACCAGCACAGCGCGGTAAAACAGGCTTTCCACGACGTGCTGCGCCGCCAGGAAGAGGCACGCCTTGGCGCGGAAAACCACGCCCTGCTGCTGCTCATCCGCAACCGGGTGAAAATCAAGGTGGAAGTCGGCGAAGCGCCGCGCTACGAACTGGTGAAGTCGGAAGCCGAGTCGCTGGCCGCGGAAAGCGCCGCCCGGAGTGCCGAGCTGCGCGTGACCCAGGCCCGCGACCGGCTGCGGGCACTGATAGGCGCGCCGCTTGCGGCTCTGGCGGAAGGTTTCGAGGTGGCCGCCGAGCCGCCGCTGGCGGCCGAGTTGCCGGAGCTGGACGAATTGCGCCGGGATTTGCTGGCGCGCCAGCCCCTGCTCAAGGTGGCCGAGGCCGAGACGCGCCGCGCCCAGGCGCGGGTGGAACAGGAACGCGCCTCGCGCCTGCCGCAGCCTACGCTCAAGCTAAGCTCCGAGCGCGATCCGGACATGAACCAGTGGCGCGCCGGCGTGGTCCTGCCGCTGCCGCTGTGGAACCGCCGCGCGGGCCCTATCGGCGAGGCCGTTGCCGCCAAGCACCGGGCCGAGGCGGAAGCGCGGCAGATCCATCTTGGCCTGCTGGCGGAACTGGATCAGGCTTACGGCCGTTACCAGATTGCCAAACGCCAGGTGCGGACATTCGAATCCGGCCTGATGAAGGAAGCGGAAAACGCCATGAAGGTTGCCGAGGCGGCCTACCGCTTCGGCGAGCGCGGCATTCTCGATTACCTCGATGCCCAGCGCGTGCTGCGCAATACCCGCGTGGATTTCCTCAACGCCCGTTACGAACTGCAAGCCGCGCTGATCGAGATCGAGCGGCTGCGCGCCACCCCTATTATTGGAGAAAAATCATGAAGCGCCCGTCCCCCATCCTTTTTGCCGTGTTGCTGGCCGCTGCGTTGAGCGGCTGCAAGGGCAAGGAAGCACCCCCCGCCGCCACGGCCCCTGTCGACACTATGCTGGTGACGGTGCAAGCTGATTTTCTCCAGCGCCTGAAAATCGCCCCCGCCGGCGAGGGCGAAGCCACGGAGACCCTGCGCGTACCGGCCCGTATCGAGGTCGACGAGCAGCGCGTGGCGCGTATCGGTGCCGCCGTGACCGGGCGCGTGACCCAGATTCACGCCACCCTCGGCCAGCGGGTGAAGCGTGGCGAGGCGCTCGCCACGCTCCATAGCGCCGAGCTGTCCGCCGCCCAACTGGCCTACCTCAAGGCGCTGTCCCAGGCGGAACTGCAGCGCCGCGCCGTGGATCGCGCCAAGCTGCTGTTCGCTGCCGACGTGATCGGCGCCGCCGAACTGCAGAAGCGCGAAAGCGAGCTGGCCCAGGCCCAGGCCGAACTGCAGGCATCGCACGGCCAGCTCGGCGTGCTGGGCATGACCGGGAGCGCCATGGCCAAGCTGGCGGCGACCCGCACCGTGCATTCCCTGTCCTCGATCACGGCAACGCTGGATGGGGTGGTGATCGAGCGCAAGGTGACGCCGGGCCAGGTGGTGCAGCCGGCGGATGCGCTCTTTACCGTGGCCGACCTGTCGCATGTGTGGCTGGTGGCCGAGGCGCCCGAACAGCAGGCCGCCCTGATCAAAAAGGGCGAAGCGGCGCAGGCCGAGATTCCGGCATTGAACGGAAAACGCATCGAGGGACGGCTGATATACGTTGCCGATACCGTCAATCCGGATCGACGCACGGTCACGGTGCGCATGGACGTGGACAACCCCGAGCGCCTGCTCAAGCCGGAAATGCTTGCCTCCATGCTGATCCAGGGCGCCCCGCAGCGCCGCTTGCTGGTTCCGGCCGCTGCCGTGGTGCGCGAGGACAACAAGGATCATGTCTTCGTCCAACTGGATAACCAGCGCTTCCAGTTGCGTGCCGTTACATTGGGCCAGGAAAGCGGCGGGTACATCCCGGTTCAGGCGGGGCTGAAGGGCGGCGAACGCATCGTCACCGAGGGCGCGTTCCACCTCAACAACGAGCGCAAGCGCAAGGAACTGGAAGGGTGATGGCGTAGGGCCGAATTCATTCGGCCATGTGCGAATGAATTCGCACCTACAAACCTCCTAACTCCTCTCTACAAAAGGCTTATATATGCTGGAATCCCTAATACGCGCTGCGCTCAAGCAGCGCCTGGTGCTGGTCGTGGTGGCGGTATGCCTGGTGGCGTTCGGGCTGGACGCGACACGCAAGCTGTCGGTGGATGCCTTCCCGGACGTCACCAACGTCCAGGTGCAGATCGCTACCGAGGCAAAGGGCCGCTCTCCCGAGGAGGTCGAACGCTTTGTCACCGTGCCGCTGGAAATGGCCATGACCGGCCTGCCAGGGCTGGAGGAGATGCGCTCGTTGAACAAGCCGGGCCTGTCGCTGATCACCCTGGTGTTCACCGACGCCACCGACGTTTATTTTGCGCGCCAATTGGTGATGGAGCGGCTGATCGAGGTGGGCGGACGCATGCCGCAGGGCGTCTCGCCAACCCTGGGGCCGCTGTCCACCGGGCTGGGCGAAGTGTACCAGTTCACCCTGGAGCGGCCCGATGATGGGGACAAAGTGCTCTCGACAGAGGAACTCACCAAGCGCCGCATCGCCCAGGACTGGGTGGTGCGCCCGCTGCTGCGCGGCATTCCCGGCGTGGCGGAGATCAATTCCCAGGGCGGCTATGTCAAGCAGTACCAGGCGCTGGTCAACCCAGACCGCATGCGCCACTACAAGGTCACGCTGCAGGACGTCTACCAGGCGCTGGCCAACAACAATGCCAATTCCGGCGGCGGCGTGCTGCCGCATTATGCCGAGCAGTATCTGATCCGCGGTATCGGCCTGGTCAAGGATCTCGATGACATCCGCAGCATCGTGCTCAAGGAGCAGGACGGAGTGCCGGTGCTGATACGCGACGTGGCGGAAATCACCATCGGCCACGAGGTGCGCTATGGCGCGCTGCTGAAGAATGGCGTCACCGAGTCGGTGGGCGGCATCGTCATGATGATCCGCGCCGGCAACGCCAAGGAGGTGGTGTCGCGCATCAAGGACCGGGTTGCCGAGATCAACGAAAAGGGCATGCTGCCCGACGGCCTCAGGATCGTCCCCTACTATGACCGCAGCGAACTGGTGGATGCCGCGCTCGAAACCGTGGTCAAGGTGCTGATCGAGGGCGTGGTGCTGGTGATCATCGTGCTGTTCCTGTTCCTCGGCGACGTGCGTTCTTCGCTGGTGGTGGTGGCCAGCCTGATACTGACCCCGCTCATTACCTTCATGGTGATGAACCATTACGGCCTGTCCGCCAACCTGATGTCCCTGGGCGGACTGGCCATCGCCACCGGCCTGATCGTGGACGGATCGGTGGTGGTGGTGGAGAACACCTTCCAGCGCCTGGCCGAGAACAAGGACAAGGGGGTGAGCCGGGTGCGGGTGGTGCTGGATGCCGCGACGGAAGTCGGCACGCCGGTGATCTTCGGCGTTTCCATCATCATCCTGGTGTTCCTGCCGCTGATGACGCTTGAAGGCATGGAGGGCAAGATGTTCGCCCCGCTCGCTTTCACCATCGCCATTGCGCTGTTCGTCTCGCTGGTGCTGGCGCTCACCCTCACCCCGGTGCTGTGCTCCTACCTGCTGGTGGGCAAGGACGAGCACGACACCCGCCTGGTCGCCCTGGCCAAGAAGCCCTACCTGCGTTTGCTCGACTGGACGCTGGCCAACGGCAAGAAGACCATCCTGGCCGCATCCGCGGTGTTCGTCGGCACGGTCCTGCTGCTGCCTTTCCTCGGCACGGCCTTCATTCCCGAAATGAAGGAAGGCTCGATCGTGCCCGGCATCAACCGCGTGCCCAACATCTCTCTGGAGGAGTCCATCAAGCTGGAAATGGAGGCCATGCGCCTGGTGATGCAGGTGCCGGGGGTGAAGTCCGCCTTCTCCGGCGTCGGTCGCGGCGAAAGCCCCGCCGATTCGCAGGGGCAGAACGAGTCCACCCCCATCGTCAGTCTGAAGCCGCGCGATGAGTGGCCCAAGGGCTGGACCCAGGACGACATCGCCGGCGGCATCAGGGAGAAACTGCTGACCCTGCCGGGCGTGCAGATCGTCATGGCGCAGCCGATCTCCGACCGGGTGGACGAGATGGTCACGGGGGTGCGCTCCGACGTGGCGATCAAGTTGTTCGGCGACGACATGGAACTCCTCAAGCAGAAGGCTGACGCCATCGCCAAGGTGGCCTCTTCGATCAAGGGCGCTCAGGACCTGAAGGTGGAGCGGGTGACCGGTCAGCAGTACCTGTCCATCGAGATCGACCGCCAGGCCATTGCCCGCCACGGCCTCAACGTATCGGACATCCACGACGTAATCGAGGCCGCCATCGGCGGACGGCAAGCCACCGAGATCTACGAGGGCGAGCGCCGCTTCGGCGCGGTGGTGCGCCTGCCGGAAGAATTCCGTGGCGATGTGGAGACCATCCGCGGCCTGCTCGTCAGCTCGCCCAACGGCGCGCTGGTGGCGCTGGAAAATCTGGCCAATATCCGCGTCGCGGACGGGCCGGCCCAGATCAGCCGCGAAAAGGCCAAGCGCCGCATCGTGGTGGGGGTGAACGTGAAGGACCGCGACCTCGGCAGCTTCGTCGCCGAGTTGCAGCAGTCAGTGGACAGCAAGATCAAGCTGCCGGAGGGCTACTACCTTGAATGGGGCGGCCAGTTCCAGAACATGGAACGGGCGATGGGCCACCTGAAGATCATCGTGCCGGTGACCATCGCGGCGATTTTCTTCCTGCTGTTCCTGCTGTTCGGCTCTCTGCGCTACGCCGCCCTCATCATCCTGGTGCTGCCCTTCGCCTCGATCGGCGGCGTGGTGGCCCTGTTCGTCACCGGCGAGTATCTGTCAGTGCCGGCCTCGGTGGGCTTCATCGCCCTGTGGGGGATCGCGGTGTTGAACGGCGTGGTGCTGGTATCCTATATCCGCAGCCTGCGCGACGAGGGCATGAGCCAGGCCGCCGCCGTGGTGCAGGGCTGCAAGCAGCGCTTCCGCCCGGTGCTGATGACCGCCACGGTGGCGATGCTGGGCCTGATCCCCATGCTCTTCGCCAGCGGGCCGGGCTCGGAGGTGCAGCGGCCATTGGCGATCGTGGTGATCGGCGGACTGATTACCTCCACCCTGCTCACGCTGGTGGTGCTGCCGACACTGTATAAATGGTTTGAAGAAAAACCTGTAGAAGCATAACGATCATGGCGGATCACGCCATGATCGTTTCCCTCACCCCTTACCCTCTCCCGCCTGCGGGCGAGGGGGACGAAGTGTCGCTTCGCGACCTTCCATCTAATGGAGAAAACCCATGAAAGAAATCAAAGCCGTCATACGGCCAGCCCGGCTGCACAAGATCCGCGACGCCTTCCGCACCCTGCCCGGTTTTCCCGGCATGAGCATCTCCCATATAGAAGGATGCAGCGCCCACACGGGTGCGGAACAGCATGACACGCTGAAAGAGGAATTGACCGATTTCACGAAAAAAATACGCATCGAAATCGTCGCGCCCGACGAGATGGTGCCGGATATCCTGCGCATCATTCACCGCAATGCCCATACCGGTCAGACCGGAGATGGCGTGCTGTGGGTCACGGAGGTGGGCGAGTTTCGCCACCTGTGCCAGGCCGAGGACTGAGAGCGCGGGTTGGGGCCAGTGTTGCCGGCTGAGCCTGTTTTCGCCATCCAGTGATAGTCCATGACAATCAATGGCATTGGTTTAAACAATTGGAGGTATTTGCTATTGCTCCATACACTAAGCATCGTAGCATCACAGCTTGTTCAACAACCCAAGGAGATAAGTCATGAGCACGAAAAAACTCACCACCGCCGGCGGCGCGCCGGTACCCGACAACCAGAATGTGATGACCGCCGGCCCCCGTGGCCCCATGCTGCTCCAGGATGTCTGGCTGCTGGAAAAACTGGCCCACTTCGATCGCGAGGTGATCCCCGAGCGGCGCATGCATGCCAAGGGTTCGGCCGCCTATGGCAGCTTCACGGTAACGCACGACATCAGCCAATACACCCGCGCCAGGATTTTTTCCCAGATCGGCAAGAAAACAGACCTCTTCGCGCGTTTTTCCACCGTGGCCGGAGAACGCGGCGCGGCTGACGCCGAGCGTGACATCCGCGGCTTCGCGCTCAAGTTCTATACCGAAGAGGGCAACTGGGATCTGGTGGGCAACAACACGCCCGTCTTCTTCCTGCGCGATCCGCTCAAGTTCCCGGATCTCAACCACGCGGTCAAGCGCGATCCCCGCACCAACATGCGCAGCGCCAAGAACAACTGGGACTTCTGGACCCTGCTGCCGGAAGCGCTGCACCAGGTGACCATCGTCATGAGCGATCGCGGCATACCCGCTTCGTATCGCCACATGCACGGCTTCGGCAGCCATACCTTCAGTTTCATCAACGCCAGCAACGAGCGCTATTGGGTCAAGTTTCACTTCGTCACGCAGCAGGGCATCAAGAACCTGACCGATGAGGAAGCCGCGCGGATCGTCGCCAACGACCGCGAGAGCAGCCAGCGCGACCTGTACGAGGCGATCGAGAACAAGGACTTTCCGCGCTGGACCATGCACGTCCAGATCATGCCGGAAAAAGATGCCGCAAAAGTGCCCTATCACCCCTTCGATCTCACCAAAATCTGGCCGAAGAAGGATTATCCGCTGATCGAGGTGGGCGTTCTGGAGCTGAACCGCAACCCGGATAATTATCACGCCGAGGTGGAACAAGCCGCTTTCAACCCGGCCAATGTCGTGCCCGGCATCAGCTTCTCACCGGACAAGATGTTGCAGGCGCGGCT
>JAUYFW010000195.1 GCA_030690835.1 Sulfurimicrobium sp. | reverse complement strand
CGGATGCATGTCCACCGCAAATATATCCACGGCGTCCACGGCCAGATCCACGCCGGAGAGAAATGCGTCAATATTGCCCACATCGAGGCCTTTGTCGAAAATCTTTACACGCAGGTCAGGGTTGATCTCCAGGGCATATTCCAGCATCACCTGGATCTTGCCGCGGCCCAGCGTGCGGGTGTTGGCCCCATACTGGCGGTTGAAGTTGGCCAGCTCAAACTCGTCGAACTCGGCAATGTGGAACCCGCCCACCCCGGCGCGCACCAAGCTGATGAGGTAATCCCCCCCCACGCCGCCCATCCCGGCGATGGCCACGGTGGATTGCCGCAAGCGCGCCTGTTCGTCCGTGCTGACGATGCCCAAGTTACGGCTGAAGGCGCTGTCATAATCAAACTCAGTCATCGAAGGCCTCTATAGATGAGTGGCGGGGAGATTACACATCTTTACTCGGGGAAATGGAAATTGCAAGAAGAGCGTTGCCTGCTCCGCAGGCCAGATACACCGGCGACCCCTTAATGCCCATCGCAGCTTGTCGAAAAATCTTACAGTGCATTAATTAAAAACCCAGAGAATGCATGTAACATGTTGATATATAGCATTGTTAAATTTCTGGCACGGTGTGTGCTTTAGTCTGGGCAAGGTGAATCGCCTTGATGTATAGATTCCACAATTTAAGGAGAACGAAATGAAATTTACTAAACTTAATGCTGCCCTTTTGGCTGGCCTGCTAGGTTTTTCAGCCACTGCGGCACAGGCTGTTACCGTAAGCGGCGTAACTTGGGACCCGAATTCCGGTTTCGATTTCACCGTGCAGACTGCATTGTGGGAAAGTACGACTTATAAGATTGGCAATACTATTGGCGGTATTGGGCAAGTTGCTTTCCTCAACGGAACAAACAATGCAACGTTTTTTAACGGTGGAGAACTGACGTTCGAGTTCGGCGGGTATACCCTGCTTGACAACAACCCTCTTGATTTTGATCCCGATGGCGCTGGGCCTGTTACTGGTGCAGAGTATGGTATCAGCCCTCCTAGCCTCGCCCCGTTCACTCTTGGTGATTTCCGGTTTACCGCTGGCTGGTTGAAGGTTTATGCCGACAGTTCTGCGGACTTTAATGCGCTTAACAAGTTATCTGCGATTGACGGGGTTTTGTTCCTTGACTTGTTAGGGGTCGATGCTACTGGTAACAATGCAGGCATTACTTTGGCGGGTAGCCTCACAAATCTGTTTACTAACGGTCTTTCCGGTCAAGGTTCTGGCCTGTTTGACGTGGTAGGTGGTAGTGCGAAGGATTTTCTTGACACGAATGGCCAGAGTGGTGGAAGGGATTTGTCCTATACGTCTTCCTTCCAACCCAATAGTAATGGTTATACAACGCCCGATGGTTATACGCACTTTGGTACCTCCGAGTTGCACGGTAACTCCATCCCTGAGCCGGCCAGTATCGCCCTGATGGGTTTGGGTCTGCTAGGTCTGGGCTTGAGCCGTCGTAATAAAAAAGCTGCTTGACCTGAGTTTGGTCTGATAAAGCCGCGCAGATAATTGCGCGGCTTTTTTTATGGGTGCGTCCCCGAAAGAAATAACAGGAACTAAATGGGGAGCCAGTGCTACTGGCTGAGCGCTGGATACTGGCCGCTACGCTCCGGCCGTCCAGTTTGCATTGTGGGCCTAGCTGTCCAGTTTGTATGGAATACGCCAACAGCAAGCGCTGACACGTCCTGGGAAGACGCGAGCATGAACTGGAGCAGACTCGAATCGCGGCTGGCCAGGGAAGAGCGAATGGCGTGGGCTCCGATGTAGTAGGGTTGACGCGGGGGTTGAACCACGGTGTTGAGGGGGCCGGCCACCAGGAACGGAAAGCCGATTCGGGTCAGAAGTCTTGCCAGGGAGGGTTCCATGGCCGCGTAGCAATGGGTGACGCCATGCTTGTGAGCGAGTTTGAAAATCTCGCGATACAGTCCCAGGGCGACGATCGGGCCGTCCTGTTTGTTCGTCTTGCTGGCAGGCTGCGGCTGCGGGAGAGGATTCTGATGCAGGCCGGCGCTTGAGAGTTCGCCGCGATGCCTGCGCAATTCGCTGGCGATGGCCAAGCGACCGATTTCCCCGATCTGGTTGCGAGGGACATCTGTCTGATGGGTCATCGGGTAACGGGCAGTAATGCTCAGGCCCTTGGCACTGGGCAGGATCAACCGGGAACAGCCCACGGCAGCACCCGTTTCCAGCGAGCGGCAAAGCACATGCAAACTGTGTACATCGTAAGCGTCACTTTCCAGCGGGACGTCGCTGAAAAATCGGCCAGGTCTGGGCACGCGCTTTAATTCTTCACAGAAGACCTGGTGTCGCAGCGCGAGATAATTCCGGTATGCCCGGGTGCCCGGCGCCACTATGGAGTACTCGAATTTTTTCTCCACCCCCACCGTAGTTCTCCGACATGTACTTTGCGTGCTTGAGCGTACTTGCGTACTAAGCGAACAAATTATCAGCCGATCTTAAAGCAAATCGATATTAGTTTCGTTACCTAAAAGTAATAAGTCAATACATGCCGGGGAAGGTTGGATGCAGGGAGTCAATTCTTCAGGGTAGCGGTGTTGCTGCCAGTAGTCATTCATCCCAGATTGGTCATTAGCCCAGATATGCCCAAAACGACATTATGTAGGGGCGAATTCATTCGCCCAGGGCGGTTAAAACCGCCCCTACGCGCGCTAATGGATAATCTGGGTTCATGCCGACATGTCGGGCTGCACCCGCAAGGAGTGTCCCCGCCGCGAGCGGCAGCAAAGCTGCTCGCACTGGCGAGAAAGCCCGACCTACAATGGTGGCGTTTCATGTTGGCTGACTACTTGCTGGGATGGGCTTGCTGCTGGGCGGACGTATTGTTCACGTCTTGTGCTTGCAGGAAGCTGAGGATGCATGTTTCCCTCTGACTCAGGCTGCTCTCCATTTCAACCGCGCTGATAAGGTAGGCACGCCTGGGGGGGGCGACGCTTTCATTGACGGGGCCAACCGACACCCAGGGGAACCCCAGCGTCTTGAGGAGTCGGCTGAAACGGTTTTCCATGGCCGCCATGCAGTAATCAATTCCGTTTTGCTTGCATACCAGGTAAATCTCCCGGTACATGCCCAAAACCAGTTCCGGCTGGTGATGACGGTGGTTATCCGGAAGTCGGCTCATTTCTGATTCAGGATCGCCCTGAAAGGGCTTGTTCCGATCCTCCTGGCGACGGCGGAACTGCGGAGCGATGGCCATGCGGGAGATTTCACCGATGTTGTCATCCCTCGCGTCAGGGTAGGGAAGAGGGCGGTCAATGATGTATCTGGGAGTCACATTCAGACCAACGGGGCTGGGGAAGATGACCCGAACCGACGCTGCGGGGTTGCCTGAAACTTTGTGGTAAGACATGAAATGACGGCTGTACTGGTCATATTGGTCAGTCTCCATGGGCCGGCCAGTGCTGGATAACGGGCAGGATGGAGGAGCAATGCGATTGAGCTCCTTGCAAAAAACCTCGTAACGAAATTCGAGATAAAGTTCATAAGCGCGGGTTCCCCGCACGACCTCCTCGACATGGAAAAAACCGGTTTCCATACTGAGCCCCTCAGTCTGATTGTCATTCATAATTTTTCTCCGGTGACGATGAATACACCGCCTGCGACCAATTGGCGACCACTCGCCACTTGCTCCGATAGATCCTGGAATAATTGTTTGATGTCGATGGCATCGCCCAGCAGCGAGGCCTTGTAACCGAGAAGGATGTTGAACAACACGGCGAAAGGCAGTTCGCTGCTAGTGAGGGCCAGGATGCGACTCTTGACGTTGACGAATCCCGCCTTGGTCATCATGTTCGGCAGTTTTCGACCTATGAAACGATCGCCTCCCTTGTCTTCCTGGGTTGTCTGGGCAGTGCGAAGAACCTGACTGACGCGTGGGTCCTCGGGGTAGAAAACGACCAGGCCATCATCGGAATCAACAGCGCAGAAGTGTCCGCCTGGACGCATGACCCGGTGGATTTCCGAGACTACGGTATCAGGGTGTGGAATGTGCTGAAGCACAAACCGGGCGTAGGAGAAATCGATGCTGCTGTCAGGGATAGGCAAACGGTCACCGTAGGCCTGAATCGGGAACAAGCCCCGAGCAGGTTTATTGCGCACATTATCTTTTACCTGTGCCAGCAGGGTAGGGCTGGGCTCCACGGCGTACAGGCTACCTTCAGGTGCCAGTTCGGCCAGCAGGTCTGTAACAAATCCGGGACCACAGCCCAATTCAAGCACATCGTTCCCGCACTGAATACCGGCCGAACGCAAAATACCGGCCTCTATGCCGCGAACCGCTTGGGCTTGCTGGCGCAGTCGCTCGGTTTGAAATCCGGCATCGTTCAGCGTCTCGAAGTTATAGGAACCTGTGCTCATTATGTGTGTGTATTTGGATGCGAATCCCGATTATTCGAGCATTATGGCAAAATAATCCGTTTTTTTGCTGATGGCTACTAATTAGACATATTGAATTCCCGGGGCGTAGGTCGGGCTTCAGCCCGACCTACGATGGCGGAATTTCATGTTGACCGGCTACTGCAATTGCTTCAACAAGGCTTTTGCTTCCTCAATCCCGGAAAACGTTTTCCCCGTGGCCAGAAGTTGCTCCAACTCTTTGCGTGCCTTGGCCTTGTCGCCAGATTTAACCAAACCAAGGACAAAATGATAATGGATTTCCGCCGCCTCCGGTGCAAGGGTGCTTGCCTTTTGCAGGAGCGGCAGGCCGCGTGTGGTGTTGCCTTGTTCTACCAGCATCCAACCCAGGGTATCTAGTATCGCTGGATTGTCGGGCGCTAGTTTGTTGGCCTTCTCGGCATATTCCAAGGCGCGGGAATCTTTTTCCTGCTGGTAGAGCCAGGCCAGGTTGTTCAGTGCCGGAACGTAGTTTGGATTCTGCTGTAGCACAGCCTGATATTGATCGATGGCTGCCTTGTTCTGCTTGTTGGCAAGATAAATTCCTGCCTGGTACATGCGGGTCGGTATGTCGGCAGGGTGTTCTTTCAGCCATTGTGTCAAGCGGGGATCCGCTGCCTTGCCTTTGCCGGCTTGATTGAGGGAGGCATGCAGCTTCACCATGAGCGGGCCAGTCTTGCCGATAGCGAGTGCCTGCTCGAAGGCTTTTACCGCAAGGTCAGGCTTTTTTTGCCCCATCAGCAAATTACCTTCCAGCTCGTAGCCTACGGATGATTTGCTGTTTTTCTTCTGAATCTGCCGGGCAAGTGCGAGGGCTTGCTCGTGATTTCCCTGGCCGGCCTCCAGCGTGGCCAGGGCCAATTGCGCCTCCAGAAAATCAGGTTGCAATGTCAGCGATTTTTTCAGGGCGTTCGATGCCGCCGGCTGGTTCTGCATTGCCATGTGAATGGAGGCGATGCGCAACTGGGCAGGGGCGGAGTCCGGTTTCAAGACGGCGAGCCTGTTGTATGTTTCCAATGCGCCTGGTTTGTCATCGTTGGCGAATTGGGCCTGCGCCAGAATATCCAGAACTTCCGGGCTGCTGGGGTTGGAGCCATGAAGTTTCCTGGCAAGGGTGAGCGCCTTCTGCTTTTCACCTATGCGTAAATAATGAGCAGCCAGCAGCATGGCCGGTTGTATCGCCTCCGGATTTTCCTTGCTGGAGTTTTCTAGCCAGGTTGTGGCTTCCTTGGTCTGCTTTTGGGAAAGAGCCAGGCTGGCCAGCGCGGTCATGACTTGGGAATTTTTCTTGTCTTTTGCGAGGATGGCCTCGAGGCGCTTTTTGGCAACGTCCGGTTTCTTTTCCTGCAGATCAAGTTGGACAAGGCTCATCACGGCCGGGAAATTGGCGGGTTGGATGGAAAGAGTTTTTTCAAAGCTTGCGCGCGCACTGGGCAAATCTTTTTTGCCCAAATAGGCCGCGCCTTTCAGGTTGTAGGCCAGGGGATTGTCTGGCTGTTCTTTCTCGATGGCTTTCGCCGCTGCGAGCGCCTTGTCGTATTCCTTGAGGCGAAGATGGGTCATCACCAGCAAGACACCTGCCTTGGGTGATTTGGCATCCAATTTTACCGCTGTTTCCATTTCGGCCACTGCACGGTCGTTCTCGCCTAGCGCCAGTTTACTCAAGCCCAGAGCGGAATGGAGCTGTGCCGATTTCGGGGCAAGCGCGCTGGCCTTTGCAAAATATTCCGTTGCCTTGGTGAATTCTCCAGCCTGCATATACAACTCACCCGCGAGGGCGAACAGTTGCGCATCCTGTTGCGCGTCTTTAAGCGCCGGGGACAACACATCGATTGCGTGCTGTGTCTGGCTGCTTTTCATCAGGGTGGAAGCCAGCAATTTGCGGGCGTAGAGATTGCCTGGATTTTCCCTCAGGTATTTTTCCAGGTGTTGTTTGGCTTGCGGCATCGAACCCAGCGAGTATTGCACCGCACCTGTCAGCAATATGCTGGGCATGTGCTCCGGCGCTGCGCGCAGTACCTGTTGCAGGGATTCCAAAGCGGCCGCAGGCTTGCCTTGGCTGAAATCAAGCAATGCCTGGGTATAGAAAACGATCAGATTATTTGGCGCAGCCTTGCGCGCCGCGTCGATATTTACCTTGGCCGCATCGAATTTTCCTGCCGCAATTTCCAGGTAGGCCTTGTTGATATTTGCGGGCGTATTATCTGGTTGCAATTTCAAAATCTGGTCATAGGAAACTAGAGCCAGCTCATTTTTCCCCTGGGCACGTAGCAAGTCGCCTTTGAAAAGCCAGGCATTCGTGTCCTGCGGGTTTTTGCTTACCGCTTGTTCGGAGAAGCCCATCGCGGCATCAATATTTCTCTCCGTGAGCGAAAGCTTGGCCAGGCCGATGAGCGCATCCGGGTGGTCAGGCTTATTCTTCAGGGCTTGCTCAAACGATTCCCTGGCTTCCTTGCCTTTGCCCAAGGCCAGAAAAGCATTTCCACGCAGGCTTGATATTTCAGCGGATTCCTTTTCTCCAGAGACCTGTTTTGTTTCATCCAGAACTTGCTGGAACTGGCCCAGGGCAAGCAAGGATTTCCCTAGGTCAGGCAGCACCTTGGCGGGATTCATGCCCAGGCTCAAAGCCCTGCGAAGTTCCTTTTCGGCCGATTTCGGGTCTCCGGTTTTGGCGTAAATTGCACCCAGAAGAAAACGTGCTTCGGAATTATCCGGACTCTTTTGCAAGGCATTCTTGAGCTGGATAATGGCGGCCTTGACGTCGCCTTTTTGCTGAAGCTGCTCGGCCTCGGCAACCAGTGTTTGGGCGGTCTGTGTCTTGCCGCAGGAAGTCAGGCCTCCCATGAGCAGGGCCGCTCCAAATAGAATAAAGGTGGTTCTCATGGGTTTGTTCCTGGGATTAGACATGTTTTTCTTTCCTGGTGTCTGAGGGAAATTGGTTTGTCAATGCAATGTCATTCGGCTGGTAATGAACAGCAGGTCAGGTGGTTTTCGAGTGGGCTGGGCCGCCGTTAAAACCAGTGTCATGGCTATTCCGGGTATAGAAAACTTTATGATCAATCCAGCTGGAAGGCGCTCTGTACGCCTCGCATGTTATTGGAATACGAACTATAGCCGCACTGATACATTTTGTCTCATTTTAT
>JAUYFW010000261.1 GCA_030690835.1 Sulfurimicrobium sp. | reverse complement strand
CAACCCGAGTGATGGCGCTTCCATCGGATTCTGCCAGGTTGGCTTCCTCGACGACCGTTTGCCCGTGGATGATCTCCAGATGGTCTTTGAGAAGCAGCAGCAAGCCTGTTTTTTGGCCAGGCGTGAAGCCTTCCCAGGCGGCTTCGGGGGCTATCGCCAAGCTAATTGGTGCTCTCCCTGGACCCCGAACCCAGAAAAGCCAACCACCTAAGCCTAGGGCCATCAGCAACAAGCCCAGCCAAGCAACTGTTTTTCGCCTATGTTTTGAAAGACTTTGCCAAAAGGTGATCTGCATGCACTGAAAGGTACTCGAAAAGGTGGACTTCGGGTAAGCCGCGAAACAACGATCGAAGCCCTCTCGCTCGATGAATTGCCTTTAGACCCCAATCCCCGGAGCTCGAACCACGGTCACTCGTTCGGAGGTGGTTTTCCCTTGGGTGAAGTTGAGCAAATAATCAGGCCCACCAGCCTTGGAATCCGTGCCCGAAAGGTTGAAGCCTCCGAAGGGATGAACACCTACCAGGGCGCCGGTACACCCACGGTTGAGGTAGAGATTCCCCACATGGAATTCGCTGCGGGCACGGTCTAGGCGCTCGATGGATTGGGAATAGATGGCGCCCGTCAGGCCGAAATCCGTGCCGTTGGCGACTTCCAGGGCCTGCTCGAAGGAATCCACTTCGATGAAAGCCACCACTGGGCCAAAGATCTCGGTCTGGCCCAGGAAGCCATCCGCCGTGGCGTTATCGAAGATGGTGGGTTCGATGAAGTAGCCAGGGCGATCGATGCGTGAACCACCCAGCACGAGTCGGGCTTCCTTTTTGCCGGTTTCGATGGCCTGCAAGATATCGCGGTAGGCGCCCTGGTTGGCCACGGGGCCCACAAAGACGCAGCAATCCTCCCAAGGGTCAGCGACCGGTAGTTTTTTGGCCTTTTCAAGCACGAGGGCCAAGAGCTTTTCTTTGACACGGCGATCCACGATGACCCGGGAACAAGCCGAGCATTTCTGCCCCTGAAAGCCAAAAGCCGAGCGCACGATGCCCGAAGAGGCGGCGTCCAGGTCGGCGGTTTCGTCCACGAGAATGGCGTTCTTGCCGCCCATTTCGGAGACGTAGCGGGTCATCCATTTGCGGCGCGGATCGGGCTTGGCGATGAATTCGTTGATCCGCAGGCCAATTTCCGCCGAGCCGGTGAAGGCCACGAAGCGCACCTGGGGATGGGTCACGATGTAATCGCCAATTTCGCCGCCCGAGCCGGGCGTGAGGTTGATGACGCCGTCGGGAATACCGGCTTCCCGGGCCATTTCAAAGAGCTTGGCCGCGATCACCGGGGTGTCGGAACTGGGCTTCACCACCACCGTATTGCCAGACACTACGGCCGCGAAGGTCATTCCGGCCAAGATGGCCAGGGGAAAATTCCAAGGCGAAATAACGACACCCACCCCCAGCGGGATGTAGTGATAGCAATTGTCCTCGTTGGGGAGGCGCGTAAGGGGAGCGTATTGGAAGTGGGTGAGGGCTAGGCGGCCATAGTAGTCGCAGAAATCGATGGCTTCGGCGATTTCGGCATCGGCCTCGTACCAGTCCTTGCCGATCTCGAAGGAAAGGATGGCCAGCAGCTCGAAGCGGTGCTGCCGCATGATGGCGGCGAGTTTGAACAGGATTTCGGCACGGGCCTCGGGCGTGGTGCGCGACCAGGACTTGAAGGCCTCCTGAGCCGCTTGGATGGCCTGGTCCACATGCTCTTTGGTGCAACTGGCGGAGCGGCCCAGTACAAGCTCCGGTCGAGCTGGTGCGGTGGACACGATGGTCTTCTCGGTGATGACATCCTGGCCACCAATGCGGGCCGGGTGATACCCGCCGCATTTGGCTTGAAAGTCGGCCATGGCCTGTTTGGCGGCGGCTACGTTGGCGGGGTTGGCGTAATCACAGATGGGTTCATTGGTGAAGCGCGGCACGTGCATTGAAACTCCTGGATGAGTTCACCCGAGGTGGGGCGACACTCTTTGGATGCACGGCTTTTTCCCATATTCCATGGCTAAGCCTTGTGCCGTGTCAGGCGTTTACAGGGCATGGAGGCTCATCATGGATGACCAAAAGACTCGGACCGAAGAGTTCAAGCTCGATGGCGGCAAGGTATTAGACAAGATCAAAGAACTGCTTCACGAGGGCAATATCCGTCGGATCATTTTGAAAAATGAAGACGGCAAGACCCTCATCGAGATCCCCTTGACCGTTGGTTTGGTGGGTGTGGCGCTACTGCCTGTTTTTGCCGCTGTGGGTGCCATTGCCGCCGTGGTGACTCGGGCGACCATCGTGGTGGAGAAGGCCGAATAAGTGGCTTTTGCAGATCTGTAGTTCAATTCCATCGGAAAAGATGAAACGCCAAGACGCCAAGACGCCAAG
>JAUYFW010000256.1 GCA_030690835.1 Sulfurimicrobium sp. | reverse complement strand
CATGCTTTCCAAACTCAATCCCCCGCAACGCGAAGCCGTCAAGTATCTCGACGGCCCGCTGCTGGTGCTGGCGGGCGCGGGCAGCGGCAAGACGCGTGTCATCACCCACAAGATCGCCTACCTGATCGAGACTTGCGGCATCAGCGCCGGCAATATCGCGGCCATCACCTTCACCAACAAGGCGGCGCGGGAGATGCAGGAGCGCGTGGGGAAACTGCTCCAGGGCAAGGCTGCACGCGGCCTCACGGTCACCACCTTTCACTCCCTGGGGCTGCACATTCTGCGCCAGGAAGCCAGGCACCTTGGCTACAAGCCGCGTTTCTCGGTGCTCGACGCCTCGGACAGCGCGGGCATCCTCAACGACATCCTGAAAACCACGGACAAGAAGGAAATCCGCCGCGCCCAGTCGGTCATTTCCAACTGGAAAAACGCCCTGCTCTCGCCTGCTGCCGCGGCAGAGGTGGCCGAGGACGAAACCGAACGTCAGCTAACCAGGATTTACCAGTCTTACCAGGACACCTTGCGCGCCTACCAGGCGATGGATTTCGACGACCTGATCCGCTTGCCGGTGGAACTGTTCGAGCGCATTCCGGAAGCGCTGGCAAAGTGGAGCAACAAGCTGCGCTACCTGCTCATCGACGAGTACCAGGACACCAACACCTGCCAGTACAAGCTGGTCAAACTGCTGAGCGGCAGTCGCGGCGCCTTCACCGCGGTGGGCGACGACGACCAGGCGATTTACGCTTGGCGCGGGGCGAACGTGGAGAATCTGAACTTGCTGCAGGACGATTTCCCCAGCTTGCACGTCATCAAGCTGGAGCAGAACTACCGCTCCACGGTGCGCATCCTGCGCGCCGCCAACACCCTCATCGCCAACAATCCCAAGCTGTTCGAGAAAAAGTTGTGGAGCGACTTGGGGCTGGGTGACCCGATCCAGGTCATGGCTGCGAAGGACGACGAGCAGGAGGCGGAAAACGTGGTGATGCGGCTGCAGACGCACAAATTCCAGAACCGTACCCGCTTTGCCGATTACGCCATCCTTTATCGCGGCAACCATCAGGCGCGGATTTTCGAGCAGCAGTTGCGCAACGAGAAAATCCCCTACCTGCTCTCCGGCGGACAATCGTTTTTCGACCGCGCCGAAATCAAGGACATCATCGCCTACCTGCGCCTGCTGGCCAACAGCGACGACGACCCGGCCTTCATCCGCGCCGTGACCACGCCCAAACGCGGCATTGGCGCGGGCACGCTGGAAAAGCTTGGCAACTACGCGGCGGAACGCCACATCAGCCTGTTCGCCGCCGCCTTCGAGGCCGGCCTGGAGCACCAGCTAGGGGCGAAGCAGCATCAGCCGCTAGTGGAGTTCTGCAACTTCATCAACAAGCTGACCGACCGCGCCGAACGGGAAACCTGCGCGGAAATCATGGCGGACCTGCTCAACGCCATCGGCTACGAAGCCTGGCTGTTCGACCAGGAAGAGACACGCGCGGCGCAGAACAAATGGAACAACGTGCAGGAATTCGTGGCCTGGATAAGCAAGAAGGGTGAAGCGGACGGCAAGACGGTGATCGAACTGACCCAGACCATCGCCCTGATCAACATCCTGGACAGCCGGGAGGATCAAGACACGGACGCGGTGCGCCTCTCCACCCTGCATGCGGCGAAGGGGCTGGAATATCCCCACGTGTTTCTGGTGGGCGTAGAGGAAGGCATCCTGCCCCACCGCGAAAGCATCGACAACGGCCAGATCGAGGAAGAACGGCGCCTGATGTACGTGGGCATCACGCGCGCACAGAAGGGTCTCACCCTCAGCCACTGTCACAAGCGCAAGCGCGCCGGGGAGTGGCAGAAATGCGAACCGAGCCGCTTTATCGGGGAGCTATATCAGGAAGATTTGCGCGGGGCGGGGCGGGGGGAAGTCGATCCCGAGGCGCAAAAAGCGGAAGGCACGGCGGCGATGGCCCAGATCAGGGCCATGCTGGGGAAATAAAAGCACGGCGCTTTCGCGCCGTGCTTTGGGGTCGAACCGGGTGCGGCGCTTACTGCGGGGCAGTAAACTTGGCACCGCTGGAATTGGCCATGTAAACCACGGCACGCTGCACTTCCAGATCGGAAAGATCCGCCGCGCCACCACGGGCGGGCATGCCGCGAATACCGTTGATCGCATTTTTTACCAGAGTATCGTAACCCTGTCCAATGCGCTTGGCCCAATCACCCTTGTTGTTGAGCTTGGGCGCATTCAGCGCGCCGGAAGTATGGCAGGCGGTACACACGGCATTGAATACTTCCTCGCCGCTCTTTTCCACTTTGGGCGCGTTGGCGTCCACCACTTTCACTTCGCCCACCGGCTTGATTCGTTCAGCCACGGTCTTGACCAGCGCTTCATCCGCATCCTTGTCCACATGGCTATGCTGGATACTCAGCACTAGCTGCACAATCAAAAAAATGGCAATCAGCGGGGGAATCAGGCCGCCCAAGCTGGCGAAGACAACCTGCATCGGGGTGGTTTTGGTCATCTTTTCGTGATGCTCGCTCATTTACTTGATCCTTAACCTGGAATTCAGAAAGTCGGCAATTATACCGATATTTGTCATGGTTTGCACCACCGCCGGCAGGCTTCTGCAGAGCAGAAATCAGTTTTTCTTGCATGGCGTCCAGACCCGTTTAGAATACCAAAACTTTTGCCTTAAATATTGAAGACAGCATGATCAGGATCGACCTGCCGTTATTGCGGCTCAAGAACAAAACACTGCTTCCCATCGTTCAGGGCGGCATGGGCGTGGGCGTCTCGGCGCACGGCCTGGCCGGCGCGGTCGCCAGGGAAGGCGCGATCGGAACCATCGCCAGCATCGATCTGCGTCGCCACCACGCCGACCTGATGGAACAGTCCACCCATCCGAAAACCAGGGATGCCATGGACCGCGCCAATCTGGCCGCCCTCGACCGTGAAATCAAAAGCGCCAGGAAAATCGCCGACGGCAACGGCATGATCGCGGTCAACGTAATGAAAGCGGTAACGGAGCACCCGCAGTTGGTACGTCAGGCATGCGAAAGCGGCATCGACGCCATCGTAATGGGCGCCGGACTGCCATTTGACCTGCCGGAAATGACCGACGGCTTCCCCAACGTCGCCCTGATCCCGATTCTTTCCGACGTCCGCGGCATCAATGTGGTGCTGAAAAAGTGGATGCGCAAAAACAAGCTGCCCGACGCTATCGTGATCGAACATCCACGCTACGCCGGGGGCCATCTCGGCGCCCCGAAGCCGGACGACATCAACGACACGCGTTTTGACTTCCCCGGCGTGCTGGAAGGGGTATTCAAGTTGCTCAGGGAATTCGGTATCGAGCGTGAACGCATTCCGCTGATCCCCGCCGGGGGCATCAATTCCTTTGACAAGGTAAGGGGCCTGCTCCGCCTTGGCGCCAGTGCGGTACAGATCGGCACACCGTTCGCGGTGACCACGGAAGGCGACGCCCACCCCAACTTCAAGAAAGTTCTGGTCGAGGCCAGGCCGGAAGACATCGTCACTTTCATGAGTGCCGCCGGCCTGCCCGCCCGCGCCGTGCTGACGCCCTGGCTGAAGAACTATATGCGCCGCGAACTCAAGCTCATGAGCTACGCCGACCCCGCCCGCTCGAAATGCGCCGCCGTGCTCGACTGCCTGTCGGATTGCGGATTGCGCGACGGAGTGGCGAAAATGGGACAGTTCTGCATCGACTCCCAACTTGCAGCCGCCTTGCGCGGCGACATCAACAAAGGCCTGTTTTTCCGTGGTTCGGAAAGCCTGCCCTTCGGCGAAGCCATCAGGCCGGTACGGGAATTGCTGGAATATTTGCTTACCGGACACAAACCGGCAACCGCTTGATACATCATGACCTGCCTGATAAGACCTTCATAAGCTGTTGATGTTCAAGCGCTAAGCGCGTACAATCCCGTTGGTATTTTTATCGCTCCCTGAGGGCGCAAAAACATGATCAAACAACGCACCTTGAAAAACATGATCCGGGCAACCGGGATTGGCTTGCACACAGGCGAGAAGGTCTATCTCACCCTGCGCCCGGCCGCCCCCAATACCGGCATCGTGTTTCGGCGCGTTGACCTGCCCCAGCCGGTGGAAATCAAGGCCACGCCGGACAGCGTGGGAGACACGCGCCTGTCATCCACGCTGGAACATAATGGTACCAAGGTGTCCACCGTGGAGCACCTGATGGCCGCCCTCGCGGGCCTGGGCATCGACAACCTCTATGTCGACCTGTCCGCCGCCGAAGTGCCGATCATGGACGGCTCCGCTTCGCCGTTCGTATTCCTGCTTCAGTCAGCGGGGATCGAGGAACAGAACGCCGCCAAGAAATACATCCGCATCAAAAAGACCGTGGAAGTTCACGATGGCGACAAATGGGTGCGCTTCGAACCCTACAACGGCTTCAAGCTGAGCTTCACCATCGCTTTCGAACACCCGGTATTCGAGACTTCAAGCCAATCCATCACGCTGGATCTGGCCCAGGCATCCTTCGTCAAGGACATTTCCCGCGCCCGCACCTTCGGCTTCATGCAGGACGTGGAAACCTTGCGCACCAATGGCCTGGCGCTCGGCGGCAGCATGGACAACGCCATCGTGATGGACGAATACCGTGTCCTCAACAGCGACGGCCTGCGTTATGAAGATGAATTCGTCAAACACAAGGTGCTTGACGCCATCGGCGACCTTTACCTGCTTGGCTACCCGCTGATTGGCGCTTTCACCGCCTACAAATCTGGCCACGCCCTCAATAACCGCCTGTTGCGCACCCTGCTCGCCGACGCGGAGGCCTGGGAGTTCGCTTCCTTCGACCAGGCGGAAAAAGCGCCAAGCGCCCTGCTGCGCCTTTACAGCCAAACGGCTTGATCGCCCTCCGGCTGGTAATAATTCTAGCGCTGACGGGAATCGGCATATCCCTTTTCCTGTTCTTGCTGCGTCAGGACCGCCGTTACCTCCGCCTGGCGTGGCAAATTCTCAAATTTTCCGCCGCCCTGATGCTGATATTTGCCGCCCTGATCATGATGGGGCGTATCGTGCTATTTCGCATGCCGCTCTAGCAGGCGCTCCAGCGCCTGTTTCAGAGGCGACGCCTCCAGCCGCCCGGCCAGCTGGCGCAAACTCTCCACGCCCGCGGAACCCAGCCGCAAGGTCTTGATCGGCTTTTGCTCCGGCGCCAGGAAGCACGCTTGCACTCGCACCTGAATTGCAGTAACCTCAAGACCCCTTTTTTTCAATTTATCCAGCATAGTCGGCGCAAGCTGCCGCACCTTGGCCGCTATGGCGCCATTATTTGCATATAGCACCAGAACCTGGTCCTGCAAGCCGCTTACCTTGCACATTTGAGCCAAAGGCGACGGCGCGACCTGCTCCCAATGCTGCTGCAATGCGCGCACGCGCTCGGCCTGACCGGCCAAGGCGGCAAGGGTGGCGGTTGCGCCAAAATAGGACTGGAGCTTGCGTGCGCTCATGGAGGATTTTGCCTCGTGAACATTATTTTCGTTTCAGATAGTCTGACCAGAGGAAAAAGCATCACCCTCGGCCACAGCCAGATGCTGATGCTGACGCTGGGGTGGCTGTTGCTGCCGATTTTCATCGCCATCGGCCTGTATTATTTCACGCTTTCACAGGGCGGAATGCCGTCACAGCAGAATCGGACGCAAAATCACGTCTATCTGCAGGAAAACCTCAATACCATGGCGGCGCGCCTGGGTCAGCTACAAGCCCAGGTTTTCCGCCTGGACGCCCTGGGCGGGCGCCTCGCCAAGCATTTCGGTTTGCCGGAACAAGAATTCAACTTCGGCCAGAAACCAGGCCAGGGCGGGGCCGAACCAGGCATAGCGCAATATCAGCTAAACCCGCGGCAACTCGAGCAGGAACTGGCCCGCTTCGCAAAACAACTCGATGCGCGCGCCGACAGCCTGAGTGTACTGGAAGCACTGACCTTGCGCGAGCAAGTAAAACAAAGCGCCTTCCCCTCCCTGCATCCGGTAGCGACAGGCTGGTTTTCTTCCAATTACGGCTGGCGCCTCGACCCGTTCAGCGGCAAGGAGGCGATGCACGAGGGCGTGGACTTCATGGCCGAGGCAGGCACGCCCATCAAGGCCGCGGCGGGCGGGGTGGTGGTTTACTCAGATTATCACCCCCAATATGGTAATATGATTGCGGTCGACCATGGCAACGGCCTGATTAGCCGCTACGCTCATGCCTCGAAGCGCCTGGCCAAAGTGGGTGACATCGTCCCGCAGGGACAGAAAATTGGCGAGGTGGGCAGCACCGGCCGCTCCACCGGCCCGCATCTGCACTTCGAGATATTGAGCAATGGCGCGCCACAAAATCCGGTGCGTTACCTGCAAGTCCCCGGATAATGAACAGCGGGAGGCGTAAAGTGCCTCCCCATTTTTTGCGCCTTATTTTTTTATTGAAGCGTTCATGATTACCAAGCTCGTCAGAAAAATTTTCGGCAGCCGCAACGACCGGCTGATCAAGCAATATTCCCAGACCGTGCGCACCATCAACGCGCTCGAACCTTCCCTGATCGCGCTCAGCGACACGGAGTTGCGCGCCAAGACGGACGAATTCAAACAGCGCCATATTCAGGGCGAATCCCTCGACGACCTGTTGCCGGAAGCATTTGCGGTGGTGCGCGAGGCCAGCAAGCGGGTGCTGGAGATGCGCCACTTCGACATGCAGATGATCGGCGGCATGGTGCTGCACTACGGCAAGATTTCCGAGATGCGCACCGGTGAGGGTAAAACCCTGGTCGCCACCCTGCCCTCCTATCTCAATGCCCTGTCGGGCAAGGGCGTGCACCTGGTGACGGTGAACGACTACCTGGCGCGGCGCGATGCGGAATGGATGGGGCAGCTGCATAATTTCCTCGGCCTCTCGGTGGGCATCAACCTGCCGCAGATGTCACACGAGGAAAAGCAGCAGGCTTACGCTGCCGACATCACCTACGGCACCAACAACGAATACGGTTTCGACTATCTGCGCGACAACATGGTGTACCAGCCCACCGAGCGGGTGCAGCGTGGCCTCAACTATGCCATCGTCGACGAGGTGGACTCGATCCTGATCGATGAGGCGCGCACGCCGCTGATCATTTCCGGCCAGGCGGACGACAACGTCGAGCTCTATTACCGCATCAATGAACTGGCGCCCAAGCTGGTCAAACAGGAAGAGGAAAACGGACCCGGTGACTACAGCGTGGACGAAAAATCCCACCAGGTGCTGCTCACCGAGGCTGGACACGAAAGCGCCGAGGCATTGCTGACCCAGGCCGGTCTGCTGCCGGAAGGCAGCAGTCTCTACGACGCAGCCAATATTGCCCTGATGCACCACATGTACGCAGCCCTGCGCGGCCATGCGCTGTACCACCGTGACCAGCACTACGTGGTGCAGGACGGCGAGGTGATCATCGTCGACGAGTTCACCGGCCGCCTGATGTCCGGACGGCGCTGGTCTGACGGCCTGCACCAGGCCGTGGAAGCCAAGGAAGGCGTGAAAATCCAGCGCGAAAATCAGACGCTGGCCTCGATCACCTTCCAGAACTATTTCCGCATGTACAACAAGCTTTCGGGCATGACCGGCACGGCCGATACCGAAGCTTACGAATTCCAGCAGATCTACGGCCTGGAAACGGTGGTGGTTCCCACCCACCGCGGCATGATCCGTGACGACCGCATGGATCAGGTATTCCGTACCGCCAAGGAAAAACACCAGGCCGTCATCAACGACATCAAGGACTGTTTCGAGCGCGGGCAACCGGTACTGGTCGGCACGACCTCGATCGAAAACTCCGAGTTGCTGGCAAAAATTCTGGATCAGGCAAAGCTGCCGCATGAAGTGCTCAACGCCAAGCAGCATGCCCGCGAAGCGGAAATCGTTGCCCAGGCTGGCCGCCCCAAGGCGATCACCATCGCCACCAACATGGCCGGTCGCGGTACCGATATCGTGCTGGGCGGCAGCATCGAGCGAGACCTCCATGCCATCCGTGGCGATGAATCCCTGAGCGAGGACGAGAAGACCGGCAAAGTTTCCGCGCTCAAGGCGGAATGGCAGAAAGTACACGACCAGGTATTGAGCACTGGCGGCCTGCACATCATCGGCACCGAACGCCATGAATCGCGCCGCGTGGACAACCAGTTGCGCGGTCGTGCCGGACGCCAGGGCGATCCCGGCTCCAGCCGCTTTTACCTGTCGCTGGAAGATCCCCTGTTGCGCATTTTCGCCTCCGACCGCGTCGCCTCCATCATGGAACGCCTCAAGATGCCAGAGGGCGAGGCTATCGAGCACCCTTGGGTCACACGCGCAATCGAGAACGCCCAGCGCAAGGTGGAAGCACGCAACTTCGACATGCGCAAACAGTTGCTGGAATATGACGACGTCTCCAACGACCAGCGCAAGGTCATTTACGCCCAACGCAACGAACTGCTGGAAACCGACGACATTTCCGACACCATTCGCGCCATGCGCGAAGATGTCATTGGCCAGATTGTCAGCCAGTACATCCCCCACCAAAGCATGGAAGAGCAATGGGATGTGCCTGGCCTGGAGAAGGCTCTCTTCGGGGAAATGCAATTGCAACTGCCGCTGACCCAGTGGCTGGAAGAGGACGACAAGCTGGGCGAGGAAGGCTTGCTGCGCCGCGCCATCGAAGCCGCCCACGACCAGTATCGGGCCAAGCAGGAACAAGTGGGCGCCGAAGTGCTGCACCACTTCGAGCGCGCCATCATGCTGCAGAGCATGGACACCCACTGGCGCGAGCACCTCGGGGCGCTGGACCATCTGCGCCAGGGTATTCACCTGCGCGGCTACGCACAGAAAAATCCGAAGCAGGAATACAAGCGCGAAGCGTTCGAACTGTTCTCCGCCTTGCTGGAGCGCATCAAGGCTGAAGTCAGCCAGATCACCATGACGGTACAGGTAAAGGGCGAGGATGACGTGGCCGCGGTGGAAGAGCAACTGACCGCCGCCGACAACATCCAGTATCACCATGCCGACTACGCCGAGGCACTGGGGCGGGGTGACGAGGGCAAAATTGAAGACGAAGAAGGCAAGCATGAGCCTTTCGTCCGCAGCAACGACAAGGTGGGGCGCAACGACCCATGCCCGTGCGGCTCGGGCAAGAAATACAAGCAATGCCACGGCAAGCTGAGCTAGGCCAAATCCATGACAGCAGCGACGCAATGCGCGGCAAAAATCGGTTTGGTCACAGTGAGCGACCGCGCGCATCAAGGCATATACGAAGACCAAGGCATCCCCGCCCTGCAGGCCTGGCTGGACGCGACACTGTCCACACCCTGGCAGGCACTGACACGCCTGATACCCGACGAGCAGGAACTGATCGAAGCGGCGCTGAAAGAACTCGTGGATGAGCAGGGATGTTGCCTGGTGCTCACCACCGGCGGCACCGGGCCGGCGCCACGCGACGTTACCCCGGAAGCCACCCTGGCGGTAGCGGAACGGGTTCTCGACGGCTTCGGCGAACAAATGCGCGCGGTGAGCCTGAAATACGTGCCGACGGCGATTCTCTCGCGCCAAGTGGGCGTGATTCGCAAACAGGCATTGATCATCAACCTCCCCGGTCAACCCAAGGCGATCAAGGAAACCCTGGACGGTGTCTTTGCCGCCGTGCCCTATTGCATCGACCTGATCGGCGGCCCTTATCTGCAAACCAAGCCGGATGCCGTTCAGGCATTTCGCCCCAAATCGGCGCTGCGACCGAAACCGGAAGGCAGCTGACCGCTCTTTATGTCCTTTGCATTAACCGGGACGAACCGCTACCATTGTGCCGATGAAGACCACGCTGTCCGGGGAAAACAATGTTTGATTTCAAGGGACTGATCAACGCCCTGCTGCGCAGGAAAAACAATGATCCAGTCGGAGACCTGAAGTCCGCCACCATCTGGGTGCAGGAGTTGCCGCAGAACGACATCCAGCAGGCCCAGCAGGAAATCATCAAGGCCCTGGACAGCCTCAACAAGAACGCCGACACCTCGCTCAAGGAGCGCATCCGGGTTCTGCTCTATCTGGACGAAAAGGCCCGCTCCCTGCAGGAAACCCTGTGCCGCGAATATCTCGCCACGCTTGAAGACCCCTCCTCTCCCTCCCGCAAGCTGCTACCCACCATTCTGCTGTTTTGGGAGGAAATGGCCACGGCCTACCAGTTGTGCCTGCGCACATTCGCCAATCACCCCGGCAGCGCCAGGGTACGCGAGAAAATTCCGCTATTGACGGCCAAGGCGCTGCATTTTCATGCCATGCAGGCGAAGTGGAATCACATCTGCTATCTGCCGGTGGAACATCAAATATGGCGTCATCTGCACCGTCTCTACCTGTTCGCGGAACGCGAGAATTTCGATCGGGTGCCGGTGCGGCTATATCCGCAGCTGGACGACACGAGTTGCGCCAGCGAATACATGCAGGTGATGATGCTGCATCTGGCCAACCCCGCCAGCCTCACTCCGGCACAGATCGAAATGGTGGATACCTGGCTCGACACCTGGGCCAGGAGCCTGGTCATCGAAGCCGATTTCCGCCCCCAGCGCCAGATGTACGCGGTCAATCTCGGCGACATGAAACCTGCCAGAAAATTGCGCCGCAACATGCTGGGGGAGAAATATCGCTACTGGGGCATCGAACTGATGCTGGTCAATATCAACAAAATCGTCGAACAACTTAGGCAGGGCGAACTGCCCGCGCTCCTGAAACTCGGCGAGGCTTTTCGCCTCCCCGCCGACCTTGAACTGATCGAGGAAATCACGCAACGCTGGTCAGGACTCAGCACCACGCGCAAGCATGAAAGGGTGCTGGCGGAGAAATCCCTGCTGGTAACGACCGACTTCGCCAATATCGTGGCTTTTCTGCGGGGGGGTCAGAGGGGCATCAATAAAACCGGCATGGCGGCCACCTACAACATGGCGGAAGACAACACTGTCCGGATGGCCGTCAACCCCGCGCCAAGCGGCGAGCCGGAACTGTTTGAACCCGATGCTCAGCAATGGCAAATAGAGAACGAATCTCTGAGCGGCTACGGCGTCACCTTTACCCGCAACACCGCGAGCCAGCTAAGAATTGGCACCCTGGTGGGACTCAAGGCGGCACTCGGCAAGGGTTTTGCCATCGGCATCGTGCGTCGTATAAGCAACGAACCACCGCGCAAGGTCGAAGCGGGAATCCAGACCCTGAGCCAGACCCCGCTGCTGGTGGAACTACACCCCCTGCCGGGCGAAGGCGGCACGCCGGCAGCTGCCTTGTATCTGCCCGAGTTAAGCAAACTGCAGTTGGGACGCAGCCTGCTGTTGTCGGACGAGGCTTACGTGCAGGGCAAGCTGGTACAACTCAAGGCGCAGGGTAAATCCTACACTATTCGCTTGCAACCGGCACTGGAGCGCGGGGCGGATTATGTCCGGGCAGGATTCGACGTGGTCGCCAAAGGCTAAGGGCTCGTTAATGGATGCGCTCGAAATCGTCACGGGCGATGCGCCGGATAGCGCCGTCATCTGGCTCCATGGCCTGGGCGCCGACGGCCACGATTTCGCGCCCATCGTGCCGGAACTGGGCCTGCCATCAAGCGCAAAAGTTCGCTTCATCTTCCCCCATGCCCCAATGCTTCCGGTCACCATCAATGGCGGCTACGCCATGCCCGCCTGGTATGACGTAAAAAGTCTCGACCTAAGCCAGGAAGAAGACGCGCCGGGAATCCGCGACTCGCAGCGACAGCTGGAAGCCCTGATCCGGCGCGAACTTGAACGCGGCATCGCTTCCACCCGCATCGTTCTTGCCGGCTTTTCCCAAGGCGGCGCCATCGCGCTCCACACCGGGCTGCGCTACGCCGAACCGCTGGCTGGCGTGCTGGCGCTTTCCACCTATCTGCCGCTACCCCGCACGCTGAGGGCGGAAGCCAGTCCCGCCAATACCAGGCTGCCGGTGTTTATGGCTCACGGCACGGCGGACAGCGTGATCCCCCTCGCCCATGGAGCGGCATCAAGGGATTTGCTGAAACAAGAGGGATATGCGGTGGAGTGGCATGAATACCCCATGGCCCATTCCGTGTGCGCTGAAGAAATTAGCGATATTGGAACGTGGCTGACGCGGATTATTGCGGCCTGATGCTTGGCTCCATTTTCATGGCTGCCGCAGTAACTCCGACACCGCAGTGAGCACGCGCTCCACTGAAATCGCGCCAAGACACTCGCTGACCTTGCCGCCACCGCAGCCATCGTTGCCGCAAGGACGACAGGTATGACTTGAAACCAGTACCCGCTGCGGCACCTGCCACGGCCCCCACTCCTTTTCACCGCTTGGCCCGAAAAGAACCACCACCGGCGTTTTCATTGCCGCGGCAATATGCATGGGAGCAGAGTCCATGCCGATAAAGAGCTTTGCCATGGCGCTCACGGCGGCTAGTTGCTTGAGGTTTAACTGGCCGGAAAAATCCACCACGCCCTGTTCCAGCGGCGCCAGAATTTCCCGCACCATTCTCAGCTCACTATCGTCCGGGGCGGCCGTGACGACAATGCGATACCCCTGATTTTGCAGGCTACGGATCAGTGCCGTCATCTGACTTGCCGGCCAGCACTTGAACAGCCAGCGCGAGGCGGGATGAATATGGATAAAACCCTTTTCCGCCACGCCTTCCCGCGCCAGTCGCTGCCTCATCTCCGTCGCAACGGCATCTCCCGGCACCAATGTCAGTTCGCGCTCGCTTTCATGCGGATACACGCCAATACGTCGCAGCGCATCCAGATTGAATTCCACCGTATGGCGCGGATTGCCGCGTGGCACGGGATAAAAGTGGCTAAAGCTTTTCTGCCAAAAACGCCCGCGCGCTGGCATCTTGCGCGCCACACTGCGCTTCACATCGAGCACGCGGGTCAGCCAGGCACCGCGGTTATGTTCGGTGAGATGAATAATCAGGTCATAGTGACGCCGCCGCAGACACGAGAGCAGTTGCCCCTCGGCCCGCACCTGACGCAGCAGTCCCTGTTTTTTCCAGTTGCGGTCGATGGTATGGACTTGCGCAATGGCAGGATGCAGGTTCAACATCTCCGCCGTATCGCGGTAAACCAGCGCATCCACTTCCAGATGTGGGGCATGATTCTTCAGGACGGAAAAGACCGGCGAGGTGAGCAGCACGTCACCGTGGTGGCGCAGCTTGATCACCAGAACACGGTGCAGGCCGGATAAATCGATAGCGTCATTGAGCATGGGCGCACGATAACAAACTGAGCGCCAAAAACAAGCGTTTCATTCAGCACCCAACCCGTCGTCTCCATGAGGGCTTGGGGAAAGCTCGGGAATTCAACCCTTGAAGACTATGCTAAAATACTTTTAAAATATGGCGTTAGCAGTTGACCTAGCAGGATTTTTCAAATTATAGTGTGCGCATGCAAGCGGAAATGAAAGCACTCGAAGACAAGGTCATGCAGATGGTGCAAATGTGCCAGCACCTGCGCGCCGAAAACATGCAACTACGCCAGCAACTCGCCGCGGCACAAAATGACGGAAAACGCCTGGGTGACAAGATCCAGGGCGCGCAGACCCGTCTCGAAGCCCTGCTCGAGCGTATTCCGGAGAATCAGGAATGAGCGAAGTAAAGGGACTGGATGTCGCCATCATGGGGCGGGAATTTCGCGTTGCCTGCCCGGAGGACGAGCAGGATGCGCTGCTCGCCTCGGTGGATTACCTCGACCGCAAAATGCGTGAAATACGCGACAGCGGAAAGGTCATCGGGGTCGAGCGCATCGCCATCATGGCCGCGCTGAACATCACCCACGAACTGCTCAACACACGTATCGCCGGTTCTTTTGACATCGGCGAGTTCAAGAGTAGAATCGGTTCCATGCAGGCTCAAATCGAGCAGGCAATGGCAGACCAGGACGAACTATTTTAGCCGGTTGTTAAGCAGGTCATTAACAACCTGCTTCCCGAGTTGTCCCCCTGCGGTGTTCGTTTAGGCTAAATATTCTTTGAACCAATATTTATGTAAGCAGGTTGTGGCTGTATTGAGTGCTGTTGTGCGCGTCCTTCACGGATGTACCTGATGTGCTCAAGCTGCAACCGTCTTGGACCCTCGCGTTCAAGATGATAGCCTGACGGCACATGCGGGGGGCCTTACCTTCCCTCAATTTGTTTCGCTACGCCACCGACATTGAACAAATCCCAACTGCGGCGCCATTTGCGCCAACTGCGCAACGAGCTTAGTCCCAACCAGCGACGCAGCGCGGCGCAAGGACTGTTGCAGACGGCGATACGCGCAGGGTTGTTTCTCAAATACCGGCGCATCGGCTTTTACCTTCCCTTCGAAGGAGAAATGGATCTGCTGCCCTTGCTCAACCGCGCGCTCTGGCTGGGTAAAATCTGTTATTTACCCGTTGTCCCGCAGCGCTTCGAGAAAAAACTCAACTTTACCCGCCTCACCGCGCGCGCCAGCTGGTACCGCAACCGCTACGGCATTCAGGAACACTGGTCGCCGCGCCCGGCGCGAGCACGCCAGCTGGATTTGCTGTTCATGCCGCTGGTAGGCTTTGACGAAAAGGGATACCGGCTCGGTATGGGTGGCGGCTTCTACGACACCAGCCTGGCCTATCTGGGTCGTCGCAAGAGCTGGCGCAAGCCTTACCTGGTCGGCATCGGCTACGAATGCCAGAAAGTTAAGCAGGTTCCGCGTGATCCGTGGGACATGCCGCTCGATGCCGCGCTCACCGAGCGCCGCTTGTATCGCTTTCCCAAGGTAAAATAAATTTCCCGTTATTCTGGAAGGAAAAGACGTACTGCGTTTGAAGTTCGACGCCAAGCTCTCGCACCTGTTGGCGCGCGTTTAAAACTGACCACCTGTGCGCGTTGAATTTTGACCAGGGGTGATAGCCGCCTGTCATGGGTCGGTCTGTGGATAAGTTTATCTCAGATTTCTCAAATCTGAGCGGTTTTGGGTTGCAGAAGTTTGTCGATGCTTCTGCATGCAACGGGAAACCCGTTGAGGGCGAAGCCCTGGAACGGATTTCCCTGCATTGCTGTTATCAGAACGGCTCCGCCTCCTCAGCAGGCTTGCACCGCTTACTCTGCTCCCGCGCTTTGATCCTTGATTTCGCTGTGGCGCTGCTGTGCCTGAACCGATATGACTCGTTGCCCGTCTCCACAATATGGCAGTGATGCGTCAGTCGATCCAGTAGCGCCGTCGTCATCTTGGCATC
>JAUYFW010000254.1 GCA_030690835.1 Sulfurimicrobium sp. | reverse complement strand
AAGGAATTTGTCATGAGCGGCAAAACATTGATGGTCCAGGGCTGCACCTCGGATGCCGGCAAGAGCGCGCTGGTGACGGGCATCTGCCGCGTCCTGGCACGGCGCGGGTGCAAGGTCGCGCCCTTCAAGCCGCAGAACATGGCGCTCAATAGCGCCGTGACCGTCGATGGCGGCGAGATCGGCCGCGCCCAGGCGGTGCAGGCACAGGCCTGCGGCCTGGAACCGCATAGCGACATGAACCCGGTGCTGCTCAAGCCCAACAGCGATACCGGCGCCCAGGTCATCGTCCAGGGCCATGCCGTCGGCAACCTGGAGGCGGGGGATTACCATGGCCACAAGCCCCGCCTGCTGGGCAAGGTGCTGGAATCCTTCGGGCGGTTGAAGCAGGCTTATGATTTCGTGGTGGTGGAAGGGGCGGGCAGCCCGGCGGAAATCAACCTGCGCGACCGCGATATCGCCAACATGGGTTTTGCCGAAGCCGCCGACTGCCCGGTGGTGATCATTGCCGACATCGACCGCGGCGGCGTGTTCGCCCATCTGGTGGGCACGCTGGAACTGCTGTCCGGGTCCGAGCAGGCAAGGGTCAAGGGTTTCGTCATCAACCGTTTTCGTGGTGATATCGGACTGCTGCAAGGCGGCCTGGACTGGCTGGAAGCGCGCACCGGCAAGCCGGTGCTGGGCGTGCTGCCCTATCTGCACGACCTGCACCTGGAAGCCGAGGACGCGCTGCCCCGGCCCGTGGCGGGCCTTTCAGGGGAAAAATTCCGCGTCATCGTGCCGCGCTTGCCGCGCATCAGCAATCACACCGACTTCGACCCCTTGCGCCTGCATCCCGACGTGGATTTGAGCTTTATCGGCATGGGCGAAGCTATTCCCCCTGCCGACCTGATCGTCCTGCCCGGCAGCAAGAACGTGCGCGCCGACCTGGACTGGCTGCGTGCCAACGGATGGGAAGCCGCGCTGCTGCGCCACCTGCGCTATGGCGGCAAGGTGATCGGCATCTGCGGCGGTTTCCAGATGCTGGGACAGGCGATCCATGACCCCCTGGGCATCGAGGGAACGCTTGGCAGCAGCCCTGGCCTGGGCTTGCTGGCAATCGAAACCGAACTGTGCGCGGAGAAACAGTTGCACCGCGTCAGCGGCCATCTGACCCTGGAAAATGCTTCCGTCGAGGGTTACGAAATCCATGCCGGCATCAGCACTGGGACGGGCCTGTCGCGCCCCGTGGTTCAATTGGCCGAACGCGACGACGGCGCGGTTTCGGCGGACGGACGGGTGCTCGGCACTTACCTCCACAGCCTGTTTGATTCCAGCGCCGCCAGCACTGCCTTGCTGCGCTGGGCGGGGCTGAATGAACCCAATACGCTGGACTATGTCGATCTGCGCGAGCAGGGCATAGCACGCATGGCGGACGCGGTGGAGAAGCATCTGGATTGGGGAAAGCTAAATGCGATTTTTGAATAAGCCGCGATCTTTGCATAAAACGCCCGCCCGTATTTGCGCTGCCCTGCTTCTGCTGCTCTGGCACGCGCTTGCGGCCGCCGTCAGCGTGAGCGACGATGCGGGCCAGGTCGTGACGCTGTCGCACCCCGCCCGGCGCATCGTCAGTCTGGCGCCCCATGTCACCGAGATCCTGTTCGCGGTGGGGGCGGGCAGCCGGGTGGTGGGCGTGGTGCAGTACAGCGACTATCCGCCCGAGGCGAAACAATTGCCCCGCATCGGGGGTTACCAGCAGGTTGACCTGGAAAGAGTGATCGGGTTGCACCCGGACCTGATCGTCGCCTGGCAGAGCGGCAACAATTCGGGACAAATCGAACAGTTGAAGAAGCTCGGCTTTGCCGTCTACATCAGCGAACCGCGCCGGATAACGGATGTCGCCTCCAGCATGGAACGCATCGGCGCGCTGGCCGGTGGCGGCGAGCAGGCGGCGCGCGCGGTGCGGGATTTCCGCAGCCACCATGCCCGGCTGCAGGCTCGGTACGCACGGCGTTCCCCGGTGCGGACGTTTTACGAGGTGTGGAACCGGCCGCTGATGACCGTCAGTAGCGCGCACCTGATCGGCGATGTGATGAAACTGTGCGGCGCGCAAAACGTATTCGCCGACCTGCCGGTCCTGACCCCGACCATCGGCGAGGAAGCCGTGCTGGTGGCCGATCCCGAAGTCATCATCGCCAGCGGCATGGATGAAGCGCGTCCGGAGTGGCTCGACGAGTGGCGGCGCTGGCCACGGATGAAGGCGGTGAAGGCCGGACACCTGTATTTCGTGCCGCCGGATATCCTGCAACGCCACAGCCCGCGCATTCTGGACGGTGCGGAGCAGCTATGCTTGCTGGTGGATCGGGCGCGGCGGACCACCGGACGCGAAGTGACGCCCGGTGCCAATGGGTCGGCAGACCACTAGCAAGCAGTTCGTGCGTAATACTATTGCAACCTTCAAGTGGCTTAATGCGGGGAGAAATCAATAACCGTATCGAGCGCCTCATGATCGCCGTCGCACAATCAGATCCTCTCAGCCATCAGTCTAATTTGATTTTCATACCCGAGCCGCTGCGCGTCTGCGGCAATTGCTACTTCTGGGTGGGGCCGAGGGTAAGAAACGGCTGTTTTGGCTATGCGGCATTGAATGGCGTCGTGGGAAGCTGTTGCAACAGGACGCGTAAACAGGAAGTTCCGGAAGCGTTGCTGTGCGAGGCAACGCCCCTCTCGAATCCCGATTGCCCGATCTGGATCTGCGCGATCAAAGGCCCATTTCAGCAGGAATCATGCCCTGCGCCGGTTGTAAATTCACTTGGAATGACATCATGAATGCCTTGAAGAAACTTGAAAAATGCCTGATCGGAAATTCGTGTAACCACGAAAATAATTTTTTCGGGCGTCTGGTCGAGACGCTTTGCCTGAAGGGAAAGCTCGATATGGCGGAGCTTTATGATTTGCCGTATGACGATTTCAAATTGGCCATGGCGATCATGCAAGACTGGCGGCTCGATCAATACACGAAAACGAAAGATCGCCTGCGCGAACTGGTCTTGTTGCCCCAAGTAGATTAGCCCCAGCTACGAACGGAATCGCTGATCGATGGTACAAGCCCGAGCCGTTTTCATCTCCGACGTCCACTTGGGAACTGCTGCCTGCCAGGCCGCCAGACTGGTCGACTTTCTGCGCGAATACGAGTCGGAGTATCTCTTTCTGATTGGCGATATCGTCGATTTCTGGGCCATGAGCCGCGGCAGTATCTATTGGTCGCGCGATCAAAATACCATTGTGCAGAAATTATTGCGGCGCGCGCGGCACGGGGGAAATGTGATTTTCATTCCCGGCAATCACGATGAGGCGTTGCGGGAATATATTGGTACCTCCTTCGGCGACATCCGTATCGAGGATGAATACATCCATACCGCCGCCGATGGAAAACGCTACCTGCTGCTGCACGGCGACGAGTTCGATCAGGTCACGCGCCATCACAAGTGGGTGGCTATTCTCGGCGACATGTCCTACAACCTCCTGGTGCGCCTCAACGGCTGGCTGTCCTTGTTGCGCCGCACGCTGCGCCGCCCCGGGTACTGGTCATTGGCGGGTTACGCCAAACGCAAGGTTAAAACCGCCGTCAATTTCATTTTTGATTTCGAGGACTCGGTCATTCACCATGTTCGCGAGCAAGGACTGGACGGCGTGATTTGCGGCCATATCCACTGGCCGATGAAGAAACAGGTCGGCGAGCTGGTTTACCTCAACTGCGGGGACTGGGTCGACAGTTGTACCGCTATCGTCGAACACCTGGACGGAAGGATGGAGTTGATCGCCTGGGGTGCCGGCCCGCGACAGGCGCCGCTGGCTCCGAAACCGGCACATGCCACGCCGGTTTAAAATATGTGGATAAAGCGCGTAGCGCGTATCCACCGTTCGCCTTCACATGAGGAAATATTGCTCAGATTCTTGACAGGCTGGCGCTGGGGGCGCCTGTTCGATGGTTCTCGGCGATCAAGTCATCCAGGCCTCTGGCTGCCAGGGGCGCCATGGTCGGGTATTTCAAGACCTTGCTCCCGGATGTGTTGATCCATTCCTTGATTTTTACCAGGTCATCCACGGAGATGACGGTTTTGCCGTTTTCATGTTTCCACAGGGAGCACAAATCAACTGCCAGGGCGAATGTCAGTGCCCGGTTGTGGTAGGTCGTGGCCATGATGACTCTCCTGGAAAAAGACTAGCGAATGCATGAGACTCTATCCGAGGTTTGTTGCATTGTGATGACGCTGGAGTGTTTGATCGGGAACGGAAGGACATTAATCCGGGGGGCTCAGCTCAGGCCTTTT
>JAUYFW010000250.1 GCA_030690835.1 Sulfurimicrobium sp. | reverse complement strand
CAGGGCGCCGCGGTGAGCGCGCGTCAGCAGGCTCAACTGCGCCTGCTCCAGCCTGGAAAAGCCGGGCATGTCGGCATTGGCGAGAATGTAGGCGGAATGGCGGTGGTAACCGGTGTGGGCAATGGAAATGCCGATTTCGTGCAGCCGTGCCGCCCAAGCCACCTGGAGCTGGGGGTTTGCGATCGGGCCATCCAGTTTGTGAGCGATTTGCTCGAACAGCTCGCTCGCCAGTTCCTGCACCCGTCCCGCCTGGGGCGGGTCGACATGATAACGGCGCATGAATTCGCGCACCGTGGCCTCGCGCATGTCATGTTTGTGGAAACGTCCGATCAGGTCGTACAGCACGCCTTCCCGCAGGGCGCCGGTGGCCACTTCCATGTGCTCGACGCCGAGTTCGGTGAAGATGCTGTTCATGATGGCAAAACCGCCCGCCAGTACCGGCACGCGGTCGGGCGGCAGGCCCGCCAGTTGCAGCAGCTTTACATCCCCCGCCCTGAGCAGCAGCGCGCGCAGCCTGGTCAAGCCTTCCCGCGTGATGCCGGAAGCGGATAGTCCGTTTTGTTCCAGGATTTCAGCCAGGGCGCGTGCCGAACCCGAGGAGCCAACCGCATGTTGCCAGTGTCCGGCGGAAAAATCGGCGGCGATGTTCAGGATTTCGCCGCGCGCAGCCAGTTCGGCCTGCAACAGGTCGTTCTTGGTGATTTTTCCGTCGGGGAAAAAGCGCCGGCTATAGCTGACGCAGCCCATGTACAGGCTTTCCATCTGCCGCGGCTGGTATCCCGAGCCGATAATGAATTCGGTGGAGCCGCCGCCGATATCCACCACCAGGCGCTTTTCCTCCGAAACGGGCAGGCCGTGGGAAACGCCAAGGTAGATCAGGCGGGCCTCTTCCTTGCCGGCGACGATCTCGATGGGGAAGCCGAGCGCGGCTTGTGCCGCATCGAGAAAGGCGGGCGCGTTTTTCGCCACGCGGAAGGTGTTGGTACCGACGACGCGCACCGCTTCACGCGGCAGGCCGCGCAGTCGTTCGGAAAAAAGCTTGAGGCAGGCCAGCGCGCGTTGTTGCGATTCCTCGTCGAGGGTTTTGTCCGGCGTCAGGCCGGCACCCAGGCGGACGGGTTCCTTGAGGGAGTCGAGCGGGTAGACCTGGTCTCCCACCACGCGCGCGACTTGTAGCCTGAAACTGTTCGAGCCGAGGTCGACCGCGGCGATGGTGTCGTATTCACGCATATTAACGAGCCCTAAAGCTACTGCCCGATTTCGCGTTCCATCTCTTCCATGGTGGCGTGGCGCACATCCTTGCCTTTGGCCATATAAACCACGTAGCCGGCGATATTCTTGGCGTGATCGCCGACACGTTCCACCGCCTTGGCGGCGAACAGGATATCGATGGCCGTGGTGATCATGCGCGGGTCTTCCATCATGAAGGTGATCAGGTGGCGCAGCACCGCGTCGAATTCATCGTCCACTTCCACGTCCTGGCGTTTGAGCTGGGCGGCGGCCGTGATGTCGAGGCGGGCAAAGGCGTCCAGCGCCGTGCGCAGCATTTCCAGCACCATCTCGCTCATGTGCCTGATTTCGGAAAAGCGCGGGACAGAAATGCGGTCGGCACCGTGAATCCTTTTCGCCATGCGGGCGATTTTTTCCGCCTTGTCGCCTATCCTTTCCAGGTCGGTAATGGCGCGCTCCACCGTCATGATCAGGCGCAAGTCGCTGGCTGTCGGCTGACGGCGCGCAATGATCTGGGTGCATTCGCTATCGATCAGCATTTCCAGGGTATTGACGCGGTGGTCGTTGGCGATCACTTCGTCGGCCATTTCCAGGTTGCCGCTAGTCAATGCCTCGATCGATTTGGTGATCTGTTCTTCCACCATGCCGCCCATTTGCAGCACGCGCGAACGAACCTCTTCCAGGTCGGCGTCGAATTGTTTGAAGATATGTTCCTGAGCCATGCTGTTCTCCTTGCCGCTGCTTTAATCCCTTGTCGGGTTCGTATGTCAATCGAATCGCGGGATTCTAATCGTTGTTTGTGACGGTTGTGTTGCCAAGTAAAAGCAGTTTTTAGTTTTGAATGTTCAATGTTGAATGGCGGCATGCGCTTCGC
The DNA here is from genome assembly GCA_030690835.1 of Sulfurimicrobium sp. GTDB lineage: Bacteria > Pseudomonadota > Gammaproteobacteria > Burkholderiales > Sulfuricellaceae > Sulfurimicrobium. The sequence goes on along the minus strand of JAUYFW010000250.1, from coordinate 5,465 downwards.
GCATGATTCGATACTGACGCGGCATACACTGCGACATCCATTAAACATTCAACACTAAACATTAAAAACTGTTTTTGCTTTTTACTTACTGCGCTGTCAGGGTTTTTACGCCGTCGGGCGTGCCGAGCAGCAGTACCTCGGCGGGACGGCAGGCAAACAGGCCATTGGTGACCACGCCGGTGATCTGGTTGATGGCCGTTTCCAGTTCCACCGGGTTCATGATCTGCATGTTGTGCACGTCGAGAATGACATTGCCGTTGTCGGTGGTGAAGCCCTGGCGCAGCACCGGCTGGCCACCCAGCTTGGTGAGTTGGCGCGCGACATAGCTGCGTGCCATGGGAATCACTTCCACCGGCAGGGGGAATTTGCCCAGCATGTCCACCAGCTTGCTGCCGTCGGCGATGCAGACGAATTTCTTGCTGCATGCGGCGACAATCTTTTCGCGCGTCAGCGCGCCGCCACCGCCCTTGGTCATGTGCATGTGGCGGGTGATTTCGTCCGCGCCGTCGACATAAACCGCGATTTCGCTCACGCTGTTGAGGTCGAGCACTTCGATGCCGTGCTTGCGCAGGCGCTGGGCAGTCGCTTCGGAGCTGGCGACGGCGCCATCCAGCTTGTGCTTGATCTTGGCCAGTTCATCGATGAAGAAGTTGGCGGTCGAGCCGGTGCCGACTCCAATAATGCCGCTGGGTACGTGCTCGATCGCGGCACGCGCCACGGCTTGTTTCAGTTCGTCTTGAGTCATTATTTATATTCTTCCGGAATCATGATGCGTTAAGTTTAAAAGCATAGCGGCAACCGGCGATTTAGGCTATAGCCGACTGCTCAAAAGTGCCGATTACTGCTAATCTTCGGCTTAATAAACGACCAAAGTGTAGCCCCATGCCAACCGACTATCTGGAAAAAATTCTCACCGCCCGCGTTTACGACGTGGCCATCGAAAGCCCGCTGGAAGAAGCGCCCAATCTTTCCCGCCGTCTGGGCAACACCATACTGCTCAAGCGCGAGGACATGCAGTCGGTGTTTTCCTTCAAGTTGCGCGGCGCTTACAACAAGATGGCGCAGTTGCCGCGTGCAACCCTGAAGCGTGGCGTGATCACCGCTTCCGCCGGCAACCACGCGCAGGGTGTGGCACTGGCCGCGCAACGCCTGAAGTGCGAGGCGGTCATCGTGATGCCCGCCACCACGCCCAACATCAAGGTCAACGCCGTGGCGGCGCGCGGGGCCCAGGTTATCCTGCACGGGGATTCCTACAGTGACGCCTACGCCCATGCGGTGGAACTGGCGAAAGAAAAGAAACTCACCTTCGTTCATCCCTACGACGACCCTGAAGTGATCGCCGGACAGGGCACCGTCGGCATGGAAATCCTGCGCCAGCATAGCGGCCCGATCCACGCCATCTTCGTACCGGTGGGCGGCGGCGGGCTGATCGCCGGCGTGGCCGCTTACGTCAAGCGCCTGCGCCCGGACATCAAGATTATCGGCGTCGAGCCGGTGGATGCCGACGCCATGTATCAGTCCCTGCGCCAGAAGAAGCGCGTGACGCTGGCCCAGGTGGGCATTTTCGCCGATGGCGTGGCGGTGAAACAGGTCGGCGAGGAAACCTTCCGCCTCTGCCAGCAACTGGTGGACGAGATGATCCTGGTCGACACCGACGCGATTTGCGCCGCCATTAAGGACGTGTTCGAGGACACGCGCTCGATCCTCGAACCGGCCGGCGCGCTGTCCATCGCCGGCGCGAAAATGTACGCCAAGCAGCACAAGCTCAAAAACAAGAACCTGGTGGCCATCGCCTCGGGCGCCAACATGAACTTCGACCGCCTGCACCATGTGGCCGAGCGGGCGGAGCTGGGCGAGCAGCGCGAGGGCATACTCGCGGTCACGATCCCGGAGCGGCCGGGCAGCTTCAAGGAGTTTTGCGCCCTGCTCGGCCCGCGCAGCATCACCGAGTTCAATTACCGCTTCTCCGACCCCGGCCAGGCCCACGTTTTCGTCGGCGTGCAGGTGCACAACCGCGGCGAGATGGACAAGCTGCTGGCGGCGTTGAAGCACAAGGAAATCGCGGCGATCGACCTGTCCGACAACGAAATGGCCAAGCTGCACGTGCGCCATCTGGTCGGCGGCCACGCCCCGCTGGTGAAGAACGAAATGGTATTCCGCTTCGAGTTCCCCGAACGCCCCGGCGCGCTGATGAATTTTCTCAACAGCATGAGCCACAACTGGAACATCAGCCTGTTCCACTATCGCAACCACGGCACGGACTATGGCCGGGTGCTGGTGGGCATCCAGGTGCCGCCTCAGGACAAGCAGGCGTTTGCCGACTTCCTCGACAAGCTCGGCTACCCGTATTGGGACGAGAACGACAACCCGGCCTATAAACTTTTCCTGGCGTGATGGAATTCTGGCTGCTGTACCTGCTTACCGGCGTTTTCGCCGGTTTTCTGGCCGGCTTGCTGGGCGTGGGCGGCGGGCTGGTGATCGTGCCGGTGCTGACTTTCATCTTCACCGCCCAGCACTTCCCGCACCAGCATATCCTGCATGTCGCCCTGGGGACTTCGCTGGCCAGCATCCTGTTCACCTCGCTCTCCAGCCTGCGCGCCCATCATGCCCATGGCGCGGTGAACTGGGGAGTGGTGCGCGGCATCACGCCCGGCATCGTGGCGGGAACACTGCTGGGAACGGTGCTGGTGGCCCAGCTCTCGACCAATTTCCTCAAGGGTTTTTTCGTGGTATTCGTCTACTACGTTGCCGCCCAGATGCTGCTCAACATCAAGCCAAAACCCACGCGCCAGTTGCCCGGCATGGGCGGGATGTTCGGCGCGGGAGGCGTGATCGGCGGCGTTTCCAGCCTGGTGGGGATCGGCGGCGGCACGCTGTCGGTCCCCTTCATGACCTGGTGCAACATCAAAATGCATCAGGCCATCGGCACCTCGGCCGCCATCGGTTTTCCCATCGCGGCGGCTGGGGCGCTGGGCTACGTCGTCAACGGGCTAGGCGCCGCTGGCTTGCCGGAATACAGCCTCGGCTTCATCTACCTGCCGGCCCTGGCAGGGCTGGTGTTTGCCAGCGTGCTGACCGCACCGCTCGGGGCAAGATTGGCCCACCGCCTGCCGGTGCCGCAGATCAAGAAAGTGTTCGCCGCGCTGCTGATCGTGCTGGGGACGCGGATGCTGGTGAGCCTGTTTTAGAGTTTTACAGCAATGGATGCGAAGTTTCGCAAAGGAAAAACAAAGGATCAGTGAACTCTGCCACCATACCGCTTCAGAGTGTGGTGTGTGCCCAGCACCCTTGCTGTTGCCTCCCCGAAACCATCAGGGGAACGATGTTCATTTAACGGCCATAGCACGCAAAATCATTTGCTGCACTCCGGTTGCCGCATGAAGAGGGATTAATGAAACTCCTGGGTGTGATGAAGCGAATACCCTAAAAATTTCGTCGGCGAAAGCCTGGCCGATTTCCTCTACGCCTGTGAAGTCTAGAACTACCGTCTTGAATTTCTCGAAGCGTGATACCAGACGCTTTGCCTGTGAGCGAGAAACAAGTTTTTCGCCTTCATGGCGAGCTAATCGAACAGGAACAATGGTTTTGCTGAAAGTAAATTCATCTGGTTCAGAAAATTGTGAATAGACCGATGAAAGTGTGCGCTTACAATCGTTATCCAGTTTCAAAAGCACTCGTGTTCCTGGAACGTCTCTGTCATCATCAATCAGCCAGTCATCGCACTCTGCCTTGTGCGAAAAATAAAGCGTGCGTGACAAAATTGCGAATGAATCAAAAGCCCGCGAGGTAAAAAATATACCCTCACCAGAATGGTTGGCTGGATCAGTTGTGAACTTTCCTTTTGCGAGTTCCAGAATGGCCTCTCTAGCATCGTAAAGATTACCTAATCGTTGAATGCGATGAAAAATACCTTCTCCGTTATCGTTAATCCAAATTTCCACATCGAGCGCTGTGCGCACGAAATAAATCGTAAGCACAGCACCTTCGGAATGGTCTATGGCGTTATTGACCATCTCCGTGACACCGTAATGCCACATATCACGCACGTTTTCTGGCAAGTCAGTCAGAAGGGGAACCAAGTTCTCAAGCCAAACCACATCCTCCCTCAATCCAGCCAAAGGGAATTTCCATGATTTTTCAATCAATGGAATAACCCACGAAACCTTTGCGTTTCCCCTGCCGGAAGAGTTGACCATACTATTGCTCTCAAGGACATGCAGGTGACGGCTTGCAGCTTGTCTGGAAATACCAAAATGTCGTGCCGTTTCAGCGGCAATGTTCCGTGCCTTGCCGCGGCACATATGCAGCATAAAATTTCTGATTTCGGATGTTTTTTCTCGCATTGGCTCATCAACAAAAATTGATATTATCGACAACTATTATACATAATATCGACAACATATTGGCCGGATTTCGACAACTCTGACTATTACATGCGCGATAGCTTACTGCCCATATCCGGAATTAGTGTGCCCATTGTGGCTCAAACAGCTTCAACAAATTCTCGGTAACTGTTCGCCGCTCAGCCAGTCCACGATGCGCTTGCCGCCAAATGACGTTTCCATCTGCACGAAGGCGTGCGTGTCCTCGGTCACCTCGCCGATGATTGCAGAATGCTCGCCCAGCGGGTGGCCGCGCATCGCAGCCAGTAGCCGTTCCGCCGCTTCCGCAGGACAGATTGCCAGCAGCTTGCCTTCGTTGGCGACATAAAGCGGGTCGAAGCCGAGGAATTCGCAGGTTGCGCTGACGGCCTCGCGGATAGGCAGAGTGCTTTCCCGGATCGTCATGCCCACGTGCGACTGCCGCGCCAGTTCGTTGAGCGTGGCGGCCACGCCGCCCCGTGTCGGGTCGCGCAGGCAGTGAATATCCGGCACTTCGGCCACCATCGCGGCGACCAGTTGGTGCAGGGCGGCGGAGTCGGACAGGATAGGGGTCTGGAATTTCAGGTTCTCGCGCTGCGACATGACCGCCATGCCGTGGTCGCCGATGAAGCCGTTGATCAGGATTTTGTCGCCCGCGCGCGCGCGATTGCCGGAGATGTTGACGCCCTCCGGCACCACCCCGATCCCCGTGGTGTTGATGAATACGCCGTCCGCCTTGCCGCGTTCCACTACCTTGGTGTCGCCGGTGACGATAGTCACGCCCGCCTCGCGGGCAGCGGCGGCCATGGAATCGACGATGCGCTTGAGGTCGGCGAGGGGGAAACCTTCTTCCAGGATAAACCCGGCGGAGAGATACAGCGGCCGCGCGCCGGCCATGGCGACATCGTTGATGGTGCCGTGCACCGACAGGCTGCCGATATCGCCGCCGGGGAAAAACAGCGGGGTCACCACGTGGCTGTCGGTCGCCATGACCAGACGGCCAGGGGGCGGGGTAAAGCAGGCCTGGTCGTTCAAGGGGCGCAAAAATTCGTTATCGAATGCAGCGACAAAAAGCTCCTCGACCAGTTGCGCCATGGCGCGCCC
>JAUYFW010000188.1 GCA_030690835.1 Sulfurimicrobium sp. | reverse complement strand
CATGGTGTTCATGGTTTCACTCCGTGTTCTTCGAGCCACTTGCGGACGGCCTCTACCGCGCCCTTGTCCGTAGTCGGCTCGGGATGCGGTCGGTGGAATACCCGCCTGTCGCCAAACAAACGCACCAGCACGCGCGATCCTTCCCGCTCGGCCACCTGCCCGCCCAACTCGACGAACAGCGCCTCAATGTCGGCCCAGCGAACATTCGCCGAAACGGGCCGGGAAAAGATCAATTCCAATGTGCGCTGGTGCTTTCGCTTCATGGCCTCATGGTAGCAAATTATGGTATCAACTAGCAAGTGGTAGTCATGGGTAAATCTTCCCTCCGACCGCCCGTCATGCGGCTTGCTTTTGGCGTGTGGTGGCATAGTCGGGACGTCGCAAGCCGCCTGCCGGGCTACCGCATCACGGACTGAACCCCGCCAGCGCGCAAACCCTGCGCACTGGCTTCGTGCCTCCGATCACCGCCGCACCTCCTGCGCCGCTGCGCCACTGCGCTGGCCAGCGGTAAGTCTGCTCGCCGGCTTGCGGCTTGCAGGCGGCTACCGTGTCGGGTGCTCCACCACGCCAGAGGCTGCGCCACTGGCTTTGTCTCTCCCGCTATCGCCGTCTCGCCAGCACCGACTTTTGGCCTTGACTGGCCTGGTCGCGTACTGCCCGCCGCTTGCGCCGTCGGCAAAAAAGCCGCCCACGGCTTCAGCGGCTACGTCGGGAACAACCTGCCCGGTTCGCTACGCTCAATTGCACACTGCCGGGCCGGGGTAAATCGCAAGCGATTGAACATAACAGCGCATTACCCAAAGCCGCTGCGCCTACCGCAGCAAAGCTGCTCCCGGCTTGGGCCGCTGCGCGCCCTCTCGGGTTCGGGTAATGGTCTGTTATGTCTTGCGCCCCAGCCCGGACAACTGCGCTATTCGGCGCTGTGCATTTGTCTATCCAGTGCTGCGCACCCGTGGCTTACGTTCAACCGTTGGGCCGCGCTTGCTCGCCTTGCGGCGCGCTCGCTGGCCGGCTGCGCCGGGCAGTCAGTTGGTGGTGCCGTCTCGCCAGCGCCGACTTTTGGCGCTATCGCCAGTCCCGTTGGCATTAGCTATACTTGATCGCGCATCGGGCTTGCTCGGTGCTGTCCTCGTAAACGGCTGGATCAAGTCAGGCTCGGCCTGCTTCCCAGAGAGTCCTGCGAGGGTTTTCCTATCACGGGGGCCGGCATGAATCTGATCGCGCGTTTCATCAAGTTGTTCGCCAAGGGGTCTGCACCGGCCAGCGTCCCGGCTCAGCGCGCCGAACCTCGTTCCGGCAACAAGGTGCAGGCAGAACCGGCGACGATGAACATTTGCCGCCACTTCATCGACGACGAAGGGAATGTCTCCCACATCCGCATGCGCGCCCCAACCGAGTAGCGCCATGTCCAACGCGCCTATTGATGAGAATTCCGGCAAGGCCTACTGGCAGATCGCCGACCAGATTCCTACCGTTCATCACTGGCCCGAGTCCGACCGAGCGCCAGTGGATGATTCGCTTCCTCGTCACGCCTTCGACATTCGCCGGGGCGTTCAGTTGAGATTCTGGCACCGGCTGGGTGATCTGCTGGAACGTGGTGTTCTGCTCCCCGTTGGCAGACTTCTTCTCCGCTATTACGAGAACCGCCAGCGCCGAATTGATCGGCGAGAGTAGCGATGCATCGTGGGCGCTATGCCTGCACGTGATCCTTCTTGACCTGCGCCATCGCCTGTGTCAAGGCTTGCTCGATCTTTGGGTTCTCGCGCATTCGCATCACCAGATTCACGATGGGCGTCATGTCGGTTCCGGTCTCCCGCTTGCACCTCTCGATGGCCTGCAACTGCGTTTCCGTCATCGCGGGATGCGGGATGACCGCCGATGCATTGCTCGGCGGTTGCGGCTGATTTGCTGTCGGTGGATCGTTGGGCGGCATGGTTCATTGCTCCAGGGCGACCAGTGTAATCCCGGCTCGTCGGCTCTTCAATCGCACTGCACTCAGGCATCGAATCTGCCGCCGTCCTGCCAGCGCCGACTTTCCAGCAACTATCGGCTACACACCCGCCCGGTGCAATAGCTCGCTGACAGTGATTTTCAGACAGCGGCTGATGCGCAGCAGGTTGATGATGGTCATGTTGTGCTCGCCGCGTTCAATACCGCCCATGTAGCTGCGATCAACACCGGCCTCGTGGGCCAGCGCCTCTTGCGACAGCCCGATCGTCGACCGCAGTTCGCGAATAGCCCGCCCGATGCCTACAAGTGCAGGGTCGCCAGCATGAATTGGAGATGGTCTTGCCATCCCGTCATGCTGAATACTTGCTGAACTTGATACCACGGGATACGATACCCACTCCAACACCAAGAACATTAGGGAAATGTCCATGAAAAAGGCCGTTGTCGCCGCTCTGAGCGTGCTGTCATTGACAGGTTGCGCCTCAAGCGGGCCAGTGCCCATTGGTAAAGACACGTACATGATTTCTAAGCAAAGTGCGGGTGGCGCTTTTGTTGCGGCTTCCAGCGTTAAAGCTGATGTTTTCCGCGAAGCAAATGAGTTTTGCAATTCACAAGGGAAAACTTTCCAAGTGGTAGGCACGAATCAGGTAGAGGCCTTGATTGGCTCAAGGATGCCATCCGCCGAAGTTCAATTCATGTGCCTTGACTCCCATGATGCCGAGTTGAAGCGTCCGAAGCTTCGCAAGGAAGCCGACTCAGTTATTGAAATACGGAAATGAGGTACGCCATGCGAAAAATGATCGTTGCCGCATGCGTTGCTCCCCTGATCTTGTCCGGCTGTACCGGCTTCGTGCAGATGATGCCGCGCGACTCTGGCAAGGTGTATTCCGGCACGGTGCAAGGCAGCGCTACAGGCGCCGGCACAATGACCATCACCATCGACGGCGAACAATTCACCGGGCCAGTGGTGCGTACTGGGTCGAGCGACAGCTTCGGAGTCATTCAGCAATACGGCGCGAAAACCGGCGTCATGACGGGAACGGTCGTCAGTGCTGGCGGGACAGCAAGCGTCAAGGCCATTCTGTCGTCGCCTGCCGGGCGCGGACTACGCTGCGAATTCACGTCGGATGGATCGGGCGGTGGCGGCGTGTGCGTCGATGACAAGGGCAGGGTTCTGGATGCCATCGTTGGGCGGTAGGTATGGAATCGTTCAAGAAAATCGCCATGTGGGTTGTCATCGGATCGCTGGCACTGGCTGTGTTCATCTGGTGGAGCGATACCGCGAAGAAGAACGAGCGGGAAGCGGCGGCCAGAGCACAGACCCGCAAGGAAAGAGCAGCTCGGCTACTCAACTCCGCGAAAGCAGAAACAAGAGTTTTCGAGACACAACATGGGCAACTGCTTGTCATCGACGTTCCGCTACCTGCCGCATGGGCACCGGAAGATTTCCCGATGGTTGAATCGAAGCGCTGCATGGTCTGGCGCGACACGGAAACGCGCACGTCGGCCATCAGTTGCGAAAACGACGTCGATCTACGGCGGTAACAGCGATGCGGCTATTCATCCTGATTTTCATGCTACTGACCCAGCCCGTGTTTGCCGGCCAGGGTGATAGTCAGGACTTGTCCAAGTTCTTTGACCAGACGCCGAAAGCACCAACGCAGAGCACACCCGCCAGCGATCTATTGCCTGACTTGTCCAAAGCTCCGAAGTGGCGCGACATTGCGACCAAACAGGAGTTCCAGGCACTACCCCCTGCCAAGCAGGCCGAAGCCAAGGTCGCTTATTTCGATTACTGGATTGCCCCGCATGTCGTGGCAGATGGCCTGACCAGTGAATTCGCCGAAGTGCGTACCGAATTCCTGCGGCGAATGGACGTATCGCCCGATATACCTGCACCACCGGTAAATGTCGCCAAGGGGACGCCCGGCGATTCCGCACAGTCTCTGATCGCAGGCTCCGTGACGCTGTACGGCGTCCTGCTACAGGTAGTTGCATTTGGCGGTGCCTGGACTATTGGCTTTCTGCTCAACAGGTCTGAACTGAAGCTCTGGCGCCAAGTCGTCGGCTTTCTGGCGGGTCTCGCCATCGGCGGGCCAGCCGTGATTGCTGCCTGGGCCTTTGCCATGGATGCCCTGATGCCAGAAATTCCCGGTGCCTTCAAGCAACTCATCCCAACGATGATGGGAAAAGCGATTTGGTCTGCCGTGCTCGGCGCGGGACTGGGTGTCTATTTCGGGCGGCAGAAGGCAAAAAGCAAAGCCACTGCCAGCACCGATGCACACTCGGTATTGGCAACCCCAGCGCAGTTTGTGGCACGCCTGAGCACCATGAAACTGCCAGCAATCAGTCTTGAGCGTGCTTTGCTCGGCATCATTGCCGCCTCTACGTTGGCTATTGCCGTCAAGCTATGGTTTGCGCCCGCACCGGTTTCCCATGAAGATTTTGCCGCCATTGACAAGATACAAGAACTCGGCGCCGACCCGAAGACCATGAACGAAAAGCGAGACGAATTGAACAGGCGCATTCCCTTGGTAAGAAATGTTGGGCGATAACGACCATGCAACCCATCCACAACCCTCGCCAGTATCCGCAGGAACTACGGCAGGCCATCGGCCAGATGTCCGACACGGCTATCGAGATCGCCAACCGATGGGCATTGGGCTGGCCGCAGTCGGTCAAGGAACTGATCGCGTCCGGCGAATATCTGGATGCACTCAAGGCGCAGGAGCGGGAGGAAATTCGGGTAAAGCTGGAGCCGGGCCTGAGCCACCTGTCGAGTTGGGAGAAGGCCGAGATGTACGGCCTGAGCCAGAGTCCACCATCGCCATCGACCATCCAGAATGATGATGAAGAATACGAGAAAGAGGAAGAAGAAAGCGAAGCGGAACTCCACCTCAAGGAAATGCACAAGCTTTACACCGAGATGAATCAGGAGATCAGCCAGGCGTTCATCGACCTGGTGGAGAAGAAGACCGACGAGAAGGGCCGCTCGTGATCGGCCATGCCGTTTTGTTCTTCGTAGCAGGCTTCGTCCAGTTCAACTATGCGATCAACAAAGGGCCGGGTAGCGCCATGCTGTTCCTTGCCGCCTTGGGGGCTGGCGTGTATTTTCTCGGCGGGTGGGCATTGCTGACATTCACACTCGGCGCAATGGTCGGTGGGCGGCTTGCTATCGAACAATTCAAGAAGGATGCGGCGGAAAATGCGGAAATCCAGCAATTCACCCGGAGCACTGTCGATGACTGAGGCCAGCGAGCAAGTCCCCAATCGGGAATTCCATTTCCCCGCCTTCCCGCCTGACGACCCCATCGTCATCGACGGCTGCGGCCACAAGCACTATCGTCAGGAATTCCGCTTCGAGGGCAAGGGGCTCTTCGGGCGCATGGAGGCGGCCATACTCAACTGGGCGCGGCGCAACAGCAGCTAGTCAGCCGCTTGACCGATATGCCTGCCACTCGCGCAGAATTTGCACGCGCAGCTTTCGGCTAGCGTAACTCTCTCGCTGGCTGGCATAGACCAGCCCGTGACACTGCCGACAGGCTAGCGCTCCGCCGCGCAGATACAGCACGGCACAACGTCTGTCGCAGCGCGGGCAGGCGAACCAGCGGCGCGGCCCGCCGTTGCGATGCCGCGTGGTCGTGAGTCCGGCCTCAACCGTTCGGCAACCGAAGAAGTTGATGAGCACTCGGTCATCTGTCAGAAACAGCACACCGATATTGCGCATCAGCCGACCAAGTAGCAGCTCGCCGATGGTCACGCGCAAGGCATCGCCTGTCGTCGGTCTACCGCCCCGTTCCCCGAATCGCCCGCTACCTCGCCCGCCCATGCTCGCCTCCGATTGTGTCGAAATCCTTCGGTTGATTGACTGAGAACCAGCGTTTCCGGCCCGGTCGCCGGTCGGCATCAGCCGCGCCCGGTGCGTAGCCTTCACAGCGCCGGGGTAGGTCGCGGATCGGCTCATAGTTCCGTCCCGCCACAATCTCGCCACGCTTCGCCGCTTGGCATCGCTGGGCTATCAGGTTCGCGCATTGGTCGCAGGTGCGCCGGTCATCGGGGAAGGGGTCAGGTTTCGGTAACTCCTCCGCCGCTCGCCGGGTGAAGTAGTCCCGCGCATCCGTATCCCGCTGGCACTGGCCTATCACTTCGGCAATGGTCGCCGGGTCGGTTTCCTCGATCAGTGCCAGCCATTCCCGGATTGCCGTTTCCGCTTCGGCGGTCATGGGTGCCGATGGTTGCCGGATGGTAGGGGTAAAAGGCTCCGCCGCTACCGCGTCCGGGTGCCGTTCCAGAATCTCGGCATGGGTCGCCTCGGGACAGCAGGCCATTTCCACCGGATCGCGGTCGGGGTAGTGAATCAGCCACCAGCGGGAAGCGGTCGCCGTATCACCAGCGCCGACTTTCAGTACGTCAATGATTTCCGCCTTGTGTTCGCGGATCACTGCCAGCCAGCGATTCACCGCCGCGCCGTCGCCGGTCGCCTTGATGGTTCCAGTAGGGGAAAGGGCCAGCCTCACCCCTTCCGATTGCGCCGCGAGGATGATGGTCGCCGGGGTCATACCTCCACCTCCACCGCGCCCGGATCACCATGAAGGTGCTCACCTCTTTTCGTTGGGCATCTTCAGCATTTTTGAGCATCTTCGCGTTTTCAAGGATCGCTTTCGCTGCCTCTTGCCCAGGCATCCGCCAAACCCATCCACCTTTCATGCCTTCCTTCACCGGCTCAATTCCAAGCGTCTTTTGCGCTCGCCGGATCGTTGCCCAGGAATACCCCGCGCCATCCGCATCCGCCTTGATGGCTTTGGTCGGCAATGGGCCATCCGCCAGCAGATCAGAAAGAAACCGCTTGGCATCGGCCAGGGTGCCGCCTTCGCCATCGTCGCCGGTCGCGTCTGCCGTCGCTAACAGTTCCCGCGCAGCACCTTCCACCGCCTCACCCCACAGCACCGACGATGCGAAAATGCCCGGATGCGTTTTCAGTTCAGCCTGCTGCAAGTCGTATTCAAAGCCACCGTCATCCGGGCCAATGTTGGACTTGGCACGGCAAAACAGCCGCACAGTGCGCCCGTCCTCGCCTTCCTCCTGGTGCTTCGCCGCCACCAATACCACGCGGGCCAGTGCGCCGAAGGCTAGGCTTCCAGTCAATCGCTCTACCGGATCACGCCCCCCGGTGCCTTTGGAAAAGTGCGTGATACCCAGCAGGGCGCAGCGCATCGAACCGGCCAGATCAACCAATGGTTGCAGTCCGCGCCGTACCTCTGCATTCTTGTGACTGTCTCCCGCGATTGCCGAAACAACAGGATCAACGATCAGCAATTTCACGCCGCCGATTTCGGCCAGCTTGCGCCGTAGCGGTTCCATATCTCGGGCAGGGTCAAAGGATCGCCGCTCGTTGCCCTCTCGAATCTCGGCAATGAAGTAGACGCGGGATAGATCAGCACCAGACAGGGCCAGCCGGGGAATCAATGTATCGGCGGGATCATCCTCGCCGCTCCAGATCACCACGTTCCCGGCAATGGATCGGGTGCCATCCGGCCAGCGTCCGCCGGTTGTCACAGTCGCCGCCAGGCCCATGCTGATCGTCGTCTTGCCGGTGCCTGGTGCGCCGCCAAAGACGTGCATCTTGCCCGCCGCCAGCCAGCCATTCCAAAGCCATGCAATCGGCTCAGGTGTCACGTCGCTGGCGCGGATCAGATCAACATTCCGCGCATATTCGACCGCTGGCGCGTCATCATTGCCGGGTTGGTACTCACCCCTTGTGGGTGCGCTCGCGTTCGCTATGGCTTGCGCTACGGCTTCCGCGCCGCCAAGAATGAACAGGTCGTTCATGTCCTTCATGTCGGGATCGCGGTCGCTTCCGAAGTCAGGGATTGCCGTGCCGCCAGCGCCGACTTTTGCTGCCTCGATTGCATGGGGATCAGGCTCGCCGGTTGCCTTCACCAGATCGGCCAGAATCACTATCACCGCTTGCGGATAGCGTTCGCGCATCGCCTTCGCCACGGTCGGCAGGTTGCCCGACGATAGCGCCGCTATGCCGGGATGCTCGGTTGCCGCCGATGCAGATAGCACGGTCGCCACGCCTTCACCTATCAGCAGGGTCAGGCCCGCGCCGTCGCCATCGGGCAGACGTTCGGTTGCCCAATACCCGCCCACCTTGCTACCGCGCCCGGCCAGCGCCGCTTTGCGCCCGTTGCCGTCTATTAGTTCCAGCGTTGATATGCCATCGCCTTGCTTGACTGGAACCACCAGCAAGCGCCCGGTCAGTGCATCGCCGCGACAGTTCGGCGCATAGCCCAAGATCGCCGCCGCCGCGCCCGCATCAATCTCTCGCAGGGTTGCCACGGGTGAAACCCGCTTGCGCGAAAGGTAGGGATGATCGGCTTTCGCTTCGGTTGCCGCCTTCAGGATCGCCACCGCTTTTTTCGCCGTGTCGGTACGTTCGCGGGCTATCTCGGCTTCCTCTTTTGCGGCCCGTTCCGCCGCAATGCGCCGCCGCTCGGCAAGCTCTTCGGGTGTCGGTTTCTGGTGCATTCCATCATCGCGCCAGCCGTTCGCCTTGGCTTCATAGAACAGGGTGCCGATAGTCAGCTTGCCGCCCGCCCGGACGCTCTTCCAGACGGATGCCGCCTCATCGTCGCCGCGCCCGGCCCGCCATTCGTCCCATAAGTCGCGGCCCAGGTCGCCCAATTCAGACCTCACCATGCAGGCCACGCGCACGCGCTCATCGTGTCCGCCGACAGGCATGAATTGCAGGGCTTCGCGGATGCGTTCAATATCGCCGGTCATTTCCGCGCCCCTCTCTGGCATCCGCGCTTTTGCTGGCGGGTGCGTGAAGGTTTGGCGAGATTGAACCAGCCTATCATCGGATCGGTTCCTGTATGATTACGGCTATCGGCAGTCTTTGGGGTCGCGTCCTGAACGGGGGCGCGGCCCTTGTTGTTTTTGGTCATGTCGCCGCCCCTTATGCCGATGCAATCAGGGCGCGAATGTCCTCGACTCGCCACGCGGTAACACGCGGCCCAAGTTTCACCGGCTTGGGGAAGCGCCCGGATTTGACGCCATCCCACCAGCAGGTTTTCTTGACGGGGATGATGGGAGGAATACCCGTCTTCGGATCGCCGATGATTTGCGGCAGGCGAAGGAAGCCGGTTTCGGGAAGGCGCGAGGTGTTGTGTTCAGTGGTCATGTCGATCTCCATGCCGTGTCGCCGCGAATTCGGATAGGGCGGCCACGGCGTAATTCACCGTTGCCTCCAGAACTTTCCCTGCTTTGGCGTGGAGATCGGCCTCAGTCCGGTTATCGCTTCGGACTCGGCGAGATGCAGGTCACTGAGTTACTGCGCCGACAGTGGTATCTCGGCCCCCATGTCGCCGGGGAGCGGGTGCAGTGATGGCATCGTAAGCGCTACGGAGCAATTCGACTCCGTTGGGGGCCGCCATTGCCCGTACAAAATCAAGGGCGGTTTTTCTCGTCCGTTATGCTGCCTGCCTGATGGGCGTTACGTTGTTGTCGCCCTTCTTCCAAGTATCGAGCATATCAGCCCATTGCTGCATCATCTTGGCGCGGTCGGCCAGGTGCTCGGCATGGTTGTAGGTGCGCCGCACCGCATTGGGTTCGGCGTGCGCCAACTGGCGCTCGATCCAGTCGGCCACATACCCCAGCTCGTTCAGGCGCGTGCTGCCCGTTGTCCGGGTGGCATGGGGGCTGTATTTGCCCGCCCAGCCGAGCACATTCAAAGCCTGACGGAACGATGCCGTCGCCATCGCCTTCGTCTTGTCGTCCCTGTGCGGGAACAGGTGAGCATGGCGACCAGTCAGGCCATGCAGCACCCGCAGCATTTCCACGGCCTGCGTGGGCAAGGGGACGACATGCTCCCTGCGCATCTTCATGCGACCGGCAGGAATGCGCCAGATCGCCGCGTCCAGATCGAATTCTTCCCATTTCGCTTCGACGGCTTCGCTGGGGCGGGTGAGCGTCAGCCACATCAGGCGAAACGCGGTGATGGTTTCGTGTCTCCCGCCGTGGCCATCGAAGTCGCGCAATAGTTGGCCGATCTCGGCAGTCTCCAACGGGCGCTTGTGTTGGGTCTTGTTCTTCGGCAGTGCTTCGCGCCACTGATGTACGGGATTGGCATCGACGCGGAAGGTTTCGGCGGCCAATTCGAAGATGCCGAACAGGGTGCGCTTGGCTTCATCCATGACGGTTACACCATTTTTCTCGGCGGCCTTTTTGAGAATGCCGAGGATGACCGGGGGCGTGACCTGCTTCACCGGCAACTCGCCAATGGTGGGGAACACGACTCGGGTGAGCATATCGAGCCGGCGTTTCTTGGTGATTTCCTCCCAGTCCTTCAGCGCCAGCCATTCCTTGGCCACGGCCTCGAAGGTGGTAGCGTTTTCCTGTGCGCGCTTGATGCGCTCAAGTTGCCGATGCTGCGCGGGGTTGATTCCCTGCTTGACCAGCGCGCGGGCCTTGGTGCGCTCGTCCCGTGCCTCGGCCAGCGTAAAGCGCCTGCCGTCCCGCCGCGCCTTGACTTCCTCCGGGATTTCGCCGCTGGGGGCGCTGGCATAGTCGCCGATGGCAAAGACGCTCTCCTTGATCTTGCCGTCTTCGCGCAACTCGAAGCGATAGCGCCATGCCTTGACGCCGTTGGGCTTGATTTCCAGATACAGCCCGTTGCTGTCTTTCAGCTTGTAGGGCTTGTCTTTGGGTTTGGCATTGCGGCATTGGGTGTCGTTCAACATGGCAGGTCTCCGGGTTTCGCGCCATACCCGGTTTTTTCTACCCAGGTTTTGACCACATACCCGGTATCGTACCCGGTTGACACCCGGCTGACAACGGTAATAATCGGACGATTACGGCTTAATATCTATATCAATACATTGATTGTTATGGATATTATTGTCCGCGTTGGTTCGCGTAAATCCGAAAAGCCGCTTAAACGTTGAACAGAAAATTCAAGACATCTCCGTCCCGCACCACGTATTCCTTGCCTTCCGAACGCATCTTGCCGGCTTCCTTGGCGCCCTGTTCGCCCTTGCAGGCGACGAAATCCTCGAAGGCGATGGTCTGGGCGCGGATGAAGCCGCGTTCGAAGTCGGTGTGGATTACGCCCGCGGCCTGCGGGGCGGTGTCGCCGATATGGATGGTCCAGGCGCGCACTTCCTTGACGCCGGCGGTGAAGTAGGTCTGCAATCCGAGCAGTTTGTAGGCGGCGCGGATGACGCGGTTGAGGCCCGGTTCTTCGAGGCCCATGTCGGCGAGGAACTCCTTCTTGTCGGCTTCGTCGAGATCGGCGATTTCGCCTTCGATCGCGGCGCAGATCGCGACTACGGGGGCGCCTTCCCGGGCGGCGTGCTGTTCCACTTTTTCCAGGAACGGGTTGTTGCTGAAGCCGCCTTCGTCGACGTTGGCGATGTACATGGTGGGTTTCATGGTCATCAGGCACAGCGGCTTGAGCAGGGCTTCTTCATCTTTGTCCGGATTGATGCCGCGGGCGGGTTGGCCCTGGTCCAGCGTGGCGCGCACTTTTTCCAGCAGCGCCATCATGCGCAGCGCATCCTTGTCGCCGGATTTGGCCAGCTTGTTGCTGCGCAGCACGGCCTTCTCTACCGTGTCCAGGTCGGCCAGCGCCAGTTCGGTGTTGATCACTTCGATGTCGGAAATCGGGTCGACCTTGCCTGCCACATGCACCACGTCCACGTCCTCGAAACAGCGCACCACATGGACGATGGCATCGGTTTCACGGATGTTGGCGAGGAATTTGTTGCCCAGGCCTTCGCCCTTGCTCGCCCCGGCCACCAGGCCGGCGATGTCGACGAATTCCATGATGGCGTGCTGCACTTTTTGCGGCTTGACGATTTCTACCAGCGAATCGATGCGCGAGTCAGGTACTTCGACGATGCCGACGTTGGGCTCGATGGTGCAGAAGGGGTAGTTCTCAGCCGCGATGCCGGCGCTGGTGATGGCGTTGAACAGGGTGGACTTGCCGACGTTGGGCAGACCGACGATACCGCATTTGAGACTCATGGAAATCCTTGTATCAGTTTAGTGTCAGATAATGGCGATTATAACTCTCTCGGAAGCCTTGATCCAAAAGCCAGCCTTACACCGTAGATTATGGGGCGACACCAAAGGACTCGGAAAATATCTTCTCGATTTTCTCAAGTTCTTCGTCCAAAACTTCGGCGAACTGTTCGCGCTTGGCTCTGGCAAGCCGCCCTTCATTCTGGTGTAGTAATCGCAACAGCAAATCCAGGCGGCGGTCGGGCATGTCGATGATTTCCCGTATGCTTTGTCGAGCAGCATCGAAGCCGCGCAGGAATCGAAGCTCTTCGGCAAAATCTTCTCGAATGGAAAGCGCCACCGTATCTGCAAGATATTCCACTTGGGTGGTCAGGTCGGGGAAGCGGTAATAACCCTCGATCTGATCAGGGTTGGTGATCGTCATCTTCCCTTCTTGGCCGAGATCGTAGGACACCCATCCTTCCATGAGCGGGCGCGAGTAATGTTCCAGCGATGCGTCGTAATCCACCATACGTCGCAGCATGGTGGCTGAAACGGGTAGCATGATGCCGCGCCCGACAAGGCCGTCCCGATGCAATACATCGTGAATCAGGAAGCGATGGAGCCGTCCATTACCATCTTCAAAGGGGTGGATAAACACAAATCCAAACGCCACTGCCGCAGCTCTTGCAATTGCCGGAAGGCCCATACAGCGCTCGGCCGAATCCGCCAAGCCAGCCATCAGACTGCCGACGAATTGGGGCGGGGGGCATGCATAGTGAATTCGCTGGCTGTAGTCTGGCCATTGCTCTCCTACATAATTCTGGTCCGGCCGGAACGACGGCATGGCATAACGTGGATCAACGATGAGATTCTGTCGTTTAACCAGTTCTGCTTCCGATAGCAGGGTTTGTAGAGCTCCTTCACCAGCAGAACGCAACAGCGCCACAAAACGCTGCGTACGATCGGCTGGTGGCATGGCTTCTCGTTCGATACCGTAGGTGGAGCGGGTTTCCTTGATATATAGATAGTCTGATGCTCGCTGGAACAGCTCAGGCGGAAAGTCATTCACCAACCCCTCCAACTCGTCTTGCAAGGGCATAGCGAGAGCCTCGGCAAGCGATTCGGTGCGCCGTATGGTTGGGCAGTAACGGCCGTCGCCCAACAGGTTATCCAGGACGCGCCAGCGCTGGTTGCGAGTTGGCGTGGGTGAAGCCAGATAATCGTTTTCGGAAAGGGCTGGCACGTAGTTTCCACCAATCTCCAGGCTTGGATCAAGTGACTGGCCAGTTGTCATCTCATAGAAGAACCCCATCAAACGAGTATAGCGACTGGTAGGGCGTGCATGAATTGCACCCTCGATGGGGGCGGGGCCGCAAGCCAGAAAAACATCGCGCAATGCGCACAGGTTCACGCCGTCGTGTTTCAGTGCAAATTCCAGGTGGCCTGTAACGCTTTGCTCAGGTTCATATTGTGGCGGATATTCGTGCTGGACGGAGCCGTCCGCCCGCTGACTGGTGCGTAGCCGGGTGCTAAGCTGAGATTCCACCACAAGTGGGCACTCGAATAGCCCGAAATGGCGTATCAACCAAGCGTATCCGATAGGATTCATAAGGCAGTAAAGGGGCAAAATTAAGAAACGGTTGTCACAAAATAGTTTGTGACAGCACAAAATGATTATATTTTATCCTTAGTAAGACAAAACAATTATTTTGCGATATGTGTTCTGTGCGTGAGGAAACTCGCTCACGGATGTCGCGGAATTCCCGTGCTTGCGCATGAACGCGCCTCCGGGTAATCCGCAATTATAGCGCGGCGGATCACTTGCTCCAAAGTGCGGCGGCGCTTACAACTTCCTGACTTCATCCCAATCGAAGAGTTTTTCTTCCTCGCTGGCAGGCTGGTCCGGCGTTGAGGGGCTGTTTGCCGACATGAGTCGCTTGAACTCCTCGATCGAGATTTCCTCCACTTCTGGCAATCTGCGTTCGGGGTTGCGCCTGCGTTCCTTCCAGCCTGCTGGCGGTCCGATATCGCGCTTGCGTCGGTCCAAGCCGGTACGATTTTTGTGGTTGCCCGACATGCTTTTCTCCTTTTTTGGTTGAGCGCTGCGCTCGACTGAGCGCTTCATGCGGCAAGCAGCGGGTGGCGGAGCTTGCCAGCAACTCTTTGTTATGAATTGAGAATAGCCGATCCGTGACGGCAAGACAATAGTTTAAACGGTTGAGCGTGTTTCATGTTGCAGGGGGTCTGACCCGTTCCGGATCGGGCATCAGCAAAGCCAGTTGTGCCTCGTCCAGATAACACCAGGTTCCCGCGTCCAGGGCCAGCGCTTCGAGGGTCAACGCGCCGATCGCCGAGCGTTGCAAGGCGCTACAATGATTGCCAGCGGCAGCCAGCATGCGCTTGACCTGATGGTATTTACCCTGCTCCAGCACGATTTCCAGTTGATGCGTGGCGATTTGGCGGCAGGTCAACGCTGCCAGGGGCGCGGGCTCGTCGTGCAATTGCACCCCGGCCAGCAGCAGGTCGACCAGCGCGGGCGTCACCGGCTCATGCGTGGTGGCCACGTAGACCTTGGGGATGTGTCGCTTGGGGGAGGACTGGGCGTGAATAAAGGCGCCATCATCGGACATCAGCAACAGCCCGGTGGTGTCGTGATCGAGGCGGCCCACCGGCTGTACATCGCGCCAGGTAAATTGTTCCGGTAACAGCGACAGTACGCCGGGGTGGTGGCTGGGTTTTCTGGAGCATTCGAAATTGGCGGGCTTGTGCAGCGCGATGTAAACATGCTCGCGGTAAACCCACGCTTCGTCGAAAACCGTGAATTCCAGGCCGCTGGTTTCGAAAACGGCGCGATGGCCGCTAACCGTCTCACCGGCGATCGCGACTTCACCGCCGTCGATCAGTTGCCGGCAGGCCTTGCGAGTGCCGAATCCTTGCGATTGCAGGATGCGTTCAAGAGGCAGTTTGCTCATTTCTCTGCCTTGGTATGCAGTTTCAGCATGGCGGCGGAAAAGTCGCCTGCCAGTATGTGCGGCAGCAGGGGCAGACTCCTGTCCACGGCTGCTTCGATCAAATCCTGTTCCTCGCGGCGCGCGGGATGAAGGACGTAATCCACCACCTGGTTTCTGTCGCCAGGGTGGCCTATGCCGATGCGCAGGCGCCAGAAGTCGGGCGTGCCGAGATGGGCGATGATGTCCTTGAGCCCATTGTGGCCGCCGTGGCCGCCGCCTTTTTTGAGACGCGCATCGCCGGGAGGCAGATCCAGTTCGTCATGGACGACGAGGATTTCTTCCGGCGCGATTTTGTAGAAGCCCGCCAGCGCCCCCACGGCCTGACCGCTGCGGTTCATGAAGGTTTGCGGTTTGAGCAGCCATATTTCATGCCCGTCCAGGTGGGCGCGTGCCGCCTGGCCATGGAATTTCCTTTCCGCGTTGAACAGGGCTTTTCGGGCGGCGGCAATGCGCTCCACCCACCAGAAACCGGCGTTGTGGCGGGTGGATTCATATTCCAGGCCGGGGTTGCCTAAGCCGACAATCAGCCGAATACCAGGCATCTGCGTTTTATCTCCATTGATAAAAAAGCTGATAAAAAAAGCCCGTCAATCAAGGAGTGACGGGCTTTTTTGTTTTCCCGCGCCAAGGCGCGGGAAGGGTCAGGCAGCCGCTGTTTCTTCAGCACCCTCGGCAGCCGCTGCGCCGCCGCGCGGTACCTTGATGTTTGCCACGGCAGCGTCGTCACCATGCACCAGTTGTACGAATTCGACGCCCTCGGGTGGCTTGATTTCGGACAGGTGGATGGAATGGCCCGCGGCCAGGTTCGCCAGGTCCACTTCAATGAATTCGGGCAGATCCTTGGGCAGGCAGCTCACATCCGCTTCGGTCATGACGTGGTTCACCGTGCCACCGGTCAGTTTTACGCCCGGCGCCAGGTCGGCGTTGACGAAGTGGAACGGCACCTTCATGTGCATTTTCACGTTCTGGTTCACGCGTTGGAAGTCCACGTGCAACACCTGTTGGCGGAAAGGATGCATCTGGTAATCGCGCAGCACGACCTGTTCCTTGGAGGAACCCAGGTTCATGGTGAGGAGGGAAGCGTGGAAAGTTTCGCGACGCAGGGCGTGGTAAATTTCGTTGTGATCCAGTTCGATCACCGCGACATCCTGGCCGACGCCATAGACGATGGCCGGTACTTTGCCTGCACGACGGAGACGGCGGCTCGCACCCGTTCCCTGCACCGTGCGCAAGGTTGCGTTAAATTCAGTTTTCATTTTTTACTCCAAAAGTTAACAAAAAACCGCCCGCGACCAGGCGGTTTGACAAGCGGTCAGCCGTCAGTTTCAAGCTGACCGCTGATGGCTGACAGCTGACCGCTATTCCATAAACAAGGAACTCACCGAGTCCTCGTTGCTGATTCTGCGCATCGTTTCGGCCAGCAGTTCGGCCACCGAAAGCTGGCGGATGCGTCCGCAGGCCTTGGCTTCTTCGCGGAGCGGAATGGTGTCGGTGACGACCAGTTCGTCCAGATGGGAATTCATCACCCGCTCCACCGCGCTGCCGGATAGTACCGGATGGGTGCAGTAAGCCACTACCTTTACCGCGCCGTGGTCTTTCAAGGCTGCGGCTGCTTCACACAGGGTGTTGGCGGTGTCGACCAGGTCGTCCATCAGCACGCAGGTGCGGCCAGACACATCGCCGATGATGTTCATCACCTTGGCCACGTTGGGCTTGGGGCGGCGTTTGTCGATAATCGCCAGATCCGATTCCAGGCGCTTCGCCAGTGCGCGGGCGCGGACCACGCCGCCCACGTCGGGCGATACCACGATCAGATTCTTGTGGTCATGCTTCCACACGTCGCCGAGCAAAATCGGGGAGGCGTAGATGTTGTCCACCGGGATGTCGAAAAATCCCTGGATCTGATCCGAGTGCAGGTCCATGGTCAGCAGACGGTCAACTCCGGCGCCCTGCAGCATGTTGGCCACCACCTTGGCGGTAATGCTCACGCGCGCGGAGCGGGGACGGCGATCCTGGCGGGCATAGCCGAAGTAGGGGATGGCGGCAGTGATACGCCCGGCGGAAGCGCGCTTGAGGGCGTCCACCATCACCATGACTTCCATCAGGGTGTCGTTGGTGGGCATGCAGGTGGACTGCAGCACGAACACATCCTTGCCGCGCACGTGTTCCATCAGCTCTACCATCACCTCGCCATCGGAAAAGCGCCCGACTACCGCGCGCCCGAGTGGGAGGTTGAGGTGCTTGACCACTTCTTCGGCAAGCCGTGGATTGGCGTTGCCGGTAAAAACCATCATGCTGCCGTACGCCATGAGGGTGCCTATCTCAGCGAATATAAAAACCAAAGGGGCGGAATGCCCGCCCCTGAATGTATGGCTGGGGAGGTAGGGATCGAACCTACGAATGCCGGAATCAAAATCCGGTGCCTTACCACTTGGCGACTCCCCAATGATCTAGTCTGCATAATCCCGCAGCGGATGCCGGTCAAGTCCTTGCGCCACGAAACCCTGCCATTTCGCAGGTTTGCTTGCCAGTGCCCGGCTCGCTTCGTGTTGCGTGGCGAATTCAGCGAATACGCATGCGCCTGACCCCGTCATCCTGGCATTGCCGAACTGTTCAAGCCAGTCGAGGCATTCCGCCACTTCGGGATACCTCGCACAAACCACGGCTTGCAAGTCGTTGCGAAGCTGGGCTATCGAGAGGTCGCACATTTTGATCGAAGTCGTGTCGCGTGTCAATTCCGGCGCTGCAAAAATCTCCGCAGTCGCCACCGCCACCGGGGGCACGATAACCACATACCAGGCCGGCGGCAGGCTGACGGGCTGGAGCAGTTCGCCCACCCCCTCGGCGAAGGCGCTTTCGCCGAAAACGAACACCGGCACGTCCGCGCCTAGTTGCAAGCCCAGACGTTGCAATTCGGCGCGCGTGAGGTTCAAATGCCATAAACGGTTCAGTGCCAGCAGCACCGTCGCCGCATCGGAGCTGCCCCCGCCCAGGCCGCCGCCCATGGGAAGGCGTTTTTCCACGGCAATCTCGACGCCGAGCGTGCAGCCAGTCGATTCCTGCAGCAGGCGCGCGGCACGCACCACCAGATCTTTTTCTTGCGGGACGCCGGGAAGATCGGTGGTGCGCGTTATCCGCCCGTCCTGGCGCAGTTTGAAGTGCAATTGGTCGCCGTGATCGAGAAAGCGGAACACGCTTTGCAGCAGGTGATAGCCATCCGGACGGCGGCCCACGACGTGGAGAAACAGGTTGAGTTTCGCGGGAGCGGGATAGGTGATGTTTTTCACGGCAAGATCCATTCATCCACCACCAGCTTGAGTTCCAGGGTGCCGTTGCGCATCACGACGCGGGCCGGCAAGACGTAGGCGCCCTGCGCCCGATAAGCGGGATATTCGATTTCCCATTGCTGCTGCCGCAAGCGGGTGATATTCAGGGATGCGTCGCGGGAGATGCTTGCCACCCCGTCCGGTGCCGGTTGTCCGGTCACCCAGTATTGCATCCCGTCAAGCGGCAGGCGCCAGCCCAGTATGCGTTGCGTCAGCTCGGCCACGTCCTGCGCCGCATAGTGGCCATCCGGGGTGTCCAGCTTCACGCCCGTCGCATCGCGCTCGATGCGCGCCACTGCCTGCCCCAGAGGAGTGAGCAGCAGGATTTCGTCGTCCTGAATGCCATGCCGCCAGCTGAAATTTCCGGAAAAACCTTCCGTTCCGTAGCGCACGCCAATGCGGCCCTGCAACTGAAATGTTTCGGGCGCCACGGCGGCTCCCATCTGCCTGACTGGCGGCGCGGCGCACCCCCCCAACAGCAGCAGGCACAGCAGCCAAAGCCAGCTACTTGAATTTTTGCATGACATTACGTAAAACTTCACTCTCCGGCGCCCGTTTCAAGGCAGACTGCCACACTGCGCGCGCTTCGTCGTGCTGTCCCTGTGTCCACAGCACCTCGCCGAGATGCGCCGCGATTTCCGGGTCGCGGCTCAGTTCCAGCGCGTGGCGCAATAATTCAAGCGCTTTGGCGTGCTGGCCGAGCCGGAAATAGACCCAACCCAGGCTGTCCATGATGAAGGCGTCTTGCGGCGCCAGGGCGGTGGCTTTTTCCAGCAGTTCGCGTGCTTCAGCGAGGCGGGTGCCGCGCTCCGCAAAGGCATAACCCAGCGCATTGTAGGCATGGGCGTTGTCGGGCTTGAGCTGGATCAGGTGGCGCAAGTCCTTCTCCATCACCTCGAGTTTGCCCAGTTTTTCCGCCGCCATGGCATGGTCGTATAGCAGCTCCGGATGGTTGGGCAGCTTTTCCAGGCCCTTGTCCAGTACATCGAAGGCTGTCTGGAACATCCTGGCTTCGCGCAGCAATTGGGCTTCGGCCTGAATCAGCAGGGCCCGTTGCTGGTTGTTCTGCACCTGTATCTGCTGCAACTGCTGGCGCGCTTCGTCCAGCTTGCCTTGCTTGGCGGTCAGGCCGGCATGGCGGATCCGGGCGTTGATGTAGTGCTCCCCCTGTTCCACGCTGTTGTACCACTTCGCGGCTTCATCCATGTGTTTGCGTTCCTCGGCAACCTGGCCGAGGTAGAAGCGCACCATGTCGCGGTCTTTATGGCCGGCGCCAAGGGCTTGCCGCAGATAGCTGTCCGCGGCTTCGAGGTCGCCTTCCTGCATGGCAAGCAGGCCGATGGCAAAACTTACGTCGGGGTTATTGGGCGCATCGTCCATCACGCGCTGAAACTCGGCGCGCGCTTGGCGGTACTGCTTTTCGCCTACCAGCAAGCGGGCGTAGGCGAGTCGTACTTCCTTCGCTTTGGGGTAGTCGTGCAAAAAGGCGCGGTAGAACTCCAGCGCATCGGAGGCGGAAGTTTGCTGTAGTACCAGCCCGCGGAACAGGGCGGCAGAATCCCAGCCTGGCCGCAGACTTTCCACTTGGCGCAATTCGGCCAGTGCTTCGTCGCGCTTTCCGGCACTCCAGGCTGCCTGGGCAATCGCCAGATGGGCCTCGGCAACCTCGGGAAAGGGCTTGGCCAGGTCGCGCACCAGTTCCAGCACTGCGCCACGGTCGCGTTGCCGCGCCAGCATCTGGTTGAGGTGGAGGAAGCCATTGGCGCGGCCTTCGCTTTCACCGGCAATGATTTTTTCCAGATAAGGGCGCGACTCGCTCAAGCGGCCGCTGTTGAGGAGCAATGCGGCGGCGGCCTGGGTGGCCTGGGGCGAGTCCGGGTCCAGCGATTGCCATAGCGTTGCCGCGTCGGCCGCCTGATTCGCCTGCCGTCCCTGGACCGCGGTTTCGGTAGCGCGCTTGGCCAGGCGCGGATCGCGGCTGGTTTTCGCCAGGTCCAGCAGGGCCTCGGCCGCCAGTTCCGGCTGGTTGCGTTGCAGCGCCACTTCGCCGACCAGATATTGATAAAGGGTCTGCGCGCTAAGCTCCTGATTCGGCAGCAGCGGTTTTTTCGTTTCGGCGGCAGGGGCAGGAGCAGCGGCTAGCGGGGCTTTCAGCGGCGCCGGAGCACATGCGGACAAGGCCAGCAGGGACGCCGCCAGCAGAATGGGTTCAAGTTTCAAGGTAGGCATCCTGGATGCTCGGGGTCTCAAGTATAATTAACAAAGTAATTCGGTTTTGAATGTTCAATGTTGAACGTTTAATGTATGTGCGACGCAAGCCGCGTCGGCATTTGGATCACACGCGAAGCGCATTCCACCATTCAACATTGAACATTCAAAACTAAAAATTGCTTTTACTTAACGCCCGCCAAGTATAGGCACAACACCTTGAATTTGCCACTTTGAACGGATGTCCAAGTTATATTTATGAGCCCTCAGCCCGACATCTTGCCTTCGCTGCGCGCGCGCCAGCTCAGTTGCCGCTATGGCGCGCGGGTTGCTGTCGACGCGCTCGATCTGGATTTGCATCCCGGCGAGGTGCTCGGCCTGCTCGGCCCCAATGGCGCCGGCAAATCCACCACCCTGCAGATGTTGAGCGGCAATCTTGCGCCGAGCTCGGGCAGCGTCGAAATCTGCGGTGTGGATTTGAGCGAGCAACCCGAGGCGGCAAAGGCCCATCTCGGCTATCTGCCCGAAATCCCGCCCCTCTACCGGGAACTGACGGTGGGCGAATTTCTGCGCTTCGCCGCGCGCCTGCACCGCGTGCCCAAGGCGGATCTGGATGCGGCGGTGAGGCAGGCCCTGCGGCGTTGCGGCCTGGACGATGTGGCGCAGCGGCTGATCGGCAGCCTTTCCAAGGGTTACCGGCAACGGGTGGGCATTGCCCAGGCCATCGTCCACAACCCGTCCGTGATCATTCTGGATGAGCCCACCGCCGGCCTCGACCCGCTGCAGATTCGCGAGATTCGCGAGTTGATCGGGGCGCTGGGGCGCACCCATGGCGTGATTCTGTCCACCCATATCCTGGCCGAGGCCGAAGCTTTGTGCGACCAGGTGCTGATCCTGCATCAAGGCCGCACGGTGTATAGCGGCGGCATGGCGGACCTGTGCCGTCAGTGGCAGGAGGATGGCCCGCGCGCAGTCGCTGGCAATGGCCTGGAAGAAATGTTCGTCCGTCTTACGCGCCAGGAAAGCCCGCCATGATCGCCACCATCGCCGCCAAGGAACTCAGGATTCTCTTCGCCTCACCGCTGGCGTGGATCATCCTGGGCGTGTTGCAACTGCTGCTGGCCTGGCTGTTCCTCAACCAGGTGGACGCCTTTATCAACGTACAGGGCCAATTGCTCCAGCTCGCCAACCCGCCCGGGGTGACGGAAATGGTCGTGGCCCCGCTGTTCGGCGCGACCGCCATGATTCTGCTGGTGATTACGCCGGTCCTCGCGATGCGCCTGATTGCCGAGGAACGCCGCAACCACACGCTGCCGCTGCTGCTTTCCGCGCCGCTGTCGCTCGGCGCCATCGTGATGGGCAAATTCCTCGGCCTGTGGCTGTTTCTCTGCCTGCTCATCGCGCTTGCCGCGGCCATGGCGCTTGCTCTCCTGGCGGGCGGGCCGCTCGATATCGGCTTGCTGCTGGTCGGCCTGTTGGGCCTGGTGCTGCTGGCCGCCTGTCTTGCCGCCCTCGGCCTGTATTTCTCCAGCCTCACCGCCCACCCGGCGGTGGCGGCGATCAGCGGGATCGGTGCCGCGCTTGGCTTGTGGCTGCTCGACATCGCGTCGCAGGAAATCGCTCCGCTGCATGCCTTGTCGCTGCTGCAACATTTCGGGCGCAGCAATCGCGGCCTGCTGGATACGGCCGATGTGGGCTATTTCCTGCTGTTCACGGCGACTTTCCTGGTGTTGACCGTGCTGCGCCTGGACCGGGACCGGCTGCCATGAGAAATTTGCGCTTCTGGCTGCGCCGCCACCAGGCGGTTTTATTGCTGCTGTTCCTGGTTGCCGTGGGCTTGGCGGGCTTCCTGACCCAGCGCTATCACTGGCAGTGGGACCTCACCCAGAACGCTCGCCACACCCTGAGCCCGGTGAGTCAAAAGATGCTCGATACCATGCCAGGTGTGCTTGAAGTGACCGCTTACGCCACGCTACAGGACCCGCAATATGGCGATCTGCGCCTGCCGATTCGCGATTTTGTCGCCCGCTATCAGCGACTCAAGCCTGATCTGAAATTCAAATTCGTTGACCCCGCCCAGGAAGCGCAACTCGCCCGTGCCGCTGGCGTGCAGGTCAATGGCGAACTGGTACTGAGCTATCGTGGCCATAGCGAGCATCTCGCCACGCTCAACGAGCAGGATTTCACCCATGCCCTGATGCGGCTCGCACGCGGCCATGAGCGGCTGGTGATGGCGCTCACCGGGCATGGCGAGCGCAAGCTGGATGGTGGCGCCCCGCATGATCTGGGCGAATTCGGCCGTCAACTGGCGCATAAGGGTTTTCGTGGCGCGCCGTTGAGTCTTGCCGTGGCTGCCGAAGTGCCCGCCGATGTCAGCGTGCTGCTGCTGACCCAGCCGCAGGCAGAAATCCTGCCGGGCGAAGCGGACAAGATCAAGCGCTATCTGGCGCGCGGCGGGAATCTGTTGTGGCTGATCGAGCCCGGCGCCTTGCACGGCCTGCAGCCGGTGGCGGAAATGCTGGGCTTGTTGTTGACGCCCGGCATGGTCATCGACCCGGCCGCGAAAGAGTTGGGTTTTGCCCCGTCAACCGCCGTGGCGGCGCAGTATGGGCCGCATCCCGTGACCGCTCGATTCGATCTCGTTACGGTCTTTCCCCATGCCCGTGCCATTGGCGTCAACGATGATCCGGACTGGCACGTTACGCCGCTCATCGAGACGGCCGCGCCCAGTTGGGTTGAAAGCGGCCCGGCGGATGAACATGCCGCTTTCGACCCGAGGCGGGACGTTGCAGGCCCGGTCGTGATCGGCCGCGTGCTGGAAAGAGACAGCGAGGACGGGCGCCAGCGCATCGCAGTGATCGGCAGCGGCGAATTTCTTGCCAACGCCTACCTGGGCAATGGCGGAAATCTCGATCTCGGCATCAACCTTGTCAATTGGCTGGCGGGGGATGCCAATCTCATTACCATCCAGCCAAAAAACACCCTGGACGCCACGCTGAGCCTCGGTAAATCGGCTGCCGTGGCGCTCGCGCTGGGCTTTCTGATCGGCTTGCCCCTGCTGTTCTTCAGCGCCGCGATATTCGTCTGGCGCCGCCGCAATGCCTGAACTGCCGGAAGTCGAAACCACCTGTCGCGGGCTCGCACCGCACCTGAGCGGCCAGCGCATCCGTGCCGTTATCGTGCGCGATGCCCGTTTGCGTTTTCCCGTCATGCCGGAGTTGGGGCATATTCTGCCCGGCTTGCTCATCCGCGGCATTGAGCGGCGCGGAAAATATTTGCTAATGGATTGCGGCCAGGGCTGGCTCATCCTGCATCTGGGCATGTCCGGCAGTCTGCGCATTGTGCCTGCCGCTGCTCCGGCGGAAAAACATGACCATTTCGATCTGGTGCTGGAAAACGCTTTCTGCATGCGTCTGCGTGACCCGCGTCGCTTTGGTGCCGTAATCTGGGTAGAAACTGACCCGCTGCGTCACCCCCTGCTGGCGCGCCTCGGCGTGGAGCCCCTGACGAGCGATTTTGATGGTGCTTGGCTTTATTGCCATACGCGCGGCAAGAAGGGCAGTATCAAGCAAATGCTGATGGATGCTCATCTGCTGGTCGGCGTGGGCAACATCTACGCCAACGAAGCCCTGTTCCGTGCCGCCATCAGGCCCGCCACCCCGGCTGGCCGTATCGGCGTGACGCGTTGTGACAAGCTGGCGCGGGCGGTGAAGGAAGTGTTGCAACTGGCCATCGCCGCCGGGGGGAGCAGCCTGCGCGATTTCGTCGATAGCAGCGGCAAGCCGGGTTATTTTCAGCAGCAGTATTTCGTATATGGGCGTGCCGGAGAGCCGTGCCGGCAATGCGGTGTCCCCATCCGTTTATTAAGGCAGGGCCAGCGTTCGACCTTTTACTGCCCCGATTGTCAGCGCTAACGTGAAACTCGCGTAGCGAGCCTGCGTCCATCTCTCCCCCCGGGAGAGAGTTAGGAGAGAGGGAAACTGGCATGGCGAAGTGCTGTTTCATGATTTGGGGCGGCACTTCGCCATGCCAGTTAGTGGCACGCAAATTGCGTGGGGGGCTAAAACGCTTGGCACACCCACGGACACCATTGATTAATCTATTTTTTATGCTAAAGTACGATGGCATTGCCGATGACAGGCCACGGGAGCATTCATGACAAACCAGAATCTGGTCGCACACTTCGAAGCCTACAGCGCCTGGCGCACCGGTCTGTCCGACAGTATCGGCGACTATCGCAACTGGCTCAACGAGCAGGAACTGAACGACGGCCAGAGCGATCTGCGCATTCAGCATATTCTCGACCGCTTGCGCGATGACAAGCTCAATGTGGCCTTCGTGGCCGAGTTCTCGCGCGGCAAGTCGGAGCTCATCAACGCCATTTTCTTCGCCGGCTACGGCCTGCGTCTGCTGCCTTCCAGTGCCGGACGCACCACCATGTGCCCCACCGAGCTGATGTACGAGGATGGACGCGAATCCTGCATTCAATTGCTGCCTATCGAAACGCGCGCCACCGATACCACGACCACCGAATACAAGCGCTACGTGGACGAGTGGCAGGTTTTTCCGCTCGATACTGACTCCGCCGAAGGCATGCTGACCGCCTTCCAGCAAGTCAGCCAGGTCAAGCGCGTGAGCAAGGAAGACGCTGCACGCTACGGTCTCTATGACGAAAACAATGCCGACAGCGCCTTCACCGTGCAGGCTGACGGCACGGTCGAGGTTCCCTGCTGGCGCCACGCCATCATCAATTTCCCGCACCCCTTGCTGAAACAGGGGCTGGTCATTCTCGATACGCCCGGTCTCAACGCCATCGGCACCGAGCCGGAACTCACCATCAACATGTTGCCCAACGCCCACGCGGTGCTGTTCATGCTCGCGGCGGATACCGGCGTCACCAAGACCGACATCGAAGTGTGGCGCGATTATGTGGGCAATCCCCAGGGGCGCCAAAAGGGCCGGCTGGTAGTCATGAACAAGATTGACGGCCTATGGGACGAGCTCAAGAGCGGCGAGGAAATCGAGCGCGAAATCCAGTCTCAGGTGAATAGTAGCGCCGAACTGCTGGGGATCAAATCATCACAGGTTTTCCCCATTTCCGCGCAGAAGGGACTGCTGGCAAAGATTAATCATGATCCCGAACTGCTCGAAAAAAGCCGGCTGCCGGCGCTGGAAAAGGCGCTGACCGACGAGCTGATTCCTTCCAAGCAGGAAATCGTGCGCGACAACACCCAGAGCGAAGTCGAAGACCTGATGGGCGTGACGCATTCCATCCTCGATGCGCGCATGAGCGGGGTGCGCGAACAACTAGACGAACTCAAGGGCCTGCGCGGCAAGAACCAGGACGTGATCGAGCACATGATGGAGAAGGTCAAGCTCGACAAGGAAAATTTCGAGAAAGGTCTGCAGCGCTTTCAGGCCTTACGCAGCGTGTTCTCGCAGCAAACCAACATTCTCTTCACCCATCTCGGCATGGATGCGCTCAAGGTGGAAGTGAAAAATACCCGCGATGCCATGGTCAGCAGCCGTTTCAGCAAGGGCATCAGCGTTGCGATGAACAATTTCTTCAAGGATGTGACGGACAATATCAACAAGTCCGGCCAGCAGATCGAGGAAATCAAGCGCATGATGGATAGCATGTACAAGAAGTTCAGCGAGGAGCATGGCCTGTCGCAAAATGCCCCGCAGCCTTTCTCGACGCTGAAATACCTGAAGGAAGTCGCCAAGCTGGAAAAAGGTTACAACGACCATTTCAATACGGCACTGAACATGCTCACCAACGAGCAGTTCACCATAACCACCAAGTTCTTCGAAACCATCGCCAGCCGCGTGATTCACGTCTATGAAGTGGCCAACCGCGATGTGGAAAACTGGTTGAGGGCGATCATGGCGCCGATGGAAACCCAGGTGCGCGAACACCAGCTACAACTGCGCCGCCGTCTGGAAAGCATCAAGCGCATCCACAAGGCGACGGATACCCTGGAAGACCGTATTACCGAGCTGGAACAGATGGATGCCGTTATCGCCGCTCAACTCGACGACCTGCGCAATCTGCACCGACAGATGGAGCAGGCGCTGGACTTTGACAGCGCTCCCCAGCAACTGGCTGCCTGAAAACAAAAAACCCCGTGGATGGCAATATCCGCAGGGGGTTTTTGCGTCCGGAAAATATTAATTCCCGCTTAGCTTCTCGTACTTTGCCTGCAACTGCTCCTTGCTTTCAGTGTGCTCCGGATTGGTGATGATGCAATCCACCGGGCAAACCGAAATACACTGCGGCTCGTCGTAATGTCCCACACACTCGGTGCATAAAGCGGGATCGATGATATAGATTTCATCGCCTTGCGAAATCGCGCCGTTGGGGCACTCGGGTTCGCATACGTCGCAGTTGATGCACTCGTCGGTAATCATTAATGCCATGGCACAGTTTCCTCGCGTTAGTTAAGGTTGGTAATTTTGCTGTTAAGCCTGGCGCATACCGCCGGCTGAACAAACTGGCTCACATCCCCACCCAGCAGGGCAATTTCGCGCACCATGCTGGCGGAAATGAACATGTATTGTTCGGATGGGGTGAGAAAAATCGTTTCGACATTGGGGTAGAGGTTGCGGTTCATCCCCGCCAGCTGAAACTCGTATTCAAAATCGGATACCGCCCGCAAGCCGCGCAGAATAATAGTCGCGTCCTGTTGCTGCAAAAAATGTATCAGTAGTCCCGAGAATCCAGTCACATGCACATTGGGGCAATCCGCCAAAACGGAAGCCGCCATCTCCACGCGCTCGTCCAGGCTGAAGAACGGCTGCTTGGTGCGACTGTCGGCCACCGCCACGATGACTTCGCCGAACAGGCGCGCGGCACGTCGCACCAAATCCTCGTGGCCTCGGGTGATGGGGTCGAAAGTGCCGGGGTAGACCGCCTTGAGCATTTTCTAACAAGCTTTCCTGAGTAAATAATAATGCACCTGGCCGGCACTACCGCTGCGCCAAACCTGCCATTCCGGCCCCACTTCCAAAACCCTGTCCGACTCGGCGTAAACCATGCCATCGTCGCTCAGGCGAGCCAGCAACTTGGGTAGTACACGCGGCAAGAGATGCAAATCATAAGGCGGGTCGACGAAGATTATATCGAAGCAGCGCGTTTCCCGTGCGAGGAATTTTAACGCATCCGCCGCCACCAGTTCGCAATTTTCTGCGTTCAGGGTTGCCGCATTGGCGCGCAGGGAGTGTGCCACCTTGGGGTCACGCTCCACCATCACGACTTGCCTGGCGCCGCGCGACAGCGCCTCGAAACCCAGCGCGCCGCTGCCGGAAAAGAGGTCCAGGCAGATCTTGCCGTCCATCAACTGGCCCAGCCAGTTGAACAGCGTTTCCCGGACCCGATCCGGGGTGGGCCGCAATCCTGGTACATCGGGGAAGGGCAGCAGGCGACTGCGCCAGGCGCCACCAACGATGCGAACACGGTTACTTCTTGCCATCGCCGCCAACGATGACCGTCACCATTTTTTCCGGGTCGATGCGGCGTTTGAAAGCGCTGTTCACTTCCGCCAGCGTGACCTTGTCCACGTTTTTGACGAACTGGTCGAGATAGTCCAGCGGCAGGTTGTAATAGCCGATCAGGGACAGATAGCCGAGGATTTTCCGGTTGCTGTCGAGGCGCAATGGGAAGCTGCCGATCAGATTTTGCTTGGCATGGCGCAATTCCGCCGCAGTGGGGCCAGCGGCGACAAAGTGGTGAAGTGTGGCAAGAGTAATTTTCAGCGCCTCACTCGCCTGATCACGCTTCGTCTGGAGACCAATCTGAAACGGCCCCGGTTGCGCCAGCGGCATGAAATAGCTGTACACGCTGTAGGCCAGTCCGCGTTTTTCGCGCACTTCATCGGTCAGGCGCGAAGCGAAACCGCCACCGCCGAGAATATAGTTGCCGACGAAGAGCGGGAAATAATCCACGTCCTTACGGCTCATGCCCGGCATTCCCAACAATATATGGCTCTGGCTGGCGGGATGCGGAAGGTGGGTGGATTCAGCCTGGGGGAGTGGCGTGACCTCGGGCAAGGGCGGCAAGGCGCTATTTGCGCGTGGCAGGCCGGCCGAGAGTTGTTCGGCGATGCTGGCGGCCTCGGCCCGGCTCACATCCCCCACGATGGAGATGACCACGGATTCGCTAACGTAATGCCGGCGGAAAAAATCGCGCACATCCTGTTGTTGGAGCAGGGATACCGTTGCAGTCTTGCCGGCGCCGGGAAGCGCGTAAGGGTGGGTGCCGTAGAGCGCGGCCTGGAAGGCTTTTTGTCCGATCGGGCCGGGTTGGGTGTCCTCTTCCTGCAATGCGGCAATGACGCGCGCTTTTTCGCGCTCCAGAGCCGCTGCGGGGAAGTCGGGCTGCTGCAGGATTGTGGTCATCAAATTCAGCGCCTGGGTGCGTTCCCGCGTGCTGCTCAGGGTGCGCAAGGTCATGCCGGCGCGATCCGGGTCGATCGTGGCGCCAAGTTGCGCGCCCACATCGGCGAGCCGGCGTGAAATATCTTCTTCCGACAACCCGCCGGCCCCGAGATCCAGCATGTGCGAGGTCAAATTCGCCAGGCCGGATTTTTCCGCCGTATCGCGGCGCGTTCCGGCATCGAACTCGACACTTACGTCGAGCAATGGCAAGCCATGACTTTCCACGAAATAGACCCGGGCGCCATTGGCGCTCTGCCAGTGCTGGATCGGCAGGCCGGCGTGGGCAATGCCCGAAAACAGGAGTGCCAAAGTGCTCCATAGCCAGACATGGACGGTTCGTTTAATGCGCATGGCGGTCTCCTGCCGAGGGTTGCAACGGCTTCTTGCCATCGAGCGGTTGGGGATCGAGCGTGGCTACCGTGAGACCATCGTCCTGCAGGTATTTGCGGGCAACTTCCTTGACCTGTTCCGCGCTCACGCCATTCAGTTTCTCCAGTAGTGTTTTCTCGTCGCGCCAGGACAGGCCCGCACTTTCCAGATTGCCGATCAGCATGCCCTGATAGAACATGGAGTCGCGTTGATAAACCTGCGCCGCCACAACCTGTGCTTTCACGCGCTGTAATTCCTCCTCGCTGACGCCATTGAGTTGCAGTTTGGCGATTTCGTTACGAATGCCCTGTTCCAGTTCGGTCACGCTCTTGCCCTCGCTCGGGGTGCCCTCGATCATGAACAGTCCGGGGCCACGGGAAATATCATCGTAGCCGGTGCCGACATCGTTTGCCAGACGGCTTTCGCGCACTAGCGACTGGTTCAGCCGCGCCGCGGGATGGCCGTCGAGCACGCCCGCCAGAATCTCCAGCGCATAAGGTTCCCAATCCCTGGTTACGTCGCGCAATACCGGTGTGCGATAGGCCATCACGACATAAGGCAGCTTGGCCGGCGCTTTCACCGTCACTCGCTTGATGCCGCGCTGCAGCGGCTCATTCTGCGGTTTGCGGGGCGGCAGGGCGCGAGGCTTGAGCGCTCCGAAATGCTGTTGTGCCAGGCGGAACACCGCATCGTGCTTGACGTCGCCCACCACTACCAGCGTGGCGTTATTGGGCGCGTACCAGCGTTGATACCAGGCGCGGGCATCTTCCACGCGCATGTTTTCCAGATCGTCCATCCAGCCGATTACCGGGTGGTGGTAGGGATGGGCGCCAAAGGCCAGCGCGTTGAGCTGTTCATGCACCAGCGACTGCGGGTTGTCATCGGTGCGCATGCGGCGCTCTTCCATGACAACTTTGATTTCCTTGGAAAATTCCCGCTCCGTCAACACCAGGTTCGTCATCCGGTCGGCTTCAAGTTTGAAGGCCAGCGGCAGGTTGTCGACCTGGAGTTGTTGAAAATAAGCCGTGTAATCGTGATTGGTGAAGGCGTTCTCGCGTCCTCCCGCCTCGGCGATAATTTTGGAAAACTGCCCCGCCGGCACCTTGTGCGTGCCCTTGAACATCATGTGTTCCAGCACATGAGCGACACCAGTTGTGCCGTTCACTTCGTCCATGCTGCCCGCCCGGTACCAGATCTGCGACACCACCACCGGCGCGCGCGGATCTTCCTTGACGACAAGCTTCAGGCCGTTGGCCAGCTTGTATTCATAAGGGTTTGCCGTGGCCATTCCGGATAGTCCGAGCAGTGCAACGCCCAACAACATTTTTCTTAACACGCAACCTCCTACTATTAAACATCTGTTCGGGATAAAATGACGTCGATTATAAGCCATTCCACTGCTGTATCAGGACAGACCCGATCGCCCATGTTTAGTTTCTTCAAGAAATCCGAACCGACTGCCGCCGAAGAATCGCAAAGCAAACCCGAAAGCTGGGCGGCCCGGCTGAAACAAGGCCTCGCACGCACGCGGGAACAATTTGGCAGGAAGCTGACGAATTTGTTCAGTAGCGGCGGCAAGATAGACGAGGAACTGTACGAGGAACTGGAAACCATCCTCCTCACCTCCGATGTCGGCGTGGCCGCGACCCAGTATTTGCTCGACGATCTGCGCGCGCGCGTCAGGCGCGAAGGCTTGACCGAAGCGGAACAGCTCAAAGGGGCGGTGCAGCAATCCCTGCTGGCGCTGCTGCAGCCCTTGGAACAGCCGCTGGATATCGCCGGTCATCGCCCCTTCATCATCATGCTGGCGGGCGTGAACGGTGCCGGGAAAACCACTACCATCGGCAAACTGGCCAAGTATTTCCAGTCCCAGGGTAAATCGGTGTTGCTGGCGGCGGGCGATACGTTTCGCGCTGCGGCACGAGAACAGTTGATGGTGTGGGGGGAGCGAAATAATGTCACGGTGATCGCCCAGGAGAGCGGCGATTCAGCCGCGGTGATATTCGATGCCATCCACGCCGCCAAGGCGCGCGGCATCGACGTGGTGTTGGCGGACACCGCCGGCCGTCTGCCGACGCAGATGCATCTGATGGAAGAAATCAAAAAGGTCAAACGCGTCATCGCCAAGGCCGACCCCAGTGGACCCCATGAGGTCTTGCTGGTGCTTGATTCAAACACCGGCCAGAACGGCCTGGCCCAGGTCAAGGCTTTTGACGACGCGCTGCAGCTTACCGGCCTGGTGTTGTCCAAACTGGACGGCACCGCAAAGGGCGGCATCATCGCCGCCATCGCGCGCAGCCGGCCGATACCCGTGCGTTTTATCGGTGTGGGAGAAAAACTCGACGACTTGCGCCCGTTCGTGGCGCAGGAATTTGTTGCGGCCTTGTTCGAGTAGCCGTAGCCAATCCTTTACAGCAGCCCTGCAATGAATTCCCATTCCTTGGGGTCGACCGGCGTAATGGAAAGACGGTTGCCCTGCTGCAAAATACGCATGTGCTCCAGTTCGGGATAACCGCGTAATTCCTTGATGCCCAGCAGTCGCGTTTTCTTCACCAGCTTTACCTCCACGTTGAACCAGCGCGGATTTTCAGGCGTTGCCCTGGGGTCGAAATATTTGTTGCTGGTGTCGAACTGGGTCTGGTCAGGGTAGGCGAGCTTGCTCACCACAGCCAGGCCGATAATGCCCGGTTCGGCGCAGCTGGAATGGTAAAAGAACACCTGATCCCCCACCCGCATCTGATCGCGCATGAAATTGCGCGCCTGATAGTTGCGTATGCCGTACCAGGCTACGGTCTGGTTCGGCATGGCGGCGAGGTCATCGAC
>JAUYFW010000030.1 GCA_030690835.1 Sulfurimicrobium sp. | reverse complement strand
GTATCGCTACGCTCCACCCATCCTACGCCAGCGCTGCACCATCGCCGTGAACTCGCACAGCCAGCAGCGCGGCATGCGCCACTTCGAGCTCCAGCAGGCGCTCGACGGGATGTTGCTTGATGTCGCACAGCACCACGCGGATCGGCCCGCCGTGGCTGACCAGCAGCACCCGCTGCGCGGCGTCGGCGCGGACGATTTCGCGCCAGGCTTGGAGCACGCGCGCCTGAAAGGCTAACAGCGGTTCGCCGTCCGGCGGCGGATAGGCGGCGGGATCTTGCCAGAAGCGCGTCAGCGCGTCGGCGTCTTGCGCCATGATTTCAACGGCGGTACGCCCTTCCCACGCGCCGAAATGCATTTCGCGCAGGCGTGCGTCGATTTCCAGCGGGATGCCCCGGCGTTCGGCGAGCGTCTGGGCAAAGGCAGCGCAACGGACGAGTGGCGAGGCGACGATGCGATCCCAGCCTATCTCGCCGACCGCCGCCCACATCTGCGCCCAGCCGCGCGGCGTCAGCGCGTCGTCGGTGCTGCCGCGATAGCGCGGCCCGCCTTCGGTCTCGCCGTGGCGCAACAGGTGGATGACGGTCGAACTCACGCGGCTCAGTCCTTGTTCGACACGCCCGCCTGGGCGAAAGTCGCCATCTCGTTGTGCAACGCACAGGCCAGCCGCAACAGCGGAACCGCCACCGCCGCGCCGCTACCTTCGCCGAGGCGCATGCCGAGATCAAGCAGCGGCGCGGCGTCCAGCGCCTTGAGCACCAGCCGGTGACCCGGTTCCGCCGAGGCGTGGGCGTAAAAGAACCACGCCGCCGCGCCGGGGTAGATCCGCGTGGCGGCCAGCGCGGCGACGCTGGCGATGAAGCCGTCCACCAGCACCGGCAGCCCGAGGCGGGCGCAACTCGCATAGGCTCCGGCGAGCGCGGCGATTTCGAAACCGCCCAGGCGACGCAAGGCTTCCAGCGGATCGGACAAATGCGGCGCGTGCAGCGCCAAGGCGCGGCGGATCACTTCCGCCTTATGGGTTACCCCGGCGGCACTGATGCCGGTACCCGGCCCGGCGAGATTTTCCGGCTGGGCATTGAGCACGGCGCAGGCCAGCGCTGCGGCGGCGGTGGTATTGCCGATGCCCATTTCGCCGCCGATATACAAGGCTATACCCTGCGTCCGGGCGCGTTCGACGCTGTCGCGGCCGGCGGCTAGCGCCTGGACGAGCTGCGCCGGGGTCATCGCCGCCTCGCGCGCCAGATTGGCGGTGCTGGGGGCGATTTGCAAATTCAGTACCCCGTCCAGCGGGCCGGGATCGTTCACCGTGCCGAGGTTGACCACTTCCAGCGTCGCGCCGAGATGGCGCGCCAGCACGCTGATCGCCGCGCCGCCGGCGGCGAAATTCTTCACCATCTCGCCGGTGACGGCCTGGGGAAACGCCGAGATGCCTTCCGCAGCTACCCCATGGTCGCCGGCGAAGACCGCGATGTGCACCCGTTCGACTTGCGGTCGCGCAACACCCTGCATCGCGGCGAGGCGGATCGCCACGTTCTCCAGTCGGCCCAGCGCGCCGGGCGGCTTGGTCAACAGGGTCTGGCGCACTTCCGCCTCGTGCCGGGCGTGATCGTTGGGACGGGCTGCGGCTTGCTCCAGCCAGATGGGTTTTTCAATCATTGTGTTTCTCCATTTATATGGGACTTTAATTTAAACAGCCAGACCCATGTAGGTTGGGTTAGCGGCTCTATCGCGTAACCCAACAAACCCAAATACTCAAAACCGTCGTTTAGAAGGAGGATCGGGTTTGTTGGGTTACGACGCAAAAAGCCGCGCCTAACCCAACCTACAGGGCTAATGAACAATCCGGGTTCAAGAGACTGCGAAAATGAATAACATAAGCAATGGCCCCAAGCGGGTGCTGTTTGTCGATGATCACCCGCTGGTCTTGTCCAGTTTGTCTGAAATGCTCAGGGCAAGAGGGTGCGACGTGGTCACCGCCAAGCGGCTGGACGATGCGGAAAAATTGATTCGTGACAGCGACACATTCGATCTCGTCCTGCTGGACATCAATCTGGGCAAGGACAACGGGCTGACGCTGCTCGAATCTCCGCCCCCGAACATGGCGAAGCGGGTCGTGATGCTCTCCGGGGTAACGGAGCAGGAGTGGGTGCTGCACGGATTTGCGCTGGGCGCTTTCGGATTCATCCCGAAAAGTATCGAGCTGGAAGAAGTCATGATTGCGCTGTCCGCCTTGTCGAACAAGCCGGCTCTGCCGAATTCGGGCTGGGTATGGGACTCCGAGGCGCATGACCTGGTGGATGCGTCGGATTTTTTCCCGCGTCATTCGGTGCTGACACCCAAGGAGCGGGATGTCTTCATGCTGTTGCGGGATGGCAAGCTGGACAAGCAGATCGCGGACGATCTGGGTCTGAGCATTCACACCATCAGGGTACATATACGTGCGATCAAGCGAAAACGTGGGCATAATCGCCGTTTTGAACAAAACTTCTGAGGGATGGCAATAATGCTTCTTCATCATCATGGCCGCGGGCGGGCGAGCGGCTTCACGCTGATAGAAATAATGATAGTCATGGTCATCATTGCCATGCTGGCGGCCCTGGTGGGGCCGCGTCTGATGGGCGCGCTGAGCGGTTCCAAGGTCAAGGCCACCAAGATCCAGATTGAAACGCTGTCCAACGCGATAGACACCTTCCATCTTGACGCCGGGCGCTATCCGGCGCAGCAGGAAGGTCTGCAGGTTCTGCTGCAGAACCCCGCCAACGCGCCGATCCTGAACTGGCGCGGGCCGTATCTCAAAAAGAACAAGGTTCCCAATGACGAGTGGAACCGCGCGTTCACTTATCAGATTCCCAGCAAGCACAACATGGGGTTCGATCTTTATTCACTAGGCGCGGACGGAAAAGCAGGCGGCAGCGGGGATGATGCAGACATTGGCAACTGGGACTAACGGTCATGGCAAAGGTACCACCCCGATCATGAATCTCGCCATGCCCGTTTCCCCCACCCCTGCCCTCCCCCGCGAGGCGGGAGAGGGGGACGAAGGCTCGCTGCGCGAGTTTCACGTTAAACGCGCGTCTTCCGGCAGGCTGCGGGAGTTTGCCGGTCTTGGAACGCTGCTGGTCGAGCGCGGCATCCTCGAAGCGGAAGGGCTTGCCCGCATAGAGCAGATCCGCGCCGTCAATCCGCAACGCCTGTCGCGGCTCGTCGTCGACATGGGGCTGGTATCCCAGGATGCCCTGTGCCAGTTGTATTCGGAAGTGCTCGACTTGCCGGTCTGGGATGGCGAAGGCGAGCCGTCGCTGGATGAAAGCTTCCCCAAGGGCTACCTGGATTACAACCGCATTCTTCCGGTCAGCCGGGAAGAGGGGCTGTGGCTGGTGGTCGACGATCCCGAGGATGACGGCCTGCTCGACATGCTGGAGCGTCTCCACCCTGATGCAAAACTCGCCATCGCCTCGCCGCAGAAACTGTCCGCCGCCCTCAATCACCTGGCGGTATCCGATGGCCGGCAGGAAGAAAGGCAGATCTCCCTATCCATCGAGGATGTCGGTCACCTCAAGGACCTGGCGCTGGAAGCGCCGATCATCCGCCTGGTCAATGAACTGATCACGGCGGGCGTCGAGATGGGCGCATCGGACATCCACCTGGAGCCGGGGAAAACCCAGATTGTGCTGCGTTACCGCGTGGATGGCGTGCTGCATTCGCGGCAGGCGCCGGCGAGCGAGGATTTTCCGGCGGTCATTTCCCGCCTCAAGATTCTCGCCAACCTCGATATTGCCGAACGGCGCCTGCCGCAGGATGGCCGGATTCGCATGCGCACCAGTGGCCGGGAAGTGGATATTCGCGTCAGCACCCTGCCGACGCCCCATGGCGAGGACGTGGTGCTGCGCCTGCTCGACCAGAAGCACCAGGCGCTTTCGCTTGCCGCCACGGGGCTGTCGCAGCGCATCACGGATCTTTATCTGCGCAACCTGGAGCGCAGCAATGGCCTGATACTGGTCACCGGCCCGACGGGCTCGGGCAAATCGACGACGCTGTATTCCGGGCTGAACCAGATCATCGACGGCACGCGCAAGATCATCACGGTGGAAGACCCGGTGGAATACGAACTGCCGGGCATCAGCCAGATACAGGTCAACGAGGCGGCCGGTCTGGGTTTTGCCAACATTCTGCGTTCCATTTTGCGCCACGATCCCGACGTGATTTTCATCGGCGAGATACGCGACCGGGAAACCGCCGAAATCGCGGTCCAGGCGTCCCTCACCGGCCATCTGGTGCTATCGACGATCCACACCAACAGCGCCACGGGCGCCATCGGGCGTTTTCTCGACATGGGTGTGGCCGACTACCTGCTGGCTTCCAGCCTCGTGGCAATCAGCGCGCAGCGCCTGGTGCGGCGTCTTTGTGACGCTTGCAAGGTGCAGGAAACGCCGGATGTGGCGACGGCCGAGCGCTTTGGTTTGCGGCGCGACGAACTGATTTATCGCGCCGTGGGCTGCCCCAAATGCGCCCGGACGGGGTATCGCGGCCGACTGGCCATGGCCGAAATGCTGGAAATGACGCCCGCCTTGCGCCAGCAGATACTGCAAAACCCCTCCAGCGACGCGTTGAACGCCATCGCGCGCGAAGGGAACTTTGAAACGCTGATCGACGATGGGGTAGTCAAGGTCCGTGCCGGCCTGACCACCATCGAGGAAGTATTGCGGGTCGCGGGGTAATGCCGGAATACGCCTACAAGGCCATCGGGCGCGATGGTGTCGAAATTCTGGGCCAGGAGCAGGCGGAATCGCTCGAAGCGCTCACCCTGATCCTGCGCAAGAAGCAATTGTCCCTGCTGCATGCCAAAACAAAAAAGTCGCGCGCCATCGGTCTTTCCATCACGCTGCCGTTCATCTCCGAACTCTCGCCCCTGGTCAACAGCGGCATCCCGCTCGAACGGGCGCTGCAGATCGTTGCCGAGGACAGCCGGGAAGCCAGGGTGCCCGAACTGGCGGAGCAACTGCGCAAAACCCTCAAACGCGGAGAATCGTTCTCGGAAGCCTTGACCCAGGCGGGGCGCTTCGACAGCCTGTTTATCGCGCTGGTCAAGGTGGGCGAAGCCAGCGGCGAATT
Organism: Sulfurimicrobium sp.; assembly: GCA_030690835.1. Taxonomy (GTDB): domain Bacteria; phylum Pseudomonadota; class Gammaproteobacteria; order Burkholderiales; family Sulfuricellaceae; genus Sulfurimicrobium. Next base: position 15,686 of record JAUYFW010000030.1, on the reverse strand, counting down.
GCCCAAGGTGCTGGGGATTCTGGAAAATCACTACCAGGAAGCGCGGAAAATTCGCGGGGAACTTGTCGCCTCGCTCACCTATCCCGCCATCCTGGCCATTGTCAGCATCGCCTCCGTGATCGGGCTGGCCTTGTTCGTGGTGCCGGTTTTCAAGGACATCTTTGCCGACAGCCCGGAAATCGTCTTGCCGCTCGGCACGCGCATACTCTTTGCGCTCAGCGATTTCACCCTCCGTTACGGCTGGGCCGTATTGGCCGGCCTGATAGTTGCCGCTACCGGCGTGACGCTGCTGGTGCAACGCAATGCAGCGGTCAAGCGCGCCTGGCACGCCCTGCAGTTGCGGCTGCCGTTGACAGGCGATCTGCAGGCGAAATTCGCCGCCTTCAAACTGGCAAAAGCCCTCAGCATCATGCTGACCGGCGGGCTTCCGCTTGCCCGCGCGGTCGAAATCTCGCGCCCCCTGCTCACCAACCTGATCCAGCGCGAAGGGCTGGAAAGCTGCCTGACCGGATTGCGCAAGGGCGAACCCATTCCGCAGGCGGTCAACCGCATTCCCGCGCTGCCGGTGCAGTTTCATCGCTACATCAAGCTGGGTAACGAAACCGGCAATCTCGGCCCGAATCTGGGCCGGGTGGCGGATGTCCTGCAGGAAGATTTCCGCAACCGGCTCAAATCGCTGGTATCCATCCTCGACCCCCTCATCATCGTCACCATGGGCGGGGTGGTCGGATTCATGGTGATCTCGATTCTGGTGGCGGTATTCAGTCTATCCGATGTTCACTAGCCCGGGTCTTTCCAAAACGACACGCCGTAGGGGCGAATTCATTCGCCCATACGCTTTAATGGATAATCCGGGTTCAACCCGGATTATCCATTGGAATGCACGCGCATGTAGGAGCGCCGCCCCCGGCGCGAATCGCGGCGAGGGCGCCGCTCCTACAGCGGTGTTTTGGCCCTAATGGATAATCCGGGTTCAACCAAACAAGATTGCTTCGCCATGCTCGCAATGACAATTGACCGGCGCTTCGTCAGTCCGCGCAGCGCGGGATTCACCCTGATCGAAACCATGGTGGTGCTGGTCATTAGCGTGGGGCTGGTGGCGCTGATGACGGGGCTGTACCGGAGCGTCGGACAATCGGCCATCGCATTGCGTGGCGGGCAGCAGGAATGGATGATGCAGCGCCAGTTGAGGGAGCAGGCGCTGCATCTTTTTTCCCTGTCCAAAAGCGGGATCCAGCCGGTTCTCGGCACGCCCACGGAAATTTACCTGACCAGCTGGCAGAGCAAGGCGGGCGGCCTGGATGGAAAGCCGGCATTGCTGCATTATTTTTATGACGAAAAAGACCGCACGCTTTATTACCAGGAGCAGCCTTTACCCCCCTGGTGGAGCGAAAGAAAGACCGATCTCGAAATGACGCGCCTCAAGTCCGACATGCGGGAAGCCCCGCGCCGCAAAGTTTTGACCGGCGCGGAAACGCTCGCCTTCTCATACCTTCCCGCGGATGCCAAGGAACCGCGGCCGCAGCGCTGGGTGCGCGAATGGCGTGAAACCGTGGCGCCCGGCCTGTTCCAGATCCAGTTTCTCAAGGCCGGCAAAAACTACGCCCTGTGGTTTGAGATTCGTGCCACGGATGCCGATTGAATTGGGCAAAAACCGGGAAACACGACGCTTGGCGCTGGCCTTGACGCTCTCCGCGCTGCTGCACGCATCCCCCGTCATTCTTGGCTGGCTGCATGCGGATCCGCCCGATGAGCAGGGGCGGCAGATCACCCTGCAGGTGTCCATGCAACCCTCTCCGCCGGCGCCTGCGGCCCGCCCGCACGAAACCCCGCAACGCGGGCCCGACAAGAAAAAAGACCAGGCCCCGCCGAAAAAGTCCAAAAAGGACGCGGCCGAACACGGCAACAAGGAATTGCTGACCAGCAAGGGCAGCGAAAAATTGCCGCTGCAAAGCGGCCTGCCGGAAGAGCGGGAAAAACCCGAAGAGGCGCAAAAGGAAGTCCAGAACGCCGACGCCGTTGCCATCGAGGACCCCGGCGCGCCGGCATACCCGCCCGAGGCCATCAAGCGTGGACTCGAAAGCTGCGTGTTGACGGCGGTCTATGTCTCGGCTGCGGGAGAAGTGGAAAAAGTTCGCATCCTCCACGCCGATGTCGCCGGCGTCTTCGACCAGTCCGTCATCGACGCCCAGAACGCCGCGCACTACCTCCCCGCGCGCGGCAATGGCGAAAACATCCCCAGCCGCGTGCTCGCGGTCGCGGCGTTCGTGCTCCAGCCGGAGCAAAGCCGCAACTGCGCCTTCAAATACGCTGCGGCGGCACGGACAATCAACGCCCTGTCCTACGCGGCGGAAATCAGCCCAAGCCTGGTGGAGAGCATGCTTGCAAAATAATCGCTCACCGGGCTTCATCATGATCTATGTCGCCACCCTGCTGGCGGCGATTGCGCTCATTCTGCTGGAAATCGGGCGCATGCAGTCGCCGTCCCCCCTGTTCATGGAAAAACAGTTGGCCCATATGCTGCAGTGGCGGGAAGAGCAACTGCTGATGGATTTCGTCATTGCCGGCACCAGGGAGCAAAAAATCCCCGCCGACCCCCGCTTCCTCCAGTACAAACGCATTCTCGCCGCCAGCCCGCGCCAGCCGTCCGAGATGGAAGCGCAAGTGGCCTGGCTCAAGGCAGCGCTGGCGCAGCTCAATTTCAACATCGACACAAAGACACCCGAGCCGGGTATCGGCAAGGGCAGCATCAGTGAAGCGCAGCAAATGGTCGTGCACGACGGACGGGGCAATCTTTTTCAGCCCAGGAAAGACCCCTACAAATTCAAGCTGGGCGAAATCGAATATGCCGCCCTGGTCCTGCCGGGCAACGCCCTGCCCAACCTCAACGCCATTCCCTACAATGCGCTTTGGCGCTACCTGGCAAGCCTCCAGATTCCGGAAGGAGAAGTCAAAAGCCTGGCGGCCGCGCTCATCGACTGGCGGGATGCCGATGATTTGCGGGCCGAAGGGCTGGGCGCGGAAAGCGACTACTACTACAATCTTCGCCCACCCTACAAGCCCCGCAACGCACCCATCCGCAGCTGGCAGGAACTCGGCTACGTGCGCGGCATGACGCCGGAGCGCGTCAGGTTATTGCGCGACAACTTCATGCTGGGCGCGCCGGACCAGGGCGGGCTGTCGCTGGACTTCGGTCTGGAGCGCACGTTTGTGGCCCTCAGCGGACTCCGGCCGGAAACCGTCAAGGACATCCTGACCGCCTACGGACGGCTGGGCGACAAGAACGCCGGCGCGAGCAGCGTGGTTTTCACCCAGGACACCAGCGATTTTGACCGTGTCATGTCATTGCAAATGGACACCAGCCTGCTGCGCATCCGCATTACCTCGCCGGAAAGCACCATGACGGCGGATTACGATGCCAGGAACAGGAAAATCATCGCCGTGTGGTGATGGGTATCGAACGATGGGTATCGCTGCGCTCCACCCATCCTACGGGCCGGAGATAAAATGTAGGATGGGTGGAGCGCAGCGATACCCATCATCATCCTGAGTTGAATATATGTCTTTATAGAAGGCGCTAAAAAAAATATAATCCAGAGTGTTAAAAATTATGGGAATCGAATAATGGCAAAGAATATCTGGCTGGCTTCATTCATCGCCTTGGCCACGCTTGCGGGCTGTGCTACAACGGACATGACCGTCATCACCGACGTCAAGGAGATTGCCGCGAAGCGGACTGAAATCAGCAAACCCAGCCTGGATCTGACGCATGTCATGGTGCTCCGCATGAATAACGACAAAGGCCAGCGGGTTGAAGTCACCTCCATTGGCCCGGCGGTGATCGGGGCGCAGAAAAATGGCGCGCCGGCGGCCAAGACGACTTTTGCCTTCACCCCGAAGCGGGACAATCTGATCCTCTTCACTCAAGACGTGCCGAAAATCAAGGCCTACCGCAAGGAAATCCCCGTTGCCGAACTGGTGCCGGGAAAAGTATTCAGCTTCCCGGTGGTACAGGAATCGGGTGAAGTTCTGGAGCAGACATTTACCGTCGAACGGATCATCGTTCCCTAATGTCGCTTACCGGCAACAGGCGCACAGCCGTGCTCGGAGGGCTTGCCCTGCTGCTGGTTGGCGCCACGATCTACGACTACACCAGGGCTCCCGACGGGAGCGGCAAAAGCGAGCCGGCCGCGACCGGCCCGGCCAGGCCGTCCCAGGCAGCGCCCAGTCAAGGCGCGGCGCTGGCACGCGAAATTGCCGAACTCAAATATTTCATCGCCCATGCAGCAAAGGTCAGAGCGCGCTATGAAGCCATTGCGGTGCCCTATGCCGAATCCGTGGCCACCTTCGCCACGCTGTACGCGCCCGGCGAGCCGCCCGGGGAAGCGGCAAAAAAGAGGCTGCTGGAACTGATGCCGGCGGGCGTGAAGATAGGGGATGTGCTGGTTTCCCAGGCCGCCCCGGACAACCGGGGCGCAATCTGGCTGACCGCCACCCTGAGCTTCAGCAGCGGCGATTCCGCCGCCTTCGAGAAAGCCATCCTCACCCTCGGCGATGCCGCCAATGGCATGCTGTGGAAAGAGCTTTCCGCGGCGGGCGACGCCGAGCATAAAAATTTGCGCGCCAGCGGACAACTGGCCCTGCTCATGGTCGAAAATGCCGAATAATCCCGGATTATCCATTAACCCAGATTATCCATTAGGGCCAAAACACCGCTGTAGGAGCGGCGCCCTCGCCGCGATTCGCGCCGGGGGCGGCGCTCCTACATGCGCGTGCATTCCAATGGATAATCCGGGATGATAAAAGGCCCGGGCGTCACCATCGGACTGTGGCTGGCCAACGCCATCGGCTGGCTGGCGCTGATCCTGGCGGCGTCATACCAGTCCGGTATTTTCCGCCTCGACGCCGGCCCGGGGGCGAAAATGCCCGCCGATTTAACGCTGGTCGCGCAACCCATCCAGTTGCCCCAGCCCCTGCCGGACATGGGCAAGCGCAATCCTTTCGATGCCACGGCGGCACACTGGACAACGAGCGAGGCCGCAAGTCCGGCCGCCGGAAATGGCGACCTGCTCGGCTTCATCCGGCTACCCGGCGTCAATTCCGCGCTCACCAGCACGGGCGTGGTGCGCGTGGGCGAAGCCCTGGCGCAAGGCAAGCTCATCGGCATGACGGATGGCAAGGTGATCGTGGAGCAGGCAACCGGCCGGCGCGAAATGGACCTGCCATCCGCCCGGCGCCCCACTCTCCAGTCGCTGGCCAAACCGCATCCCGCGCAAGACAATTCCACCAAGGGATCACCATGAAATTCAGATTACGCCACGCCCATGATGGGTATCGAATGATGGGTATCGCTGCGCTCCACCCATCCTACGTCCTACATATTTTCATGGTTTTTGTTTTGTCGGGGTGCGCGCTTTTTGATCCGATTCAGAACAACCAGGCGGGGCGTGTTGTCGCGCAGGCCCAGGAAACCCGCGACGCGGAAGTGGAAGCGCTGCCCGAATACAACAGGGCCGTCCGGCGCAACAGCGATGAAGTCGCCATGAACACCCCCGCGCGCACCGGTTCCGGGCTGATCGGCGAGGTGGACGTCGAAAAGTCCATGAAGAAAAGCCAGGCCGGGGCCGGCGCGGGCAAGGACAAGGCCAGTGCCGTCAAGCTCGAATTCGAGGACACCAGCCTCAAGGATGTCGTCACCGTCTTCATGCAGGATTACCTCAAGAAGCCCTACACCTTCCAGGACAGTTTCAAGGATCGCAAGGTCAACCTGTTTTTTGACGCCAAGGCCACGCACGAAGACCTCATCAAGCTGTTCGACGCCCTGCTGGAAAGCTACGGGGTGCGCCTGCGCTACAGCGGCGGCGTCTACCTCGTGGGCGGCAGCGAGGACAAGGCCAGCCCCCTGCAGCAGCCCTCGCCGCTCGGCATCGGCGACGCCATCGGCGTATTCCGCCTCAAATTCGTCGATGCCCGGGATTTTCAGGGCCTCGCCAAGCAGGTCGTCAAATTTCCCGACAAGATCACCGTGCTGCCCGGCAACGTCCTGGTCGTCAACTCCAGCAGCACCGACCTGCGCGGCGTGCGTTCCCTGCTCGACGACGTCGATGTGCCGGCCTTCTCCGGCAAGTTCATCCTCACCTACGCCCCGCGCTACCTCTCCGCGGGCAGCCTGATCGTCATGCTGGACGGCACGCAGAGCCAGTTGCTGGGCGCCCAGGGCAGCAACAAGCAGTTCGAGGCCAAGCAGATTACCGATGTCGAGCGCATCGTCATCGTCGCCGCCAACAAGGCCGCGCGCGACCTGGTCGTCCAGTTGCTGGCCCAGACCGACGTGGCGGGCGCCAACCAGCGCAGGGTATTCCAGTACACGCTGGGCACCCAGAACGCGCCCGACATCGTGGCCAACCTCGATATTCTGATCAAATCCGCGCTTAAAGGCCCGGCGGAGGTCAAGGTCGTGGCCGACAAGGGCTCCAACAGCCTGTTCATTTACGCCAGCCCGGAAGAGTATGTCGAAATCCGCAAGCTGCTGTCGAAGCTGGACCATCGGCCGCCCGGCGTGCAGGTGGAAATCATCATCGCCGAGGTGCGGCTCAATGACGCCATGCAATACGGCGTGGAATGGTATCTCAAGAATGCCGGCAGCGTGGTGGCGGATATCACCGGCAGCCTGGGCATGCCCGCCAGCGTCACGCCCAATCTGGCGCTGGGGCTGGTCGATTCGCTCAACAATTACGCCACCTTGCAATTGATCGCCAGCAAAACCAGCTTCTCCCTGCTCTCCAACCCCAAGATCGTGGTCAAGAACGGCGCGACCGCCAAAATTTCAATTGGTCAGGAACAGCCGGTCATCAAGACCAAGTCCACCGTCAACGTCACGGGCGGCGCCACCACGGTCGAGCCGGAATTCAAGAAAATCGGCCTCGAACTGGAAGTCACGCCCACCGTCACCACCAACAATGAAGTGCGCATCATCATCAAGCTCAAGGACACCTCCATCACGGGTAACGTCACGCTGGGCACGGACAGCTACCCCATTCTGGCCAACCGGGAAATCAATACCGACTTCGTCACCGCCGACGGACGCACGGTTTTTCTCGGTGGACTGCGCAAGCAGGATGCGAGCGACACGGCGAGCATGATTCCGGGGCTGGCCGACCTTAAGGGCATCGGCGCCCTGTTCCGCAACAAGGACATGAAAACCAGCGGCAGCGAGCTCATCATCCTCGCCACGCCCACCATCATGCTCGACCAGCAGGGCGCCGACACCCTCACCCGCGCCCTGCTGCGCGCCTCGCGGCAGGAGTTCAAGGAACTTCGGCCACCAGTGCCCAAGCCTGAAAAGCCGGTACAGGCTCCGGCCGAAACAGCGCCCGCCCAGCCGTAGGGCGCATACCGAACTCTTTATGCAGAAACGCGAGGATGGTAGGGTGCGCCATGCGCACCATATTGATCTGATTGGTGCGCATGGCGCACCCTACATTCACAGGTATTCAAGGATGAAATTTCGTTTGCCGTCATTGCCCGGCCTCATGCCGCGCTGGCTCGTCGCCCTCGCCGCGGACGGCGGCGTCACGGCCTACCGTGTCGCCATGCGCTGGAACGGGCATTATTCCTTGCAACCCGCCACCCCGCCGGTGGGGCAACCCTGCGTCGTGGTCGTGGCGCACGAGCTGCCGTTCCGGCGCAAGCTGCAGCGCTTTCCGGCCACCCGCAAAGCGCGTTTGGCCATGTTGCGTAGCGCCCCGGACGAATTCCCGCTGGCAGCGGAAGACATGCGCTACGGCCTGGGCATACAGGGCAGCGATGGCTACCTCTACGCCCTGCCGCGCGCAGCCCTGGATGTTCTGGGCGAGCGCAAACTCAGGCCCGTCACGATTTTGGTATCCGGCGCCCGCCTCGACGCGGCGGGCTGCCTCGAAGCCTTCGAAAACTACCTCAGCCACGGCCCCAGCGTGGACCTGCTGCAAGGCCCCCCGCGCCTCTCCCGCCGCCGTCTGCTGCAAACCATCCTGGGGAGCGCGCTGGTGGCCGGCTTGCTGGCGGGCATCGGGCTCGCCACCCACCCGGACGCCCTCGCCAGCCTGCAGGAATGGCGTGCCGCGCCGCTGCGCGAGAAAGGCAGCGCCTTGCCCAAGCTCTATCGCATCACCGAGAAAATGGCCTATGCCCAGGCCGAGGCCGCGCGCCTGTACGCCACCCCCGAGGCGCGTCTGCCCGGCATCCTGGCGCAACTGTTCGCCACCGTGCCCGCCGGTCACAGCCTGAGCAGCATCGAACTCAAGAACGGCACGCTCAAGATCAGCGGCAGCGGCACCGAAGTGCAGAACTGGCTCACCGCGCAAGGCTTCCCCGCGGAACGCATCGTCATCGAGGAAGCCGGCAGCTACCGGCGTTTCAGGGCGGAACGGCCGATTTGAAAGCGATGGGTATCGATTGATGGGTATCGCTTGCGCTCCACCCATCCTACATTTTATCTCCGGCCCGTAGGATGGGTGGAGCGCAGCGATACCCATCAAACCCCCAACCATGACCAACTACCGGCGAAACCTCATCGAAGGCGGCACGTTCTTCTTCACCGTCAATCTCGCCGACCGCCACGCCCGCCTGCTTACCGATCACATCGCCCTGTTGCGCCAGTCCTTCCGCGCCACGCGCATCCGCCACCCTTTCATCATCGAAGCCATGGTCGTGCTGCCCGAGCACCTGCACGCCATCTTGACCCTGCCGCCGGTCGACCGGGATTATGCCACCCGCTGGCGCCTCATCAAGACTGCATTTTCAAGGGGGCTGGCCAAGGGAGAAGACATTTCGCATAGCCGCCGCGACAAGGGCGAGCGCGGCATCTGGCAGCGGCGCTACTGGGAACATACGCTCAGGGACGAAGAGCATTTTTCCCGCCACGTGGAATACATCCACCTCAACCCGGTGAAACATGGCCACGTAAAAACAGCCGCCGAATGGCCGTATTCATCCTTTCATCAATTTGTCCGGCAGGGAAAATATCCGGCGGATTGGGGCGGTAAGTGATGGGTATCGATTGATGGGTATCGCTTGCGCTCCACCCATCCTACATTTATCTCCGGCCGTAGGATGGGTGGAGCGCAGCGATACCCATCAATCGATACCCATCAAACCCCCAACCCATCCTACGGATTTTGCGCGGCCTCTTGCACCACGGGCGCGGCGCTGGCAGAAGCGGGTGATGGCGAGGCCGCTGGCGTTTCGGCCGCTGCGATCGGCGCGGCTGGCACGGGGGTAACTGGCGGCGCGGCTGGCACGGGCGCCTCGGGCGGCTTGTCCGGCAGAGGCATGGGAAGATAGGAACCCGACGTCACCCCGGCAGGCGGTTTCAGGCTTGGAGCAATGGCGAACAGGGCATATCTGTCGCGTGCCGTGCCATAAAGCTGGTACGGGGTGTAGGCAAATGAAACGGGCGGCAGCGCCTCGCCGCGCGCCGAAAAATTGCTCACGCGAACGGGCGGCATGCCCGCCCAGTCCTTATCGGTCAGATCGATCCACAACTCATCCTTCTCGATCCGTGCAACGGGCTCTGCGGGCATCGCCCCGTGCGTCAGGCGCAGCGAATCGTTCAACAGTTGCAGCACCACCGTCTGGTGCGCCTGCTCCTTCTCCGAACGCAACATCAGCGTCCGCACATGGCTCAGGATCACCGATGCGGCGACAGCCGCGATCACCAGCGCGATCAGGGTTTCGAGCAGCGTGAAACCGCCCCCGCGCGGTGGCCCGTAGGATGGGTTGGGGGTTTGATGGGTATCGCTGCGCTCCACCCATCCTACATTTATCTCCGGCCGTAGGATGGGTGGAGCGTAGGATGGGTGGAGCGTAGCGATACCCATCGTTCGATACCCATCGTTCGATCCCCATCGTTCGATGCCCCTCACGGATGCCCCACCGAGCGCGTCACCCCGCCGCCAAAAAGCTTGAGCACCGACCAGTCCAGATCATCGCAATGCCCATCCCCATTGACATCCATCTCCGGCGTGCAGGGAATATCCGGCCGCTTGCTCAGGCGCTGCGCCTGCGCCGACGAATCCGCCAGCAATTCGGCGGTCATCACCCCGACCTGCAAAATCAGCGGCGGCGAGCGTTCCGGCAGCGTGCGACCCTGAAAGCGCAGCCACACCGGCGCCCCGTCCCGGAGCAACTGGAAGCGCCGGCGGCCCTGCTGCAGTTCCAGCACCACCGGCGTACCGTTGAACGACGCCGTGCGGGCGAGGATGGACATATAGTCGCCCGCCGCCGATACCGGCCCGCTGCCGACCAGATGCCCATCCACCGCGCTGAACGCCAGCACCTGATCGTCGGCTCGCGGCGTGGTGGTATTCACGCCCACCCCGGCGCTGATGCGGCCACTGACCAGCATCACCGCCGGCACTTCAGGCAGCGCCAGCGCGGAAAGCGGAAAAAGCAAGGCCAGCACGGCGAAGCGGGAAAGCCATGCGGCGGAAAGGAAAGAATGGATCATGCGAATGCCCGGTTGGGAAAAAGGTTTGAAAATGATGGATATCGCCGCGCGCTCTCAAGTCGCGGCGCACCGCCGCCTCGCTCCGAGCCATGATTTCCGCGCGTGAAATCTGATTCGGAATCACTTCAGCGATCTGTTTTTCAAACTGGGTAATATCGCTGCGGGTGGCCAGGAGCCTGTCGGCCTTGTCCTCATTTTACGCCGGCGGATATAAATGCCTCGTAAATTTCCAGTTCCACGGCTTTATCTCCTTTGCGATAGGGTTTTGTTGATCCGAATTCATCATGCCGTGACGGCGCTCAAAAGGCAACGGCAAATCCGGTTTTGCTCCCGCCTCTCCGGTAGGGGGGTGATGGGTATCGCTGCGCTCCACCCATCCTACATTTATCCCGGATTATCCATTAGCGCCAAAACGCCGCTGTAGGAGCGGCGCCCTTGTCCTCGGGTGTTTTGGCCGGGGGCTCGCCGCGATTCGCGCCGGGGGCGGCGCTCCTACATGCGCGTGCATTCCAATGGACAATCCCGGATTATCCAGAAGGTGCAATGCGCCAGGAATTGTGGGCAACAAAAAACACGCCGAAGCGGGGTTTTTAAGGAATAAGGCGCTATGCGGCTATCGCATGCGGTGCGTAAGATTGAGCTGTTGAAATCAGGACGCCGGCGGAAACAGCTTGACGATTGCAGCAAAAATGCCGACGGCGGCAAACATCGTAGCGATTGTCCACTTGATGATTTCCGTTTTTGACTCCGCGATCTGCTTTTCAACTTCTACAATATCGCCACGGGTGGCTAGTTGATCGGCGTGCAGGCGATACCGTTTGTCGATTTCCTTGTTGATGGATTCGACAGCCGCCTTGGCCTTGTCCTCTTTTACGCCGGCGGATATAAATGCCTCGTAAATTTCCAGTTCCACGGCTTTGTCTCCTTTGCGATGGGGTTTTGTTGATCCAGATTCATCATGCCGTGACGGCGCCCAACAGGCAATGGCAAATCCGGTTTTGCTCCCGCCTCTCCGGTAGGGGGGTGATGGGTATCGCTGCGCTCCTCCCATCCTACCGCTGGACAGCTAATACGACTTGTTTACCTGCTCTAGCCAGCATATCCACCAAGGCGTCGATAGTGAATTTGATGGATTTCTTGTGGATCACATCAGAGACTCGCGGTCTCGTGACCCCCAAGATTTGCGCGGCTTCTGCCTGCTTCAGGTGTTCATGGTCAATCCATTCCGCAATTTCGGACATCAATTGTTCCTTGATAGCCTTTTTTTCGGATACGATTCGTTTCGTTTCCGCCAGCAAAGCTGCGGCTTCCTCAGGTTCGAAGCCCAAATCAGCGAACACGTTACCGCCGACAGGGGTTATGTGTCTGCTTTCGGTGTCGATGCTCATTTTTTACTCCTTTCTCGGATAACAGCTTTGTAACGCTCGGATGCAACGTCCTTATCATGCTTGCTGGTGGTGTTCGTTTTTTTTCTGAAGCAGTGAAGCACATAGACGGCCTCAGGGAACTTCGCCACATATAGAACCCGGAACCAACCATCGCCGAGGTCAATAATGATTTCCTTTGTGCCGGCGCCTACCTCGTTGAACGGCTTACAGTGGTCTGGTTCCTCGCCCTCTTGAATCACCCCAAGCTGGCGTCCAGCTTCACGACGAGCCTCCGGCGTGAATATGCCTTCGTCCTTGATGTCTTTCAGCGAAGACCCTCGCCAGTCAATTGGCTTTTCTATCATCTTGACTCCTTACCGCATTGTATCAAATTTTATACGCAACGCAAGCAGAAATCAGCTCACAAGGTGTATTGCGTGCGGGAACGCTTGACCATTGTGAAGCCTGTCTGGAAACGAAAGCCCGCACGAGGCGGGGTTCAAACTGGGATGCGGATTTTAGCCGCCGTCAACACGTTGGCTGAGGGGGGTGATGGGTATCGCTGCGCTCCACCCATCCTACCGCTGGACAGCTAATACGACTTGTTTACCTGCTCTGGCCAGCATATCCACCAAGGCGTCGATAGTGAATTTGATCGTCGGTCGATACCCGCGCATATCCGATTTTCATTGCTTTGTCCGCTTACCCGTCAAAATTCACATTTTACGGACTCCGCCCGTTCTTGAATAGTAGACGGGATTAGAGACGGACAAAAGGCCGGGAACAGCCAGAAATCGGGGGCGTGTCGGAGCGCGCCAAAAAATCCACAAAACGACCGTTTTCAGACTAAAAATAGCTTGCATGATTTCCATAGATCGTGCACAATTAAGACGTTGCAAACGCGCTTAACCTATAGAGGAGCAAACCATGCACAGCATGACTTTAGAGCAACTACGCGCCACGGCCAGCGCTGGCGGCATTGTGGGCGTCACCTTGAAAGGGCAGGGCAGCGGGTTCTTCATGGAGATTGCCACCCGTAGCGGGAATGACGCCGTTCTTTCCAAAGCCCGTAGCAGCGAGCCGCGCCGTTTTGGTAGTCCAAATTCCGCGCTGATTGTGTTGCGCGGAATCGGCATTGCCGTTGCGCAGCTCGATGCGACCGACTGGAACCCCGACCAGAAAGAAGTCACCCAGAACCGGGAAAGCCGCGCTCAAGCGATGCGCGAAGCACACGAAGCCGCCGCCTATAGCAAGTGGCTGGCCGCAGAGATTCAGGAATCCATCGACGACCCCCGGCCGAGCATTCCGCACGATGAAGTCATGGCGCGGATGGATGCCCGGATTGCTCGCCACAAGGCAGCAGGAGGGAAGCGAGCATGAGCCAGCAGCCGCAGCAACAAGAACTGGCCAACTGATCTATGACGAAGGCAAAAACTCCTTATCGCATCGTCTGGCGACCAATAGCCGAGGCCGACTTAGACAACATCGTTGACTACATCGCTCAGGACAACCCGACCAGGGCGGAAGAGTTCGGCCAAGAGCTGCGCGACAAGACGTTGCCGCTCGCGCAGCATCCCAAGCTTGGACGCACTGGACGGCCCGGCCTACCGGCTTTCGTGCGCGAGCTTGTCGCGCATCGGAACTACCTCGTTTTTTATCGCGTGCTGGACGATACTTGCACCGTCGAAATTTTGAGAGTGAAGCACACGGCCCAACAGGTGCCGTGATTACCAACCCCGGCGCGCTAACCGGTGAGCAACGGCGCAATATGCGCCGTTTTGCCGGTAGCTGCCGGTTCGTGTTCAACAAGGCGCTGGCGTTGCAAAAAGAAAATCACGAAGCTGGAAACAAGTTCATTGGTTATGTGTGGCAATGGCAAAGCTGCTCACTGGCTGGCGCAACGGCAGCGAAACGCCGTGGCTCAAGGATGCCCCCTGCCACCCGCTGCAACATGCCTTGAAAGACCTGGAGCAGGCGTACAAAAACTTCTTCGCCAAACGTGCCGACTTCCCGCGCTTCAAGAAGAAAGGCGGCGGCGACAGTTTCCGTTACCCCGACCACCAGCAAATCAAACTCGATCAGGCCAAAAACCGCATCTTCCTGCCCAAGCTGGGCTGGCTGCGCATGCGCCTCAGCCGGGACGTGTTGGGCGAGGACTTGCAGGTGCGGAATATGTCCAGGTCAGCGGCAGGCAATGCCGAACAGCCGGGAAGAAACGTCCGCGCCAAGTCTGGCCTGAATAAGTCCATCCTGGATCAGGGCTGGTTCGAGTGCAATTCCGCCCCGGATAATGAACCTAAAGTAGGCGCCTCTAGGCGACAAGTAAAATGTGAAGCCGTTCAGGCTACGCCCTTACTGTAAAGCGTGAAAGGCGAGAGCGATTTCAGTGGATGCCTTTCACATTTCAAAAAATTGCTTCACGTTATTTTTTAATTGTGGCCTTAATCAAGGATGCTACGGACCGTAGGATGGGTGGAGCGCAGCGATACCCATCAGTCCATCCTCAAGGACGCCCCACCGAGCGCGTCACTCCCCCGTTACGGAGCGGGGCGGATCGACTTCGGTTTCAGCGCGGTTTGCGCCTTGGCGCGCTCAAGCTTGATTTCATTAGGCGGTTCTGACCTCGTTGAGCAAGTCGGGATGACGCTCAAGCACCTTGAGCAGCTTCACCAGCGACAAGGGCGGCTTGGTCTTGCCGTTCTCATACCGTGAGAATGCATTGACGCCACCGCCGAAGATTTCGGCGGCCTGGCGTTGATCCAGATCGAGCTTCTTGCGCACCTTGGCGATGTAGTCAGGATCGACGTAGGCCGCATTCACCTGACGCTGAAACTGCCCCAGCAACTCGCTGTAGCGGTCGCCGTGCTCGCGGTTCAGGATCACCTCGCCACAGGCTGGGCAAAAGTCGCCCGTCACCGCTGGAATGGTGGTGGTTTCGCCCTTGTAGATGTAGGGCATATCGCGGGTGTCGTGGATTAGTTCAGCCGCTCCACAGCATGGGCATTTCATGGTCACAGCTCCTTGAAAGAAACGATCAAAACGTCATCAATGACAGTCAGCTTCAAGTACACATCGGCACTGTTGGCTGTCTTGGTGTGGTACACGTCCTGCCAAATCCGGTGATCGGCGTGGGTCGTCATGCTCTTGTAGAAGTCGGCGGACGTGAGCGACATGACAACGGCGCACATCCCGGCCAGATCGTTGATACCCAGCTCACGAGCACCATTGAAAGCGCTGGCCGTAGCGTTGATCCTACCGGCTTCGATCAAGGCTTTCACGACTGACAGCTTGCAGTGAGGGGTGCCTTTTTCCATGTCTCATTATAACCAAGTTGGTAAATTTCGCAAGTAGGTTAAATTTCCTTGGCGTACGATAATTTCCGTTTTCCGAGGCGACCCCTATTATCTGACGGAATCTGCCTGCGCAACCCACCCCACATTGACTGAACTTGAGGAGAACAACCGCGATCATGCGTTTGAGTACGGTCAGGGATCTTGATGGCGTTTGCCACTCAATTGGTCAAATAGCGTGATGGGAAAGGGAAGTTCCCCCTCAAGGAACTTGAACAAACGTACCTTTTGGGGGAGTCTCTTGTGTTCCAGAACTCGAGACGATCCCGGTGTGCCATATCCTCCTGCAAGACCCCCGATTTTTTCAATTACTGCTGCAAATTGATATGGATCTGGCTGTGCAAACGCGCGCTGGCAAATGTCAGTGCGGCGGCACGCTTCACAAAGCCGACTATCCCCGCAAACCTCGCGGCTGCCCAAACGAGGCGCGGGCTGACTACGAATCACGTTTCAGTTTCTGCTGTAACCTGTGTCGCAAGC
>JAUYFW010000173.1 GCA_030690835.1 Sulfurimicrobium sp. | reverse complement strand
GATCTTCGCTTCCAACATCGGCGGCAGCGCCACCCTGATCGGCGACCCGCCCAACATCATGATCGGCTCCGCGACCGGGCTCGGCTTCAACGATTTCTTCCTCAACCTCGCGCCGCTGGCGCTGGTGGTTTTCATCCTGACCTTGATCCCTTTTTACCTGATCTGGGGCAGAAAGCTCCACGCCGCGCCGGAAGACCGCGCCCAGGTGATGGCCTTCGACGCTGACCAGGCGATTACCGACCCGCGCCTGCTCAAGCAATCGCTGGCGGTGATCGCGCTGGTCATCCTGGGCTTCATGCTGGCCCACGTCATCGGCCAGGAACCGGCCACCATCGCCATGTTCGGCGCGGCGCTGCTGTTGCTGTTGCGCGTCTGGGACCAGAACGGCGAAGACCAGTCCCACGAGGTGCAGCGCGGCTTCGCCGAGGTGGAGTGGGTGACGATCTTTTTCTTTGTCGGCCTGTTCGTGGTGGTGGCGGGCGTGGAAAAGGCTGGTGCCCTCAATTTGCTGGCGCAACAACTGATGGAGCTGACCGGCGGCGATTTCGCCGCCACCGCCCTGGTCATCCTGTGGGTGTCGGCGGTGGCCTCGGCGCTGGTGGACAACATCCCCTTCGTCGCCACCATGATTCCGGTGATCCACAGCATGGCGCCGGCCTTCGGCGCGGAAAACATCAATACCCTGTGGTGGTCGCTGGCGCTGGGCGCCTGCCTGGGCGGCAACGGCAGCCTGGTGGGGGCAAGCGCCAACCTGGTGGTGGCCGGTTTCGCCGAACGCGCCGGCCAGCCGATCCGCTTCCTGCCGTTCATGCTGATGGCGTTTCCGCTGATGCTGGCGAGCATTGCGGTGAGTAGCGTATATCTGTGGTTGCGCTATTTGTGAGGCGCGGCATTTTCTCCATGCCTTTCAGTCCGAATGGCGGCTAAGTTCCCCGTAGAGAACCGATTTCACGGCGGGCGTAATGACCTCGCTGCCTTCCAGTTCTTCCAGTGTCAATACCTGGGACTGCAACAGTTCCCGTTCCAGTATCCGAAGCTGTTGCTCCTCAAGGGAAGGATGTTTTTTCAGCAATGCAGCCAGTTTTTCGGCAGCCTGCCCTTTATATTCCTGATATTGCTCCAGCATTCGCGAGAACACCGCGTCTGCTTCGAACACCTTGAGTCCCTGATGCGTGGCAAACCGTGTCAGCAACGCAATGACCTGTTGGGCGCTGATAACCAGGGCGCGATAGTATAAGTACTGCTCCGATGGATTGTTCAAACGGTCCGCCGGCATCCTGATGAAATGCGGCAAACGCTGCCAGCGCCGTTTGTCGCGTATGCCCTTGAAATTCATCGCGCCCGACTGGCCACGTTCGAGCATCCCCAATTGCTGTTCGAGCTTACCCAGCACCCTGCGGTAACCTGTCTCGGAGAGTTCCTCCCCGTCATACAACTCTTTCAGCGCGCGTTTTTCGATGCCGATGGCGTGAATGCGCAGGACACGGGCAAACATTGCCCCGGAATCATGGGTATTGTGGGAAAGCGCGCTGAAAGCATCCTGGTAAAGCTTGCTGTACTCCGCTTGCATGGCATTCAGGACTTCCTTGTTCACATAGGGTTTCTCGTGCAGGGAAAGCAGGCGCAACAGTGATTGCGCGTAAACATAGACCTTGCCCTCCAGGTATTCCATCGGCTCCAGCCCTTGCAATTCGTTGATGCGGAAGCGACGGATGACGCTGTTGATAGTGGTTGCCTTGATAAATAGCGTGAAATAGATGCACCCGATGGTGAGCGCCATAATGTAGTCCTTGATGGAGTAGTCATATTTCCAGTCAGGGTGACTTAGTGTGTCCGGGATGAGGAGCACCATGGTTACCGCGAGGGCGCCGCGTAAACTACCCCAGGACATGAGATGTTGCCAGGAAAGTGGAATGGGCTGCTCCCAGCGAACGGCGTTCATCCCGCCGATTACCGAGTACACGGAAATGGCGCGCCCCATCATGACCACAAGAATAATCACCGTCAGGGCCGGGAGGATGTCCAACAGGCTCACGGACAAGGTCGTAAACAGCAGGCCCAACAGGATAAAGACCAGCGAGTTGGCCACAAAGGCGGTATAGCCCCAGAAACGCGCCATATATTCCTGAACGCCGGGCATGATTTTAAACCTGCCATGGGTGCCGATAACCAGCGAGGCGATCACGGTGGCGAGGATGGAGGAAATATGAATCGGTTTGCCCATGACAGCCAGGGAATGGGAGATGAACTCGGCCAGCAGAAAGGTCGTATGCGCGGCGAGCATGGTAATGGTGATTTGCAGGTGCTCGTGCCGGGCAAACTGGAGCAACTTGGAAAAGGCCCATCCCATCAGAAATCCGAAAAACGTGCCGCCCAGCAGCATGGAAAAAAAGATGAATATCCCTTCCAGTACCGTGGAATAGCCATGGAAACCTGCGCTGATCACCTCCAGAACAACCAGGAAAAGAGCCAGCGAGGTGCCATCGTTGAACAGGCTCTCCCCCTCGAAAATGAGCGTCAAGCGCCGAGGCGCGCCGTAGTCCTTGAACAACGCAAGAATGGCGACCGGATCGGTGGCGGAGATCAGCGCTCCAAACAATAGCAAGACGATGAAGGGCACCTCGACGCCTATTGCCATCAATACCCAGTGGCCAGCAATGGCAATGAAGAATGCGGAGACCAGAAGGCCGACTATGGCGAGCGCGGAAATGGCACCGAGATTCTCCCAAATCCTGCGGATATTCATGTTGTAGGCTGACTCGAAAATCAGAATCGGCAAGAAAATGAAAAAAAGGATTTCCGGCGTCAACTGGAAACTGGTGATGTAGGAAAAGAAAGGCGCCTTGCTCAGAGGGATGAGCAGGAAGCCAACTATCACCAGCAGCACGGAGTAAGGTACGCGCATCTTCCGTGCGGCAAGGTGAGTAACGATGGACAGGAACAGGAGCGTGAGGAGGGACAGAATAATCTGAACAGTCGAACTCATCGTGTAAACGCCATGTACCGGGAATGTGGCAACAATACACTGTTTCCCTTACTGCCCGGTAGACCCGGGCACAGGTTCACCAGGCAATGTGCGTTAACGTGAAACTCGCTGCGCAAGTTTCACGTTAAAATACCTTGGTTGCAGGCCGGGCTGACACCCAGAGGGCACAAGAGTCCGACGGCGCAGGATTCTACGGTCCGGGGTAACTACTCAGGTGCCGCCGTTTTTCTCCTTCCCCCTTGCAGGGGGAAGGGACTAGATTTGTGGTTATTTTAAGCATTATCGTTTCGACCTGAGTAGTTACGGTCCGGGTTAATAATTGAGGAGACTGACATGGAACAGGCAAGGTATGGTTTCTGGCTGTTGGCGCTGGCGGGCTTGCTGATTCATGACGCCGCCCTGGCGGCGTCGGATTGCTGGAAAGCCCCCGCTCCCCAATGCCGTGGCGCCGACCTGAAGTGGGCCGATCTGCGTGATGCCAAGCTCGACGGCGCCGACTTCGAAGGCGCCGATCTGGAACATGCCAATCTCAGGGGCGCTTCCCTCAAGGGGGCGAATTTCAAGGGGGCGCGCATGAGCCATGCCAGCCTGCAGCAGGCCGACCTGCGCGAAGCGAATCTCGATGGCGCCGATCTTGCTTATGCCCACCTCGCGACCGCCAATCTGGAGCGCGCCAGCCTCAAGGGAGCCCAGCTGGTCAAGGCCGATCTCAAGCTCGCCGATCTGGAGGGCGCCAACCTGGAAGGCGCAAGCCTGAAGCATGCCGATCTGTCCGGTGCCGATCTGGAAAACGCGCGGTTGCAAGCCACCGACCTGGAAGGCGCGCATTTCGGCATGGTGAATCTCAAGAAGGCCAATCTCGCCGGCGCAATATTGAAAAATACCCGGCTCCACGGCGCTTTGCTCAAGGGTGCTGTCTGGACCGACGGGCGGACTTGCGGGATCGGCTCGATAGGGCGCTGCAAGTAACAGAGGATTGTCGGGTTACGCTACGCTAACCCGACCTACTACTGTAGGAGCGGCGCCCTCGCCGCGATTCGCGCCGGGGGCGGCGCTCCTACATGCGCGTGCATTCCAATGGATAATCCGGGTTTAAATAAAGTGATGCGCGATTCCGGCATCATAAGATAACGGCGAGGGACACCAGTACATGAGAATGCGAACACGGGTCGTTGCATTTCGCCTGGCGCTGGCGCTGCTACTGCTTGCGCCCGGCTGGCTGATGGCGGCTGCGCCGGTGATGGTGCTGAAGCTCGATGGGGCGATAGGCCCCGCGACCGCGGACTACGTGGTGCGCGGCCTGGCGCATGCCGCCGGGCAGCAGGCGCAACTGGCGGTGCTGCAGATCGACACGCCCGGCGGCCTCGACCCCTCAATGCGCCAGATCATCAAGTCTATCCTCGCCTCGCCCGTGCCGGTGGCGGCCTATGTCGCGCCGGGCGGCGCGCGCGCCGCCAGCGCCGGCACCTACATCCTCTACGCCAGCCACATCGCCGCGATGGCGCCGGGCACCAACCTGGGGGCCGCCACCCCGGTGCAGATCGGCGGCGCACCCGATTTTCCCGAACCGAAGAAACCCGCGCCAGGTCCAATTGGGAACGAAGCGAAACGCGATAACGCCCAGGCTCCGGTCGGCACCTCCAGGCAGACCCTGAGCCGCAAGCAGGTCAGCGATGCCGCCGCCTATATCCGCAGCCTGGCGCAGCTGCGCGGCCGCAACGCGGAATGGGCGGAGCAGGCGGTGCGCGAGGCGGTGAGCCTGCCGGCCGAGGACGCGCTGAAGCTCAAGGTGGTTGATTATGTCGCCGCCGATCTGCCGCAGCTGTTGCAGCAACTCGACGGCAGGAAGGTGAACACACCCGGCCGGGAAGTTCTGCTGGCGACCGTGGGCGCGCCGCTGCTCGCCTACGAGCCGGACTGGCGCGCCAAGCTGCTGGCGGTCATCACCGACCCCAGCATCGCCCTGATCCTGATGATGATCGGCGTCTATGGGCTGTTCTTCGAGTTCACCTCGCCCGGTTTCGGCGTGGCCGGGGTGCTCGGCGCGATCTGCCTGCTGCTGGCGCTGTATGCCCTGCAACTGCTGCCGCTGAACTACGCCGGGCTGGCGCTGATCCTGCTGGGCATTTCGTTCATGGTCGCCGAGGCATTTTTTCCCGGCTTCGGCGTGCTCGGCATCGGCGGCGTTGTCGCTTTCGTGGCCGGGGCGGTGATCCTGATCGACACCGAACTGCCGGGCTTCGGCATTCCGCTCGAACTGATCGTCGCCATCGCCGTGGCGAGCGCGCTCCTGCTCGGGCTGGCCGGCGGCATGGCAATCAAGGCGCGGCGGCGCCGGGTGGTGAGCGGCGACGAGGAACTGATCGGCAGCGTCGGCGAAATGTTGGAGGATGCCGAAACTGAAGGATGGGCACGGATACACAGCGAGAACTGGCGCGTGCAAACCCGATCGCCCATGCAGCGCGGGCAGAAAGTATGTGTTCTGGCCCGAAACGGCCTGGTGCTCCAGGTCCAACCCATGGAAGCAGAAACCAACGGCCATGGCGATTCGCGCCGCCCCGAATGATGATCGTCGCGCCTCGCCATGGCAGTTCCCTCACCCCAGCCCTCTCCCAAAGGGCGAGGGGGTCTGATGTGTCGCTTCGCGACATTTACGTTATAGGAGAGTAGCCATGTTTGAGTTCGGGTTCGGCGGCGTCGCATTGGTGATGGTTGCCTTGATCGCTGCATCGTTTCGCATCCTGCGTGAATACGAGCGCGGCGTGGTGTTCATGCTCGGCCGCTTCTGGAAGGTCAAGGGGCCGGGCCTGGTGGTCGTGATTCCCGGTATCCAGCAGATGGTGCGCGTCGATTTGCGCACGGTGGTGCTCGATGTGCCGACCCAGGACGTGATTTCGCGCGACAACGTCTCGGTCAAGGTCAACGCGGTGGTGTATTTGCGCGTGGTCGATCCGCAGAAGGCGATCATCGAGGTCGAAGACTTTCTCAATGCCACCAGCCAGCTCGCGCAGACCACGCTGCGGTCGGTGCTCGGCAAGCACGAACTGGACGAAATGCTGGCCGAGCGCGAGCGCCTCAACCTGGACATCCAGCAGGTGCTGGACACGCAAACCGACGCCTGGGGCATCAAGGTGGCCAACGTGGAAATCAAGCACGTCGACATCGACGAATCGATGGTGCGCGCCATCGCCAAGCAGGCCGAGGCCGAGCGCGAGCGGCGCGCCAAGGTGATCCACGCCGAAGGCGAACTGCAAGCCTCGGAGAAACTGCTGCAAGCCGCGCAAATCCTGGCGCGCCAGCCGGAGGCGATGCAGCTGCGCTACCTGCAGACGCTCGCCGCTATCGCCGGGGACAAGACCAATACCATCGTTTTTCCGGTGCCGGGGGATTTCATGGAGTTGCTGACCCGCCACAAAGTGTAGCAAGTGTAGGGCGCAATAACCAACGGGCATTGCGCCGCATGTTGTGAATCCGGCGCAATGCGCTTCGCTTATTGACGCCCTACGTTCAACCCAGATTATTGGAATGCACGTGAATGTAGGAGCGCCGCCCCCGGCGCGAATGCGGGCGCAAATCGCGGCCAACTCCCATCCCCATCTAACCTTCCCCTTGTCTCGCCATGGTCGCCGCAAAGCGGCGGGAACCTGGCGGGGACACTCCTTGCGGGTGAAGGGGAAGGGACGATCGCCCTCTCTCCCTTTGGGAGAGAGTTGGAGAGAGGGCTGGCGCCGCTCCCACGGCGGTGTTTTGGCGCTATGGATAATCTGGGTTCATGAAAATCTACGCTGTCGGTGGCGCGGTGCGCGACGAGTTGCTCGGCCTGCCGGTTGCCGACCGTGATTATGTGGTGGTCGGTGCCTCGCCGGATGAGATGGTGCGGCGAGGTTTCCGCCCGGTCGGCAAGGATTTTCCGGTGTTTCTCCACCCGGATACCCATGAGGAATACGCCCTGGCCCGCACCGAGCGCAAGACGGCTCGCGGCTACAAGGGCTTCCAGGTGTATGCCGCGCCCGAGGTGACGCTGGAGGAGGATCTTGCGCGGCGTGACCTCACCATTAACGCCATCGCCAAGGATGAGGCCGGTAATTTCATCGATCCCTATGGTGGCATGGCCGATCTGAAAGCGGGGATGCTGCGCCACGTCAGCCCGGCTTTCATCGAGGATCCGGTGCGGGTGTTGCGGGCGGCTCGTTTCGCAGCGCGCTTCGGCTTTGCCATCGCGCCGGAAACCCTCGCTCTGATGCGGGAAATGGCCGCCAACGGCGAAGTCGACGCGCTGGTTCCGGAGCGGGTGTGGCAGGAGCTGTCGCGCGGGCTGATGGAAAAGATTCCTTCGCGCATGTTCCGCGCCCTGCGCGAATGCGGCGCGCTGGCCCGCATACTGCCCGAGCTGGATGTCCTGTTCGGCGTGCCGCAGACCGAGCAATACCATCCCGAGGTGGATACCGGCGTGCATGTGATGATGGTGGTGGACTATGCCGCCGCGCAGAACTACAGTCTGCCTGTCCGTTTCGCTGCCCTCACTCACGATCTCGGCAAGGGAACCACGCCGCGCGAAGCTTGGCCGCGCCATATTGACCATGAAGCGCGCAGCTTCGAACTGGTCAAAGCCTTGTGCCAGCGCCTGCGTGTCCCCAACGATTGCCGCGAGCTGGCGCTGGTGGTGGCCCGCTTTCACGGCATCCCGCTGCGCGCTTTCGACTTACGGCCGGAAACCATACTGAAGTTGCTGCTCGAAACCGATTCCCTGCGCCAGCCGCGGCGCTTCGAAGCGTTCCTGCAAGCATGCACGGCGGATTTTTGCGGTCGGCTCGGCTATCGGGACGCGGTGTTCGTGCAGGCCGATTTTCTGCGCGAGGCGCACAAGGCCACGCAGGAAGTGGACGCCGGCGCGGTCGCCCGGCAATGCGACGATCCGACGAAGATTCGCGACCGTGTCTACGCCGCGCGGCTTGAAGCGATCAAGGCCTGGCTGGGAAAATCAGGACGGGCAGGTGACGCCGGTTGAGATTTGAGTCTTCCTGCGCGATGGCAGCAGAGTTTTTTGCGGAAACCAAAAAAATGCCCGCAACGCGAGTTGCGGGCATTCAGTATTGAAACGCCAGGTTTTGCGCCGCCTGTTGCGGCTTCCCGGCGGAACGTGCTCCAGATTGTCAGTTGTTCTTCGCCCCCTGCTCCACCCATTTCTTCAGCAGGTCGATCTTCTCCTTGGGCAGAGACTCCTTGCCGTGGGGCATCTTGATGGAAGCATCGGCACGGCCTTCGACCAGCATGATCATGACGCTGGTCAGGCTGTCGCCGGGCTTGATGATGGGGCCGAACTGGGTGCCTTTCATCAGGCTTTCATGGCTGGTCATGAGCAGGCCGCTCTTTTCGTGTCCCTTCCCGCCCTCAACGTGGCACTCCATGCAATACTGCTTGATGATAGGCTGGACGTCGGCTTGGTAGCCGATTTCCTTCTGGCCGCAGGCGGCGAGCAAAAATGTGGCGGTAAGAATGGCGCCGCCCCGCAAGATTCTGGCTTTCATATTATTGTTCCCTTCCAAGGTGTTTGTTTTTCCAGCAATTCGCCCTGCGCACGGCAAGCCTGGCGGTGCGCGGGCTTTCTAAGCGCATTATAAACCCGCTTTGCGGGGAAGTCCAAACGCGGGGAGGCCGCCGGCTCGTGCGGCGCACGGCCCCGGTCACCCTATCTTCGGCAGCCGCTCCAGCGCGGCCTTGATCGCTTCCTCGGGGTAGGCGTAATCTTCAAGCTTGCCGCTGAAGTAACTGTCGTAGGCACCCATGTCGAAGTGGCCGTGGCCGGAGAGCCGGACGAAAAAAGCTCGGCGCGAGGCCGAGCAAAGGGGAGGGATGATGCTCCAGCCCTGAACGCGGTGCGAGCAGGGCTGGTTTAAGTCTGTTACTGGGGTGCCACGGTCGTACCGGTTTGCGGCTGGTGTTCGCGGGTGCGCGTCCTGACCTGTTCCTGGTTTTGTTCCTGGGAGCGCTCTTCCTTGTTCTGTTGCATGCGTTCCTGCTTGCGCTGGGTGTTCTCGGCGGTGCCTGGATTGGCAGAGTTCTGGCTGCCCATCTGACCCGTCCCGCCGCCCATTCCGCCACCGCCACCCATTCCGCCACCGCCGCCGCCACCGCCACGGGCGAAGCTAACGGTGGAAATGCCCAGGGCCATGGTAGTCAGGACGACGATTAATGTGAATTTACGCATTTTTTTCTCCTTTACAGTTACGGTTGATAAAAATTTTAGCTGCCGGCGCCGATGGTTCAAGTCATTACGCCGGATGATCCTAAAAACCTCTTTTATCCACAGATAAACACGGATTAACACAGATAAAACAATGTATTGCAGAGAATTTGCCTCTCACCCAAAAGGTGATTAGGACGA
>JAUYFW010000027.1 GCA_030690835.1 Sulfurimicrobium sp. | reverse complement strand
TTAATGTGCGGGGTTTGGGGTGAGTGGTTGGTGCGGCGCCCTCGCCGCTATTTTCGGTCGCGGCTACAAACCGCGGCGAGGGCGCCGCTCCTACACTCTTGTCTCCTCACACCTCACTGGGTTTGCTTGGTTTTGTGGCGGGTTTGGCGATGCCGCTGGCGATCAGCCATTCGGCGGCATCCTTGTCCAGATCGATCACTGCGCCGGGCAGGTAGTCGCGTCCGGCGTGGGTATGGGGTTTCAATAGTTCGATTTTCATTTCTTGACTCCGTTGGTGACAAAGCGTGTTTCGAAGGCCAGCGGGAAGTAGCCGAAGCCCGCGTTAAACCCCGGCTTGATGGTGTTAACTCTTTGCAGGGGCTGGAATCCGTTACCGGGGTTCCAGCCGGAAAGCGCCTGAATCACGCCGCCAAGCAGCGTTCCGGCCTCTTCTCGTGCGCCCGATCCGCCGCGTGTGTCCCTGGCACTGCGGACCGCCACGACCACCCACCAGGTCTGTACCACCATCTGGGTGGAGCCCTGACCGGCGCTGTTGCCGGATGGCAAGGTATCGCCCTGGTAGATCACATGCGCCGCCGGCGTGACCTGGCTGGATTCCTGCATCGCGGCCAGATCGGCCATGCCGATCACGTCGCGAAATTCCGGCACGGCGCTTTTCAGGCGCTCGATCAGCAGTGGCTCCAGGGCGAGGTGGTTATAGATCAAAACAATCGCCTTTCACGTTTGCTCCCTCGCCCGCTTGTCTCGCCCGTGCGAGCAGCTTCGCTGCCGCTCGCGGCGGGGACACTCCTTGCGGGTGCGGGAGAGGGTTGGGGTGAGGGAATGCGCAGCATCAGAAATCCTCCAGCGTGGTGCGCGAACAGCGCCGCGCCTCGCCGGCGATGAGCATTACGCCGCCCGACTGGGCCGGCGCCTGGGCGGGTGGCATCCCCAGGCCGACCGAACCATTCGCCACTGCTGCCAGCCACTTCACCGCATCCTCGTAGCGCTTGCGTATCTCCTCCGGTGCCCGGTTGTCGTAGAGCCGGTAGCGGGTGATATCGCAGGCGATACGCTTCAGTGCCGTGGGCACGCTGGCCAGCGGCAGGCTGTAGCGCACGGCAAGGTAGCTGTCGATCTCGCTATCCGCGTCGGCGATGGCCTGGCCCAGCACGCCCGCATCAATCACGCCGGAGCGGTTGGTGTCGGTGAGCTTGACCAGTTCATCCTCGCCGTAGCGGGCAACCAGATCGGGGAGCGTGGCGTAGGTCATTTAATTAGCTATCAGCTATCAGCTATCAGCTATCAGCAGAACCGGTTGGCTGACTGGCTGACGGCTGATCGCTATCAAGCTACCGTGCACTCGACCAGCACGCCGGGGCGCAGGCACAGGGCCAGCGGGTTGGACTGGGTGTGGATATTGGTGCCCCGTCCCATGTCGCGCGGCTCCTGCTTGGCGTAGTAGACCTGGCCCAGGGTGTTGACCGTCTCGTTGAAGTCGGCAGGCGCGGCGTATTGGTGGAAAGTGGCGCCGGTGCCTTCCGGGAAGGCGTGGCCGGAACCGGCGGCGATGAAGCGGCGCAGGGTGCCGGCGCTGTCGGTGGCTTCGCCGGCATATTCCTCGAAGGTCAGGCCGCCAAAGTCGAAACCGGTGCGCATGTCGCCGCCCAGCCGGTTTTGCGCTTCCTGCCAGTTGGCGAAGGCTTTTTCCACATTGGCATGGCTGGTCAGGGCGTCGAAGAACTCCTCGCTCACCAGCACCCGCACGCTCTTCATCAGCTCGCCCATGAGGTTCTTCTGGATATGGCGCTTGACCATCAGGCATTTGGCCTTGACGTCCGTGGTGGCGGTGCCGAGCGCGAAGCTGACGGTTTTCTTGGTGATGCCGAACTCGGTGTAGAGGTTGTAGATGGTGGAGCCGTCGGCGTCCAGGATCAGGCCCTTGAGGGCGCCCATGCGGTGCCATTCGTGGGTGATGTCGTGCTTGTTCTTCATGCTCTGGAGACGGTCATTGACGATGCTGGCCACGGTCTCCAGCTCGGTATCGGAGCCGAAGGCGCGGATCCCGGCCACGTCGCCCGGCAGGACGATGTCGTCGTGCGGAATGTGCGGCACCACGAAGGAGCGCACGGTGCGCGTGCCATGCTCGTCCACCGTGCCGGGCGAACCCAGCGGCTTGCTTTGCAGCAGGTTGAGCTTGCCGTGCTTCTCCTCGATGATGACCGTGCGGGTGGTGATCGGCTTGGATGCGAACAGCCCCATGTCGCCGACCCGGCCATATAGATTGGGCAGGACATTGATGGAGGCGGTGAGGTTGGCCATGTTGAAGGCTGGATCGTTGAAAACGTCTTGCATGTGAATCTCCTTTTTTAGCGAGGGGTGAGGAGTGAGGGGTAGGAGCGGCGCCCTCGCCGCGATTTTCGGTCGCGGCTACAAATCGCGGCGAGGGCGCCGCTCCTACACTCCGATCTCCTCACTTGTCTTAAGCTGCTTCGCGCGCCACGATGCCCCGGGCTTCCAGGCTCGCCAGGGCGGTGAGGATTTCCCCGGCGGTGACGCCGGTTTTCCATACCATGGCTTTTTTAGAGACCACGGCATGGCGTTTCAGGGCCACGGTCTTGACGTCGGCCAGGCTGGCGTCGGCAGCGACGATCAGCACCGCCGTGGCGGTCTGGCGGCCATCGATGGCGGCGGGGTCGAATTCGCCGAATTCTCCGGTGGCGGCAATCGTGCCGAGCACGGCGCCCAGGGCGAGGTTATTGCCAGACGACAGGGTGATGTCATCGCGGGAGTACAGGCTTTCCGCTTCCTCGTACTTGATGAGGTCGGAAATGCGGGCGGGCAATGTAGCTGAGGGCATTTGATTCTCCTTGGTTAGTTATGGGTGATGGGTGTAGGAGGCCCGCCCCGGGCCGATGGTGCGCCACAAATCGCGGCGGGGCGCCGCTCCTACACTTTCTTGCCGCGTGCCTTGGCGTTTTTGAGCAGCGGGTTTTCTTCGCCGGGCTTGGGCGGCTTTCCGGGCAGCGTGGCGTGTGCAGACACGATTGCCGGGACGCTCTCGACATATTTCTCGAACCCGGCGCGGTCACGCGAGCAATAGCTGCGCGCCCAATCTTCCATGCCGGGGGATACCTTGCCTTTGCTCATGGCCACGTTCACCAGGCGGTCGGTCATCTCCGCATCGCGCTCGGTCTGCATGCCTGACAAGGCATGAGAAACGCGCTCGAATTCGGCGCGCGGCACATACTTTCCGAGGTCGGGTTCGGTGGCCTTGATGCGGGCCTGCATTGACGTGGCCACGGTTTCCAGCGCGGCATCGCCGGCCAGGCCGAGATCCTTGCGCATCTGGGCAACTGTCGTGTCGGCGGTTTTCATGCCGTCGATCAGGCGTTGCAAGTGCGCCTGAATTTCTTCCGGCGTGCTGGTCAAGGGCAGGTTCAACATATAAATGATGCGTTCGAGCAATTCGTCCATGCGGTCCTCCTGGTTATGTGCCGATCGGCGGGCGATGGCGGTGAGATAAAGGTTTGGGTTATTGGTGAGCCCGCAGCCGGTCAGGCGCACGATGGCGCCGGTCTTGGTGTGTTCGAACACGGGCGAGAGGTATTTGTATTCGCCGGCGGCGATCATGGCGGCAGCCTTGCCGGTCCATTCCACGCGGCCCCAGATGCTGCCGTCGCGGGCTTCAAGCTCATTGATCCAGGCGGAAGCCGGCGCGGGCTGGCCGTTTTCGGCAGCGTTGAGGCCCTGGTGCTCGTAGTCGATGGCCAGCGGCATGCCCCAGGCGGAGAAACTATCGAGAACGGATTGCGGATTGTTTTTGTACGGTCCGCGCCCGTCACGTCCGGAGAATTCCCCGGCAGGGATGAGATGCACCCATTCCGGCGCGGGGCCTGATGGGAGTGCTATTGCGTGGCTTGCGGTGAGCGAAGCCGAACCGGATGCTTGAAGGGTTTTATTTGCCATGCCGCCATGATGGCGGCGTGTGAGCTGGCGGTTAAGGCGGAAGGGCTTCCGCCCCAGGGTTTGGCTGCGGTATTTTTACGTTATTTGAAATTCAGGCGCTTGCCAAGTCCGCTTGTGCGAGCGCAAAGGCGCGCCCTAAAAAAACTGCTTGGCGAAGTTGGCGATGGCGATGGCGATGAGTATCCCCATCATCCAGGTCAACTTGTCGATCTTGGCATCGAGCACTGCGATGTCAGACTTGGTGGCGAGCATGGAATCGAGAGCCTCGGCAAACGCATCTTTTTGCGCCTCCGCAATTGCCGCCGCCTGCTCGCGAGTGAGCCCGGCCTTTTCCAGCCGTTCGGCGAATTTAAGGGTATCGAATGCGATTGAAGTCATGCGGCCAATCATAGCAGAATAAAAAGCGCGATTGCAGCCAATTTAACGGGGGTTTAACGGGTGTCGATACTAACCACCCTTGCGCTGGTATGCACATTTAACTGAAACACCCTAAAGCCGCCTTAAATCGCTTGCGCGAAATATCCGCGTATCAGGCTCAAAATATTCGCCTCATCTTCCGCGCCGAGTGTTCCCGTATCCGGGTCGGACATGAGCAGGCCGCGCCGCTTCATCTTGCTGGTGCCGTATTCGTGGAACAGCGCGTAGGGCTTGCCGAATCCCACCGTGACGCTGGTGGCGTTGGCGTGGTGGTTGAGGCTGCCCAGCATGTCGCCATAGCGATCCAGCAGCGTGCCATTGCCTAGCCTGGGGTAGCTCTTGCGGGTGGAGGGTTTCCACGGTGCCCAGGCTTGGCCGTTGGGGTCGGTCTTGGTTTCGAAGCGGGCCGAGACGCGCTCTTCCATTCTCTGCCCGATAGCGTCCATGACCGGGCGCATGTCCTGGCCATGGCGCAGCAGCTGGTTGAGCGCGTCCATGACGCTCTGGCTGTTGACTTCGATGGTGATGGGGGTAGTCATGCCATGCCCCACAAGCTTGAAACCGCTGTTTTAGCTACTTCCCTGGCGCCTTCCTTGAGAAAGTCCATGCTGACCTCAAGCAGGATGTCGCCCGCGCTCTTGTGTGACTGGTCGAGTTTGGCTGGGGATTTATTGAGTGCGGCAAGCCCCTTCGAGGTCAATATCACGTTGGCGAAGGCGTCCTTTACCGATGCCGATCCGCTATGCCGGATATATCCCTCGTCGCTCAGGAATGCCATGGTTGCGCCGTAAATGCGCAAACGCCTGGCGCGGACATCCTGCGCTTCGCCCAGGGTGTCGGCTTCGCGGTCGAGCTGATCGATGTGAATAAATACCGGCTCCGGGAAATTCGAGTACAGCTTTGCCAGGATTAGCGCGCAGCCGCGATTGAAGTCTTCTATGTTCTGGCACATGGCTTTATCCTGATCTGAGCCAATTTTTGATGGCAATTTGAGCCGCTATTCTTATTCCTGTTTCCATGGAACAATTGGTCAGAGCGGGCGGAAGCGTCAGGTTATCGGTTTCTTCTACCGGATCTACATGGATAATCTTATGGGCTTCAATAATCTCTGATTCAAGGTCATTCTCTGTCGCAGCTTCCAGGATGGCTATATGCTTCCACTTCCTATGGCGCGGAATTTCAAAGAAATAGTCGCGCAGCAGAACGGCGTCAATATAGCCATCAATTGACGCGAATGCGCCGATCGTTTCCCCATCTCCCTGAATGCGCCTAATCCTGTATTGCACGGCTCACCTCTTCTTTTAAAGTGTCAGGCCATGACGCGCCTATGGCATTCAGCTCGAATGCCATTTTTTGCGCTGCCGATCCAGAAATATCACCATAAACAGCGCGAGCGCATTCTCCAATACTGGCAAATACGCCACGCTCTGCCAGTTTTCCCTGGACATATACTAGCTCGGCATTGAGCGCGACAAGATGCCACGGGATATGCGCTGCCGGATCTAGCGTTTTTTCCGCTTCGCTGAATGCCGAGACGATCTTCCCGATGTCTCCCTGGTCGTAGATGTTCAGACCCGCCTTGTGCAACGCAGCAACCTCGGTAATTTCATGCTTCAAGGCCGCTGATCCGGGCAGGCCACCCTGAGCTATTTCCTTGAGGATGCCTTCTCGAACCTGCCTTATATAATACTCCGCAGCCTTGACCGCGCCCACGTTCTCCAGCAATGCCGGGTCGAGGTTTTTCATTTTCATGATCTCGCTGGGTGAAAGCTCGGACACGATCCGGTTCCACAGCTCTCGCGGAGATGCGCCATTCAGGTTTTCCGAAAATGCCAGCTTGTCATGAGCTACCTTATCCAGACTCTCCGCCCGCGCCATCGCCTTACCCGGATTGTAATCAAACCCCGGATCAATCCCTTTTGGCACCTGCATCATCTCTCCGCTGCGCTTGTTCTTCCACTCAACGAACTCTTCCGGCGGGGCTTGCTTGACCAGCTGCTGGCCGGTGGGCGAGAGACCCTTGTCGTATTCGGCCTGGCTCATGCTGGTGATGCGGCAGCGGCAGCGCCAGCCGTTGGGCGGGGTGTGGGCGTGCCAGAAGGGGTGATCGACCGGCAGGGTGAGATTATCCCAGGCGCGGTGGCTGGCGCGCACGCGCTCGTCGCACGTCGATTTCCGCTCGCCCGAATCGGCGATAGTCAGCAGGAACAGCCCCACCGGCCCGGCCAGCTTTTCCGCCCGCTTCACGTCCGCATGGGCCTGAATCGCCAGCGACAGCGCAGCCAGCGCCGACGAAGCAACCAGCGGAACCGGCGCTTTGGTGAACCCCTGCACCTCTTCCACCGCCGCCCGGATGGTTTCGGGCAGCGCATCAAACGGATACGGTTCCGCCGCCACCTTCGCCGCCAGCGGTTGCGGCTCCGGCCAATCCGGGCTGGCAGATTCGCCGCGCGCTCTTTCCGCCGCGCCATCCAGAAATGACTGGCCGCGCTCGATGCCCTCATCCATGATTCAGCCCTCCCGCCTCAAGCGCCGCCCGTATCCTGCCCACCGCCAGAAATAGCCGGTCGCGGTCAACGGCGTTGAATGGCTCCCCCGCCAGCATGGAAGAACCTGCCACGGCCACGACAAGCGCCTCGAAGGCGATCGCACGCAGAATATCCGCCGCCGGGAAAGGTCTGCCCTCCCGCTTCGCGTGCGGCCCCAGCTCGCGGGGTGGAAACAGATCATCGAAGCTCAGCCCCGCAGCAGACAAAACAGAATGGACATCGCAACCCGCAAAGCAATGAACCAGGACACGGCCATCGTCCAGCTCCCGGATGGACAGGGACGGCCCCTTGTCGTCATGGGCCGGACACCGCGCCTGATAGCGCCCGGCACCGGTGCGCTTGACGCGCTCCAGGCGTGAAAGCAGATTTTCCGCAGTCATGGCGGCCCCCTTATGCCGCAACTTTGCGGGCAGCTTCCAGTTTCACCACCAGGGAGAAGGCCAGCCCACCGCTCGCGCCCCAAGACTCACGGGCTTAGTCCACAGCCCTTGGGCAATGCGCAGGTAAATGGTCGAACGGGAAAGACCGGATTCAGACTTGACGGCGGGAAGCCGATAGATGGTTTGCAGCATGTTGGCACTCCTTTGTGCGCTATTGAACATGCCGCCATGTTGGCGAATCAGCTTGGGCGAATCACCGCAATTGCGGAGCCCGCCACTGCAATTGCGGAACTACTGTGCCTGCAAGGTTCGCTTCGCCTCTGGAAACTTCCGTGACAAGTTGCTTTTCGACAGCCCGCCATAGCCCCGAAAATTCTCATCAATAACCTCAATCAGCTTGGCCTCGCTTTCAAAGGACGGATGTTTTTTGACATTGGGCAGGTTGCCCGCGATGCAGTCCAGTAGCGCCGCAATGATGTTCAGGTAGGTTGTTTCGGCCCGCCCGCCGAGTGTTTCAGCGCCTTGCGGTTTACCCGATCCGGTTCTTACCTCAGGAAAAAGAAAGGCTGGCTTTTGATTGGACTGATTAGCCATTTTAATCAATGCCGCGCGGCTCACCTCGACCTCTGGGTCAAGGAAACCTTGGGAAGCAGTCGCTATCCCGGAAGAATGATGGCCTCCAGTATGTTTTTCAATTGCGCGAACCATCGCCGTGACATTTGGCGGGGGCACCCGCCATACCTCCCTGGTTGGCTCGATCCCAACCCACAGGCACGCCGCCTCGAATACCCTGAATTTTTCGTTAAAATCGTAAGCTGTCCAGTCGATGTCGATTACCGTGCCCACAGTGTCCCTTTCACTTTTTGCCCCTGATTAAAAAGCCACGCCAACCGGGCAATGGCCCCCGGCTCTCGCCGCCATTGAATCGGGTAGCCGGTCATTTGGATTATGCCGGACATTACGGTACATTACAGCACAATCGCATCACGCGCGCCGCTTGAACCCGGATTATCCATTGGAATGCACGCGCATGTAGGAGCGCCGCCCCCGGCGCGAATCGCGGCGAGGGCGCCGCTCCTACAGCGGTGTTTTGGCCCTAATGGATAATCTGGGTTGAAGGGGAGCGCTGGCCGCCGCCACGCCAGCCTTTCGCGCAGGCCAAAATATCGCAAGGACAAACCCCACATGCCCACCCTCAACTGGATCGGCAAACAAGCCGTCGTCAAACACCACAAGGAAGTGCCCTTCCGGCTGCTGGAGCCGGTGCCGGAACTGTCGCTCCCCTCGCCCTCTGGGAGAGGGGGTGAGGGAGACTTTGGCGGCAATTTGATCGTCCAGGGCGACAACCTGCACGCGCTCAAGGCGCTGTTGCCGCGTTACGCGGGGCAGGTGAAGTGCATCTATATTGATCCGCCGTACAACACCGGCAACGAAGGCTGGGCCTACAACGACAACGTGAACAGCCCGGAAATTCGCAAGTGGCTGGGCGAAGTAGTGGGCAAGGAAGGCGAAACGCTGGATCGGCACGACCGCTGGCTGTGCATGATGTACCCGCGCCTGGTGTTGTTGAAGCAGTTTTTGCGGGAGGATGGGGCGATTTTTGTTTCCATCGACGATAACGAGGTGGCGATGCTGCGCTTGTTGATGGATGAGGTTTTTGGGGCGAAAAACTTTGTTGCGACGGTGCTCTGGCAGAAGAAATATGCAGTAGCCAACGACCACAAAACCATCGCACCCATGCACGACTACGTGCTGGTTTACCAACGTTCAAGCGCATGGCAGCGCAACCTGCTGCCACGCGGCGTGGAGAAGGACAACCTCTATCGGTATGAGGACGCCAATGGGCGGTTTCGTCCAGATAACTACACTTGCAGCAAGAGCGCCGAAGAACGCCCCAATCTGTATTACCCGGTTACAAATCCCAATACCGGCGAAGAAATCTGGCCCAAGCGCACGCGGGTCTGGTCCTACTCGCAGGAAGAACATGCCCGGCACATTGCGGAGAGCCTGATTTACTGGGGCAAGGATGGCAAGGGCAAAGTGCCAGCCTACAAGCGTTACAAGCACGCTTTGCGTAACGCCGATGGCGTTGTGCCGCAAACGCTGTGGATGCACGAATTCGCTGGGCACACTGATGGAGCGCGCAAAGACTTGCGGGAAGTTTTGCATGACGTGCCTTCCGTGTCGGACTTCGCAACCCCCAAACCCACCCGCCTGATCCAGCGCATCCTGCAAATCGCCACTGATAAGGATTCCCTGATTCTCGACAGTTTCGCCGGTTCCGGCACCACCGGCCACGCGGTGCTGAAACAGAACACCGAAGACGGCGGCACCCGCCGGTTCATCCTGGTGGAAATGGACGAGGGCATCGCCCGCAACGTCACCGCCGAGCGGGTGAAGCGCGTGGCGTCCGGCTACACCAAAGGCACCCTCTCCCCCGACCCCTCTCCCGCCAGCGGGCGAGGGGAGAAATGGGTTGAAGGGCTGGGCGGCGGCTTTCAGTTCTGCCGCCTTTCCAGCGAACCGCTGTTCACCCCGGAAGGCCAGATTCGCCCGGATGTGACCTTTGATGAACTGGCGGAATTCGTCTGGTTCACCGAAACCGGCACGGGACTCCCTCACCCCGACCCTCTCCCGGAGGGAGAGGGAGAAAAACGCACGCCTTTGCTGGGCGTGTATAAAGGCACGGCGATTTACCTGCTCTACAACGGCATCCTCAAAGACCGGGGCGATTTGGGCGACAATGTATTGAACCGCCGTACACTGGCGGTGTTGCCCGCCCACGATGGCCCGCGCGTGATCTACGGGGCGCGTAGCCGTTTCGATAAGGCGCGACTAAAAATGCTGGGGCTGGAATTCAAACAGTTGCCTTACGAGCTGGCGGCAAAAACATGGGCGTGAAGCGCAGGTACATTGAAGGTGGTTTTAATCAGGAGATGAACATGGGCACGATGGAAATTATGGCAGAGGCACTCAAACTGAAAGCATCTGAGCGCTATTTACTGATTGATTTTCTGTACCAAAGTCTGGACAAGCCAGACGCAGAAATAGATCGCGTCTGGCAGGAAGAGGCCATGCGGCGGGTAAAAGCGTATGACGAAGGCCGCCTGGAATGCGTTTCGATGGAAGAAGCTTTTCGGGATTTATAATCCTATAAACATCAGTTGGACAGGTCGAAGTGTGCGATTTTGCGGGTGCAGGACAAGGCGTAACGACGCGGAATGGTCGTTCCATTCCAAGGAGTTACAACGCAGCCCTGTGCCCGCAAAATCGTGCAATTCGGCCTGTAGCGAACGCGCACCAATCGGGTGAACACATAAATTACAAAGAAACTCATTAAAATCATTGCAATAAGCATGTAGATGAGCGGTCAACTGAGGTTTATAGGATATATGACACTGACTTTTGCCAAACTCGCCCGCGACGAAATGGCGGAGGCCAAGCGCTATTACGAACGACAACAACGTGGGCTGGGCCGGGATTTTCAGCGTGATACAGAAGTGTCCGCCAAGCGCATATTGGAAAACCCACTGGCTTGGCAAATCGAATATGGGCCGGTAAGGCGTTTTGTATTCAATCGCTTCCCCTACAAGATGCTCTACCTCATCCGGGAGAAGCTGATCGTCGTCGTGGCCGTCGCGCACCAGCACCGTAACCCCGATTACTGGATCGATCAGAGGGGCGAACAATGAGTCTCAAGGATTATCAAAGCGGCTTGCTGGATGCCTTCGAGGGCTTTCTTGCCCGCACGCGGGAGCTGAAAAACCCGGCTGCCGCGTTTGCCGAAAGCACGCTGGCGGGCTTCGGCCATGCCTTGGCTTACCATCCGCTGCCGGGCGCGGATGATCTGCCTTATGTGTGCTTGCGCGTGCCGACCGGCGGCGGCAAGACCTGCATTGCGGGCCAAGCGATTGCCCGCGTGAACCGGGCTTTTCTGGCGGCTGAACAATCGCTGGTGATCTGGCTGGTGCCGTCCGACCCGATCCGCCAACAAACCCTGTATGCGCTGAAGACCCCCGGCGAATTGCTGCATGAAGATATGCGCAGCCTGTTCGGCATGGCGCATGTGCTGGATATTGGCGAGGCGCTGGCGATGCAGCCCGCCACGCTGGATACCGGCAACACGATTATCGTGGCGACCATGCAGTCGTTCAAGCGCGATACCGCCGATGGCTTGCGGGTGTATCGGCAAAACGGCGCGCTGATGCCGCACTTTTCGGGCGTCTCCGAAAGCCAGCGCGGCGACCATTCGCTGGTGGATGTGATCCGCTTGCGCCGCCCGTTTATCGTGGTGGACGAAGCGCACAACCAGGGCACGCCGCTGGCGGTGGATACGCTGCTGCGGCTGAATCCATCCTGCATTCTGGAACTGACGGCCACACCCGACCGCGCCAGCCAGCCCTCCAATGTGTTGCGCAGCGTTTCCGCCGCTACCTTGCAGGCGGAGGACATGCTGAAGCTGCCGCTGGAGCTTTCCACCCATGCCGAGTGGCGCGTATCGCTGCGCGATGCCGTGGCGCGGCTGCGGATGCTGGAACAAGAGGCGGCGGAAGAATTCAAATTGACAGGCGAGCCGATACGCCCGGTGATGTTGATCCAGGCGGAACGCAAGGCGCAATCCGAGACCTTTACCCCGGAACGGGTGAAACAGGCGCTAATCGACGATTTTCATATTGATGCGGCGCATATCGCCATCGCCACCGGCGCGGTGGACGAGCTGGGCGCCCGGCGCATGACTGACCCGGACTATCCGCAATTCATCATCACCGTGGACAAGCTGCGCGAGGGCTGGGATTGCCCGTTTGCCTATGTGCTTTTTTCTTTCCGCAATACCACGTCGGCCACGGCGGTTGAACAGGTGTTGGGGCGCGTGCTGCGGATGCCGCGCGTCACGCGAAAACAGCGCGAGCCGTTGAATCGCGCTTATGCTTATGTGGTTTCCGACCAGCTTGCCGCCACGGTGCAAAACCTGCGGGATGGCTTGGTGCAAAGCGGTTTTGAGCGCATGGAAACCCGCGATTTGATTCAAACGGAAGCGGCTGATTCGCAAATGACGCAAGATTTATTTGCGCAGTTGGTCGATTTGACCGTGCCATTACCTGAAATCGCCGATGCGGTGGTGCTGCCTAATGAGGAAGCCTTGGCCGCACTGCCCAAGTCGTTGCGGGACAAGGTGGAATTTTCACCAGAGGCCGGGACGCTGACGATCAAGGGCGGGGCCACGCCCGAACAGGTGCGCAAGGTGGCCGAAACCTTCAAACAACCGGAGGTGATACGGCAAGTACGCGAGCAGCTCGACACGGCGCAAGCGGTGCAGGCCGCGCCGCCTTCGCGCCAGCCCACGCCAGCGGAACAAGGCGTGCGGGCCAGCATTCCGCTGCTGAGTTTCGAGCAAACCGGTTTCTTCGATGTGTTCGACGAATCGCCGCTACTGGACGCGGATTGGGAAATCGACGACTTCGACCCGGCGCTGACCGAAGGCGAGTTCAGCAAGGATGTTGAAGCCATGCGCCGGGCGCGGCTGTCTGTTTCACAACTTGAAAAAATTGAATGCGACGTTTACGACCGCCTGGATAGCCAACTGGCGCTGTTCGGGCAGGAGCAAGGCTGGACGGCGGTTGATCTGGTCGGCTGGCTGGATCGCAATCTAGCCGTGCCCTATGCGGACCGGGGGCAAAAAGTCGCGTGGCTGAATGCAGCGGTCACGCGCCTGCTGGATACGCGGGGTTTTGAGCTGGACGAACTGGCTTATCGAAAATTCAGGCTGCGCGGCGCGCTGGAACGCAAGCTGGTAGCGGGCTTAACGCTCGCCAAGCAACACGTATTCGATGGTTTGTTTGTCGAACCGGACACGTTTTCCTTGCGGGATGAACACGCCATCACCTTCGAGCTGGGGCGCTATGGCTATGACGTGCCTTACGCCGGTCTGTTGCCCCTCAAACGGCATTTCTTCCCGGTTATCGGCAATCTCAAGGGCACAGGGGAAGAATTCAACTGCGCCGAATACATCGCCAACCAGTTAGCAGGGGTTGACTGGTGGGTCAGGAATGTGGAGAAAAAACCGCACTCGTTCTGGCTGCAAACCGCATCGGACAAGTTTTACCCGGATTTCATCGTTAAGATGCAAAACGGTTTAACGCTGGCCGTCGAATACAAGGGTGCTCATATCGCCGATGGCCGCGATAGCGACGAGAAAAAGCGCATCGGCCAACTGTGGGCCAAGCGCAGCAACGGAAAATATCGTTTTGTGTGGGTGGAAAAAGAACAGTGGCACTTGATTGCCGAGGCAGCGGCTGCCAACTGATCGAAGGGGGTAATTACTTCTACTTTGTCAGATTCCATCACACTCCGATGCTGAGAGGATAACAGCCTGTTTTCTGTAAGCAAACTCCCTGGCGACTTGTCGTCGTCGATGGCGACTCTCGATGGACGCGACGAGATCGGCATCCGTTTCGATCTTGC
>JAUYFW010000159.1 GCA_030690835.1 Sulfurimicrobium sp. | reverse complement strand
GATACACGAAGCCATTGCCAAGAAATCCGGCGGTTGCGGCTCGGGTGGCTGCGGTTCCGGCGGTTGCGGCAGCAAGTAATCATGAGCGAAATATGAGCGATAAAACTACGCATTTCGGCTTCGCGACCGTTGCCGAGGAAGAAAAGGCGAGCAAGGTCGCGGAAGTTTTCCATTCCGTGGCCGAGCGCTATGACCTGATGAACGATGTCATGTCCGGCGGACTGCATCGTTTGTGGAAAATTTTCGCCATCGAGCAAAGCGGCGTGCGGACCGGCGGCAAGGTGCTGGACGTGGCCGGCGGCAGCGCCGATCTGTCGCTGCAATTCGCCAGGAAAGTTGGCCCCACCGGCCAGGTCATTCTCACCGACATCAACAGCTCCATGCTCACCGTCGGCCGCGACCGGCTGCTGGACGCAGGCTTCAACCCGACCGCAGCGCAATGCGACGGCGAGAAATTACCCTTCCCGAGCAACTATTTCGATTGCGTGACGGTGGCTTTCGGCCTGCGCAACATGACCCACAAGGACGCGGCACTGAAGGAAATGTACCGCGTCATCAAGCCCGGCGGACGGGTTCTGGTGCTGGAGTTTTCCAAGGTCGCCGCACCGTTGCGGCCACTGTACGATTTGTATTCCTTCAAGCTGCTGCCGGTCATGGGCAAGCTGATCGCCAACGACGAAGCGAGCTATCGCTACCTGGCCGAATCCATCCGCATGCATCCCGATCAGGAAACGCTCAAGCAGATGATGGAAGAAGCGGGTCTGGAACGGGTGGAGTATTTCAATCTCACCGGCGGCGTGGTGGCCCTGCACAAGGGCTTCAAGCTCTGAGCATGGAGCCAGCCGCACTCCCGCTGACCGCGCAAGCCTTTGCCGCGACTTTCAACCATCTGCTGCAAACCCAACCGTGGTCGCGCGAGCGCTTGCAGCGCCACGCCGGCAAGACCCTGCGGGTCAACCTGCCGCCCCTGCTGTTGCTGCTTACCATTGAGGAAGATGGCATGATTTCCGCCGCGCAGCCAGGCAGCGAACCCGATGCCACGCTGGGTGTTTCTCCCCTCGCGCTGCTTCATGTGTTGTCCTCGCGCCCCTTGCCGCAAGAGTTAGTGCACACTGCGGGCGATTCCGGCCTGGCGGTGGATTTCGGCAACGTGATGCAAAATCTGCGTTGGGATGCGGAAGAAGATTTGAGCACGGTTTTCGGCGACGTTGTGGGGCACCGCATGGCCCGGAGCGGGGCGGAATTTTTGTCCCGCGCGCAGCAGGCCGCCGAAAGCCTCGCCGCCAATCTGACGGAATACTGGACCGAGGAAAAGCCGCTGCTGGCGAAAGGGCCGGACGTTGAGCGTTTTATCCGGGAAGTCGACGCCGTGCGCGATGCTGCGGCGCGGCTGGAAAAGCGGGTGGAGCGGCTGATGCAGCGATCATGAGATGACATTTGAACCTGGCCTTGAAACCCGGTAGACTTGTACCATTTACAGCACAAATGGTGGCAAGCATGCGCGTGGTCAATTTTTCCGAAGCCCGTAACGGCCTTAAGCGGGTTATCGATCAGGTAGTGGAGGACGCCGACTATGCAATCATTGCACGGCGCGATGCCCCTGATGCCGTGCTGATGTCGCTGGATACCTTCAACAGCATGATGGAGACGGCGCATCTTCTCCGCTCGCCTGCGAATGTCGCGCATCTGGCGCGCTCGATCGAGCAGTTCCGCCAAGGCGCGGCCGAGGAGCGGAAGCTGGTTGATGAGTAGCCGCCTGGTCTGGACGGCGGCGGCGTGGGAGGACTATCTCTATTGGCAGGGGCAGGATAGAAAAACCCTGAAACGTATCAACGCGCTGATTCAGGAAGTGCGCAGATGCCCGTTTTCCGGTATAGGCAAGCCCGAGCCGCTGCGCGAGAATCTGAGCGGCTTCTGGTCGCGGCGCATCGACGACGTCAACCGCCTGGTGTATGTGCTGGATAGTGAAGATGTCGTTATAATCGCCTGCCGCTATCATTACCATTAACCCATTTTCCCCGCCGGACTCTGACAAATCAAAACAATGCGACTGCTGCGCCTGATTAAAATCCTGCACGTGGTATTCCGCTTCGGCCTGGAGGAATTTTTCCTCGGCCACGAGCGCGTGCGCGCCTTGCGCTGGATAACCAAGGCGGCATTGTTCTGGCGCCCGCTCCACGAACCCCGGGCGGTGCGCCTGCGCCTTGCGCTGGAGGCCTTGGGGCCGATTTTCGTCAAGTTCGGCCAGGTGTTGTCCACCCGGCGCGACTTGGTTCCGCTCGATCTTGCCGACGAACTGGCCCGACTGCAGGACCGTGTGCCGCCATTTCCCACCGCGCAGGCGCTGGAAACCCTGCGCAAGGTGTATGGCAAGCCGGTGGAGGAAGTGTTTGCCGAATTCGACGAGACGCCCATCGCTTCCGCTTCCGTGGCCCAGGTTCACCGTGCGGTATTGAAGGACGGGCGCCGTGCCGCGGTGAAGATTTTGCGCCCCGGCATTGCGCCGCTGATCGACAAGGATATTGCCCTGCTCTATGTCGGCGGCGGGCTGATCGAAACGCTATGGGCCGATGGCAAACGTCTCAAGCCGCGCGAAGTGGTGGCGGAATTCGAAAAACACCTGCACGACGAACTCGACCTGATGCGCGAGGCCGCCAACGCTTCCCAACTGCGGCGCAATTTCGAGGGTTCCGACCTGCTCATGGTGCCGGAGGTGTTCTGGGATTACTGCCACGCCGAAGTCATGGTGATGGAATGGATGGACGGCACGCCCATCAGCCAGATGGAGCGGCTCAGGGATCAGGGGATCGATATCCCCAAGCTGGCCCGCGCCGGGGTGGAAATCTTCTTTACCCAGGTATTCCGCGACGGATTTTTCCATGCCGACATGCATCCCGGCAACATCCTGGTGGCGCCGGACGGGCGTTACATCGCGCTCGATTTCGGCATCATGGGCACGCTGACCGACGTGGACCGCAACTATCTGGCGCAGAATTTCCTCGCCTTTTTCCGCCGCGACTACAAGCGCGTGGCTCAGGTTCATATCGAATCCGGCTGGGCGCCCAAGGATACCCGCGTGGACGAATTCGAGGCGGGTATTCGCGCGGTATGCGAGTCCGCCTTCGATCGTCCGCTCAAGGAAATTTCCTTCGGTCGCGTGCTGTTAGGGCTGTTCCAGGCCTCGCGCCGCTTCAACGTGGAAATCCAGCCGCAACTGGTGCTGCTGCAAAAAACCCTGTTGAACATCGAAGGCCTGGGGCGCGATCTCGATCCGGATCTCGATCTGTGGCAGACCGCCAAGCCTTACCTGGAGCGCTGGATGTCGGAGCAGCTCGGCTGGCGCGGGCTGATCCGTTCGCTCAAGGCGGAAGCGCCCAACTGGGCCGGCATCCTGCCGCAGTTGCCGCGCCTCGCCCATGCCGCGCTGGGCCGTGATCACGAGAGTGAAATCCTGCGCCTGCGCGTGGAGATGGAAGCCCGCGAGCGCCGCGAGCAGCGCCGTTTCTGGCTGCTGGCCGTGCTGCTGGTCCTGGTTCTGCTGACGCAGGCGTTGCCGTGGGCCATGCTGTTGCTCGAATAGAATTAACCGGACCTAACGGGCATGGCAAATTGGCACCCAGAATCATGAACAAGTGAAATGTGAAACCGCTTGGGCTACGCCCTTGCTGTGAAGCGTGAAATGCAAGAGCAGACATCAGTGGTTGTTTTTACATTTCACGCTTCACAAACAAAGCGTAGCGAGTGAATTCACGCTTCACAAAACTGTTTCACGTTAACGGGCATGGCGAAGTGCTATTTCATCTTCTGGGGCGGCGCTTCGCCATGACCGTTAGTAGGCCAAGCCATGTCCACGCGGCTATAACTGCCCTGCAGGATTTTGTGCTAAGGTATTACCTATCAATACCATTTGGAGGCAGCGATGAGCATGGCAACCATTAGCCCCGTAACAATCAAGATTGACCCCGAAACCAAGGAGCGCGTGAAGCGCCTGGCTGACGCCCGCCACCGCACCCCGCACTGGCTGATGCGCGAGGCCATCCGTCAGTACGTCGAGCGCGAGGAAAAGCGCGAGGCGTTCCGGCAGGACGCCATCAATGCCTGGCAGGAATATCAG
>JAUYFW010000158.1 GCA_030690835.1 Sulfurimicrobium sp. | reverse complement strand
ATGTTTGACTTCGTTCATTGGAAAGCCTTGCGAGCATTGGGGAAGCTTGTATTCTATGGGATGCGGTTCCTCAACGGAAGGAGAGATGATGGCCCGGTTGGCGCGCCCTGCAAATTATTCATTAACGAGCCCTAAAGGTACGCATGCAACAAATTGAATTCATCCTGACCCGCGAATTTGTCGAATTGGACAACCTTCTTAAATTGACCGGTGTTTGCGATAGCGGCGGTATGGGGAAAACGCTGGTGGCCGCCGGAGAAGTGTCGGTGGACGGCAAACTGGAGTTGCGCAAGACCTGCAAGATTCGCGCAGGCCAGGTGGTCACATTGGGAGACGTACAGATCAGTGTGATTGGACCATCGGAAATGCCCAAGGGCGAAGTGTACTGTAAACAGTACACTAGCTTAAAAGTAAAAGCGTAGGCTGCCGGGTTCCGGCTATGGCGGCGACCCATGTCAATGCGACGCCGATAGCGC
The DNA here is from genome assembly GCA_030690835.1 of Sulfurimicrobium sp. GTDB lineage: Bacteria > Pseudomonadota > Gammaproteobacteria > Burkholderiales > Sulfuricellaceae > Sulfurimicrobium. The sequence goes on along the minus strand of JAUYFW010000158.1, from coordinate 13,742 downwards.
GGCGACTTCCCCAGCCTCGGCGCGCGCCAGGCGTCCATCATCCATGTGGTAGATGGTGTCGAAACCGGCAATCATGCGCACGTCGTGCGTCACCGCGATGATGGCCGAGTTTTTCTCGCGCGCCACGCGCTTGAGCAGTTCCATGACCTTCATCCCGCGAACGGTGTCGAGCGAGGCGGTCGGCTCGTCGGCAAAAATCAGCGGCGGCTCGTTGGCGAGCGCGCGCCCGATGGCCACGCGCTGTTGCTCGCCGCCGGAGAGGTTGGCGGGCATGTAGTCGGCGCGGTGGGAGATTTCGAGATAGTCGAGCAGTTCGCGGGCGCGTTTACGAGACTCGCGTTTGCCAACGCCGTTCAGTTGCATGGCCAGGGCGACGTTGTCCAGTGCCGAGAGGAATGGGATCAAATTGTGCGCCTGGAAGATGAAACCGACATTCTCGCGCCGGAAGCGGCGCACGTCGATGCTGGTCCGGCCATCGCGGTAGATGTCCTTGCCATTCATGCTCATCACGCCGGCGCTGGGGTCGAGAATCAGGCTGATGCACAACAGCAGCGTGGTCTTGCCCGAGCCGCTCGGGCCGATCAGTGCCACCAGCTCACCGGCCTGGACATCGAGATTGACATTATCGAGCGCCGTCACCGCCAGCTCGCCGCTGCCGAACACCTTGCTGACCCCCTGTACGCTGAGCACATTGGAAACGCCCATGTCAGCCTCCCAGTGCAAGCGATGGCGGCGTGCGCAGCGCCTGCACGATGCCGAGCAGGCTCGCCACCAGGCCGCCCACGAAGATGACCGCGAAAGTGAGGAGCGTTTCGGACGGCAACAGCACCAGGGTACGCGGGAAGTGCTCGTAGGTGAGTTCGACCAGCACATAGGCGAAAATGAAGGCGGCGATGGTGATCACCAGCGACTGCTCCAGAATCAGGCGCACGATCACCCAGTTGGTGGCGCCCATCAGCTTGAGCGTGGCGATGGCCTTGATCTTCTCCATCGTCAGCACGTAGATCAGCAGTGCGATGATGATGATCGAGACCGCGATCAGCAGCACACGGAACACGCCGAGGATGGCGGTCATTCTCTTCAGCTTCCCCGCAACCACGAGCTCGATCTGCTGGGCCGTGGAGTAAACGTTGAAGTAGAGCCAGTCCTGGATATGCTGAGCCACCCGCGCCGGATCGGTGCCGGGGCGCAGGCGCACCAGCACCGCGTTGATGGTAGCGCTGTTCGCGGAAACCAGCGGCAGCAGCCGCTGCGCCTGCTCGGGCGTATTGCCGGCCGCCTCCAGGCGCTTCAGGCTCGCCGCGCGCGCGGTCTCCAGCGCCCGGTTGTCCTGCTGATAGAGAACCTCCTGCGCATCGGCGAGCGCGAGATAGACCAGCGGGTTACCGCCGGAATCCACCGCGCCCTTGGTGAGGCCGACCACGGTATAGTCGTGCCAGCCGAGATGCACGCGCTCCCCGAGGGCGACGCCAAGTTTCTTGTCCGCCACCATTTCGTAATGGGCGCGTTCGATGCCGCGGCCGGCGACGATGCGCCCGGGCCCGCCCAGGCCGCCGAAGACGTCATAACCGATAATGGTGTACTGCTGCTCCTTGCCGCGAACTTCGCGCTGCACCCCGTAGGTGATCCATGGCGAGGCCTGCGCCACACCAGGCGTAGCGGCGACGCTCTTGTAGGTATCCACGGACAGGCGCGATGACTCGTTGAATGGCCCGCCGCGATCGCGCTCGACCACCCACAGGTCGGTGTCGGTGTTTTCGATGAGCCACACCCCGTCCGCGGTGTTGCCCGCGAAAATACCGTTCATGATGAGCACGATGGCGAACAGCATGCCCACGCCGACGATGGTGGCGATAAACTTGCCCAAATGGCGCCGTACGTCCTTGATGGCGAGGTCCATCTAGCGGGCTCCTTCAGTTACCGGACGCACGCGGCTGCCATCCCGGATGCCGGCAGGCTGGCGGATCACCGTCTCATCGGCCTTGAGCCCCTCGCGCACGACCACGCGCTCGCCATCGGTGGCGCCGGTCCGCACCGGGCGAAATCCGGCGCGCCCGTTTGCCGCCACCAGCACGCCGAACGCGCGCCCCTGCTGGAACAAGGCGGAGGCCGGAATCACGATCCCTTTCTCCTCGCCGGCATGGATGACGACCGCCGCCTCCTGGTCGATGGCGAAGCGCTCAGGAATCTCGCGGAAGGCGATGTCCACTTCCAGCTCCCGCGTCGCCGCGTCGGACTGGCGGTTGATGCGCGCCACCTCGCCGGGCAGTTCCTTGCCGCTGCGCAGACGGATCGTGGCGGACTGGCCCAGTTCGACCTGCCCCACCACCGATTCGTCGATGCGCGCCGCCACCCACAGCTTGCGGGTGTCCACCATGCGGAAGATGGACGAGCCCGGTACCACGGTGTTTCCCGCCTCGGCGCCACGGACGACGATCAGGCCGTCCATGGGCGCGGTGATGCGGGTGAAGGTGTGCAGCGCGCGGGCATAGACGGCTTCCTGCGCCGATGCTTGCGACTCGGCCTGACGTGCCCCGAGTGTGGCGGCGGCGCTGGCTTCGCCGCTTTGTGCGGACTTCAGCGCCGCGGCGGCCACGTCCATGGCGGCCTGGGAAATGTAGCCCGCGCGAAAGACCTCCTGGTCGCGCCGGTAATTGCTTTGTGCCAGTTCCTTGTCCGCGCGCGCCTTGGCAAGTGTCGCGTCGGCTGCGGCGATGTTGCGCTGCGAGGCGGCGGATGCTGCCGCCGCGCCGCTGGCCTTGGCGGCGGAATCGGTGTCATCCAGCAAGGCGAGCAGCTGCCCCGCCTTGACGCTATCCCCCTGATCCGCATGAAGCTCCTTCAATATTCCGGTGACGCGGGTGCTGACCGTGACCTGGATGCGGGACGCCACCACGCCGGGTCCGCGCACTTCGAGGGCGACCTTGCCTTCCCTGGCTTGCACCACCGCCACTGGAGGCGCGCGAAAAAACATGCGGTAAGCCAGCAAGGCCACCAGCACTGCGACGATCAACGCTACGAGAATTATTTTCCATTTTGCTTTCACGGCTTCGACTCCAATTTCAATTCCAAGGGTTCCCCAACAAGCCGCGCCACGGCATAACGGGCCACGGCATAATCGGCGGCGGCACGCACCTGGGCGCCCTCGGCCCGGGCCAGGTCGGCCTGCACAGTCAATACGTCCAGTGCGGTCGCTTTTCCGGAGCGGTAGAGCACTTCAGCCGCCTTGAGCGATTCGCTGTTCGCTTCGACCAGTTTCGCGCTCGCCCGTGCGTCGTTGAGCGCGGTACGCCAGGCGCGTAATCCATCCTTCACCTGGGTCTGCACCCCCAGTTCGACGATCCTCTCCGCCTCCCGGGCCTGGGCCAGCCTCGCGCGGGACTTTTCCGACTGGGCCGGCAACGCGCTACCGTCATACAGCGTCCAGGTGCCGGCCAGCCCCACGGTCCACTCGGGAGCACTTCCGCCAATATCCCGCTCGCGCTGGCCATAACTGCCCAGCAGGGCAAGCTCCGGCTTGCGCGCGGCCTGGGCTGAACGCAAACTCTCCTCCGCCTGCGCCACCTGCAGCAGCGCCTGTTTGAGGTCGGGGTTGCGTGCGGACGCCGCCCGCAGCATTTCATCATCCGGTGAGGGTTCCTTGAAGCGTCCGGGAAGTTCTCCCTCGACTGAAAACGTCAGGCCGGAGCGAAGGCCGATTGCCTGAGCCAGCGACACGACCGACATTTTCTCCGTTTCCCGAGCGTTGGCCAGCACTCTTTCCGCATCCAGCCGCGCCGCCTCCGCCTTGAGGACATCCAGGCGAGTCGTCTTGCCCGCCTTGAAAAAATCGGCGGTCAATGCCTCAAACGCCTGCTGCCGCTTGAGCGCGCTGGCCGCCACGCGCAATGTGTCGCGCGCATCGAGGGCACGGGAAAAAGCCAGGCTGACCCGATAGACGGTTTCCTCGCGAGTTGCCTGGAAACCCATTCGAGCCGCCTCGACACCACGCTGCGAGGCACTTTTTGAGGCCGAGGTCTTGCCCCCATCGAATAACAGCTGGCGCCCCGTCACGCCGCCAAAGCTTTCGCGCGTGTACAACGCCGACGAGGAAATACTGCCCAGGCTCAGCCTATCCTCGTTCAACCGGTTCACGGAAGCATTTGCCGCCACTCTGGGCAAGAGGCCGGCTGCCGCGATCTCGTAATCCGCCTCGGCCTCGCTGGACCGGGCTGAAGCCGCACCCAGGTTCGGGCTCTCCTTGAGCGCCAGATCGAGGGCCTGGCTCAGGGTAAGCCGCTCGCCGGCAGCGGCGGGGCTCGACAGACTACTGGCCGTTGCCAATAAGGAAACCAGCAGCAAGGCCAGGGCTTCTCGCCGGAATGAAAGATATTTAACGGAGGTTGTACTCATGGTTTCAAGTGTTATGTGCATATCTGGATTCGCCCCATGATTTAACCCGGATTGTCCATTGGCACCAAAACACCGCTGTGGGAGCGGCGCCCTCGCCGCGATTTGCGGCGTTTTCCTCTGAATTTCAAATCGATCCCGCCGCCATGCGCCAAAATCATCCCCCAGGGATAGAGGGAAAGCGCCTCACAAGAAATCCGGATGTATGGCTGCAATCTTTACCTACTCTCAAAATCATCGATTGAACCCAGATTGGCCATTAGCCCAGATATGCCCAAAACGACATTATGTAGGGGCGAATTCATTCGCCCAAGGCGGTTAAAACCGCCCCTACGCGCGCTAATGGATTATTTGGGTTTAATTTGAGGTGGTAATGGGAGAATAAATTTCCTTGCAGAAAAACGTATTAAAACGCAGTGGTGTAAACGGCATATGTCAAAACCGCCCTTTTTTGTAACTTATTGTGACAAGGCGCCGGGTGCGGCTATTGAAATCCATTACGTGATGCAAGCCCGTAAGGTCCGCTGCCCGCCCTAAAAAACTCGCGCATCAAAAAATCCTCCAGTCCCGCGTTATCCTCCATGCGCGCGGACAGGACGACTACGCGGTCGAGGCGCTGCGATTCCCAATTAAAATCACCTTTGTAATATTTTCGAATCAGCGCAATCATGCTGCGCACGATTGCGCGTTCCACATCGCCATTTGGCCCGGCATCCACTTCAATTACGTCGCGCCTGGCGCTACCAGCGTCTTTTGTCCAGCCACGAAATGAAAATTTCGCGCTACGAACACCCATGCTGATAATTTGAAACACGCCGTTCGTGCCTTGCGGCTGGAGATTGCGCATGATGTTCGCCATCCTGACCTCGTCAGCGGAAGGCCCGCGTTCCTTGGCCGCTGCTTGCGCATTTTCGCGCCCGGCGGACGTCTCGGCGGCATGACGGCGCGCTCTGGCGGCGTTAACGTAGGACATCATGTCCGTCGGTGGCGCCATGTCCGAAGTGGGCTCAGGGTCCGCCGGAGCCGCCGGCATCGCGGGTTTGTTTGGCGCGCTGTCAGCACTGGGTAAGGCATCGGGGCGTGGTTTTACCCTGGGTTTGCCTTGCCTGGGCAGGGATTTGGGCCGAACCTCCGGACTTTTGCCTGGCGCCGCTTCCGGCAATTCCACAAAACTTGCTTCTATGGACATCGGCGGCGCCATTTCGACCTTGGGAGAACTCAGGAAATAGCCAAATCTCCAAATCACCACCAGCCATATGATTGCCGCCAGTGGCATTGGCCACCAGAGCCGGATTTCCCGCGATGGGAAAGCAGGCACGGTGACGGCATTATTCATGTTTTACCGCAATCAGGAAGTTCCGCGCGCCGGCAGCCCGTGCCTGCAACATCGCCTGCACCACGATGCCCTGTGGCGCCAGGTTGTCCGCTGATACCACCACGCTTTTTTGGCTATCATTCAGCAGCGGCGCTAGCGTGGCGGCCAGGGTTTGCAGGGTCACCGGGGTCCGGTTGACAAGGATTTTGCTGTCGGCGGTCAGCGTCAGGGTGACCGGCATAGCGGCCTTGAGCTTTTCGGCTTTACCCTGGGGCAGGTTCACTTGCAGCGAGTCGAGGTTCTGCATGGCCAACGAAGACAGCATGAATGTCGCCAGCAGGAAGAACATCACGTCGATCATCGGGATGATTTCGATGCGCCCCTTGCGATATGTCCTGGGTTTACGCAGTTTCATGGGCGTTACCTTGGTCCAGGCGGATGTGATCGATCAGGCGGGTGCCGAGGCGCTCCATTTCGTCCATCGTCTGCGATTGCACACGCGAGAAGTAATTGAATCCGAACAGCGCAATCAGCGCGATCAACAAGCCGATTGCCGTTGCAATGAGCGCCTGGGCCACGCCGCCCGTCACCCCCGTGGGATTCACGATGCCACTGCCGCCAATGATCTTGAAGGCATCCATCATGCCGCCTATGGTTCCCATCAGCCCGAGCAAGGGCGCGGCGGTGACGATGGTCTCCAGCACCCAAAGCCTGCGGGCAAGGGATGTTTCGATCAACTGGGCTTCGTCCGCCGCGCGGGATTCGGTCCACCAGGCTGGATGATGCCGGTTGGCGATCACCACCTCGAAAAATCGCCTGAAGTAGTGGCGCTCATGCAGGCCGTAAAGCCTTTTCTCCAGCTCTTCCCATGCAAAGCCGTAAGTCTCGACGAGCTTGAGCAAGTTAAGTGGCAGACGGGCATAACGCCAGTAGATGAATGCCTTCTCAAGCATGATGGCCAAGGCGATGACCGCCAGCAAGGACAAGGGCAGAATGATCATCCCGCCGAGCTTTATTGCGATCCAGGTTTCATGTAGGTCTTGCATGGTTGTCTCCGAATTGGGGCCGGCATTGAAAATATGTGAAAGCGCTAGTGACTTGGGAACAGAATGGCGCGTTTGAGGTTCGCCATCAGTACCCAAGAGGAGTTTTTTGCGGGAGCGAATCCATTAACCCGGATTATCCATTAGGGCCAAAACACCGCTGTAGGAGCGGCGCCCTCGCCGCGATTCGCGCCGGGGGCGGCGCTCCTACATGCGCGTGCATTCCAATGGATAATCTGGGATTAACGAGCCCTTAGTTACGCTTCAGGTGCGCATGCGTTTTTAGAACTCAATGCTCAGCGCGACAGAGCCATAAGCCTGGTTTGGCCCCTGTTCCTCGAATTCCCGTGAGCGGTAAACACGCATCACGGCCAACTTGACGCCGTGTCCAGCCACCGGGCCGTGGGCGCTGATCCCGACAGCAGCCTGGGCAACCCATGGCCGGCGAGTGACACTGTGGCTTGATCGAAAGAGGTTGCCGTCGAGTGAAAAGTCATGCGCGACGAGCTTTGTTTCCATCGTCCCAAACAGGTGAACACCTGGTCGCGGCCTGGCAACCGCCGAAGGGGCACCGCCTGAGCCGCTGTGGATGAAGGCGGCGGATGGCGGACGATTTTCGGCGCCCGGTCTGATCGGATAGGTGCCGAAGTCATTCGGTAGATTCCAACCGATACGCCCTTCGATGCCCAGGTTAGCGGAGGTTTCGATGTTGCCAAGTCGCAGTCCCAGTGAGCGTATCGAATCGGCAGAGAAACCAGGCGTGATCACCCCCGTTCCGCGATAGTCCTTGAATTTTCGGTCCATGGCCAATTGCAGCGCAGGCTCATTTTTCAACTGATGTTGCCAACCGAGAAATCTATCGGCACCGATCGCATCGTGAACCAGGTTTTGTGACTGTTCCGCGAGAGACAACGGGCCGATGACGCCCAATGTGATCTCGCGCGTATCGAGTATTTCCGAGTTGCCTTGTGGTTCATGTTTCCGGCGGTTCCACGACATGCCCACGTACAGCAAGCCCGCATAAGGCCGATCGTCCGGGATCAGATCGGTCCTGGCTGGATCTTTCGGTGTGAACATGGATTGGCCGAACTTCACCACCACGTTTTGCGTATGCGCGGAGTTTTCCTCATTGTACCAAAAACCGGGGTTCAGAAACTTGATGAGTTCCGCATGCAGTCGCACCGGTGTGGGCAGGCACTCGGTTCGAAGCTTGCCGGCGATGTCGTGCGAAACAGCGGTGAATGCCACGCCGTTTGTGTAGTTTTGGTCGGTACCGGTAAAAAGGTCGTTTTCCAGTCTTGCGGTTCCCCCGCGGAATCTGATGACCTCATCTGCCATGCAATCCTCGATGCTGGAGGTGTTTTCATTGGCGGCTTGTGCGATGGCCGGCACGATGTGTAAAAACAGCATGAGTACCCACGCGGCTTTCCCCTGCCCATGCCTTGTCGGCAGATGTATCGTGAGGGGCGGCTTGCATGGCATCAAGCCAGACGCCGCACCAACCGGCGCCAGGCAATGGCCGCGATTGTCACCCATACCAGCGTTCGCAGGCTCATGGCGGCCACCGTGCGCGGCTCGTAGGCTCCCCCTGCATAGATGTGCACGCCGAAAGCCGCGAAGGTGAATGCCGTCGCCAGGGCGATGGCGACGGCCAGCCCCACCGCCCAGCTTTGCCGCAACCACAGCCCGATGCCGGCGGCGACATAGGCGAAACCCGCCAAAAAATTGAACCACAGCACGAACGGCACATAGTTGCCGGCCGCAGCGCGCGCCACCTCATCGCCGAACAGGATCGTGCCGCCTTCCTTGATGGTCAGCAGACCGAAACCAACCGCGACCAGGGAAATCGCCCAGATAAGGATTCCGCGTTGTTGTTTTGGGGTATTCATGGAATTGCACCTGTAATGTTGGAAATGAAATCAAACTGAATCACTGAACGGCGTCCTTCTTGCCGTAGAAATGTTCCATGAAGGGCTTGCGGAATTCGCTGTGGCAGTTGTAGCAACTTGTCTGGAGCTTCTGGAAAGCGCTGATGACACCCTGGCCGTCCTTGGCCTTTGCCGCCTTGCCTACCGCCTGCGCCTGCTCGTGGGTTTCGCCGTCATGGGCCTTGAACTTGCCCATGTTGGCGCCCATGAAGCCCATGATGCGCATTTTTTCCGTCATCGGCGGCTGGGGATGATCGGCAATCAGGGGCGCGGTTTTTTCCACCAGTTCCCAGTCTTCGCGGGAAATCCCGTCGGTGATGGTTTGCATGTTCTTGCCCAGGTCTTTCATGACCTTCTGCAGGGCAAGGGGTTCGGCGGCTTGCGCGCCGGTTGTGGCGAGCGCCAGGCAGGCCGAAGAGATGAGATTAAGAATAAGGTTACGAGTGTTTTTCATGTCAAGCCATCCTTTTCTGGAAACGAAGTGAACTAATAAGCTTAAAAAGCAGACAGATTCGAGCCGGTCGCACCCACGGCAGAATAACCATGGTTTCCGTATGTAACGGCATACAGATTATTGGTGTTACCCGATGAGGGAGTCGCCCAACTAATGCCGTCAGTGCTGGTGTAAATGGCGCCGCCGTTGCCTACCGCAACAAATTGGCTGCCATAAATAACGGCATTGAGAGCGGGACTCGATGCAATCGGGGTTTGCGGCGTCCACGTTATACCATCCGTGCTGGTAAGCAGCGCGCCTGCAGTGCCGATTGCCACAAAAATGTCCGCGCCGTAGGCAACTCCCTTCAAATCGAGCGTGGTTTGCGAGAGCGCAGCTTGCCAGGTGATTCCATCGCTACTGGTCTGCAACGTTCCCCCCGCGCCGACCGCCACATACACGCCGTTTCCGTAGGCAACGCCATACAGATGGCTGGACGTGCCGGAATACTGTGTTGTCCAGTTCGTGCCGTCATAGCTGGTGATGAGTGTGCCGTTTGCGCCCACGGCCAGGAACAGGCTGCCATTGTAGGCCATGGCATAAAGATCATTGGTCGTGCCGGAAGCCAGTTGCGTCCAGGTTACCAGCTCGTCGGTGCTGCGCAATATTACCCCACCCGCACCCGCAGCCACATAGCTGGCGTTACCATAGATAGCCGCATTGAGATCGGCTGCAACGCCGCTGTTTAGCGCTGTCCAGGCCGTCCCGTCGGCGCTTGAAAACATTGTGCCGCCGCTGCCGACAGCAAGAAATGCGGTTCCGTAAGCCACGCCATGCAGATTGGCAGAGCCGAGGGAGGTGCCCGTATTCCAGGTGGCGCCCGCGAGTCTTGGCACAGCCGAGATCGAAACACTGCCGGTCCCGCCGGGTCCGCCGTCAATCCTGCCATTGATGGTGAAGGAATACGTCGTGCCATTGGTAAGACCGGACACAATCCGAGGCGAGGCGGCGGACATGATCGTCTGGCACTCAGGCAGGGAACTACAGTTTTCCGGCGTGACGCTGTCTGCGGCAGCACTGAACACCCAGTATTCCACGCCAGGTTCCATGTCCCATGTCAGGGTAACGCTGCCGTCACCGGCAACCGCCGTGACTACAGTGGGAGGCTCCGCCGAGCTGCCAGTGCCGCAACTTGCCAGGAACAGCACGGCGGCAAGCGCCAGAAAAATGGATGCTAAAAATTGTTTCATATTTTTCCTGTTGGTTTAATCCCGATACATGTCAGGTAAGGTTTACGCTGTCCATGTCAAAATTTCCCTAATCGTGGAATAAAGGGTCATGCCCCCTGTTTTGGGGACATGAATAAACACGATGGGGCTGCCGGACTTTTCACGCATTGCTTCTTGGAGCAATGATTCATGAACAAACTCGTTCATTCAGCTTGTCTCTTTCTCAGTATTTTGATGTTTCTTGGTCGCCCGCTTTCAAGGCGTCAGGTCAAGCCGCTGTTGAAATGGTGCTGCCGCTGGCTTGCCCGTCTTGACTGAATGCGCCGTAAGATGCCGCCAGCTCCATTATTCGAGCCATTACCTCGTCGCCACTCGCATTGCTTGAGGAAGATCCGGCTTCGTTCGACGACTGGTAAGCCTGGGCTTCCTGCGCGCTGATTTTTCCATCCTGGTTGGTGTCCGCCGTGTCGAAATTCTGGACCAGATTATTGAGCGTCTCAGCCGCGCTGCCGGTGGCACTGTCCGCCATGCTGCTAATGTCGCTTTCCGACATGCCGCCACCCATGCCACCCATGCCGCCCATGCCACCCATGCCACCACCCATGCCACCACCCATGCCACCACCCATGCCACCACCCATGCCGTTCATCCGCATGCTCTGGAATTGGCTGTCGAGCTGGTCGGCGAGTTTTGTGACACTATCGGACATCTCCTGCTTGGTAACCTTGCCATCGCCATCGCCGTCCAGCGCCTTGAAGACATCGTCCACGCTGGGGGTGTTGCCAGAAGAGCTTTTCGATGAAACCTTATCAAACGCGCTCTGAAGATCGCTCTTCTCGATATATCCCTGGCCTTTGGTATCCAGCTTCGAAAACAACTTGTCGGCCATTTTTGACGGATCGGGACGTTGCATCCCATTCATTCCGCTCATCATCGCCGAAGAACCGGCACCACTGATTGCACTACTCATGACAATACTCCCTAAATAAAACGAATAAATTGCTTTGCAGCGAAGCGTATTTAACCGCCAAGGTGTAACTGGCATATGTCAAGGCAGGCCTTTTTTGTAACTTAATGTAACAAGGTGCCGGGCCGTTACACTGCTTTACAATTTTTTTGCATGGGAATTGGCTTAACAGGGTATAAAACCGTCATGACGACACCAGAACACATCCTCATCGTGGACGACGATGCCGAGATCCGCAGCCTGCTGGGCGATTTTCTGCAGAAAAACGGCTATCGGACCACCGCCGTGGCGGAAGGCAAGGGGATGTTGGCGGCGCTGGATAACGGGCGGGTGGATTTGATCGTGCTCGACCTGATGTTGCCAGGAGACGATGGCCTGGTGTTGTGCCGCAATCTGCGCGCGCGCTCCGACATCCCGGTGATCATGCTCACCGCCCGTGGCGAGGACATGGATCGCATCCTCGGCCTGGAAATGGGCGCGGACGATTACCTGCCCAAGCCATTCAATCCGCGTGAACTGCTGGCGCGCATCAAGAGCATCCTGCGCCGGGCAAAGGCCTTGCCAGGGAGCAGGGAAACCGGCGAAGCGGCCCGGATTCGTTTTGCCGGATGGGAGCTGGACATCATTTCCCGCCAACTGGTCTCGCCGCAAGGGGTGGTGGTTCCGCTGAGCGGTTCCGAATTCCGCCTGCTGCGGATATTTCTCAGTCACCCCAGCCGGGTTCTCAGCCGGGATCAACTCATGGATCTGATGCGGGGACGGGAAACGGACCCTTTCGAAAGAAGCATTGACGTTCAGGTGAGCCGCCTCCGCCACCGCCTGGCGGACGATGCCAAGGAACCCGCCATCATCAAGACGGTGCGGGGCGAAGGCTACATCCTGGCCACCCAGGTGGAAACGAAAAAATGATGCGACTGTTGCCGCAATCCCTGTTCAGCCGCATGGTTCTGATCCTGCTCGGAGGCCTGATCCTGGTGCAATCCATCAGCGTCATTTTCCATTTGCGCGAACGCGACCGTTTGCTGTTCCGCTCGAACAGCATGGAATCGGCGCAACGTATCGCCGATACCTTCCGGCTGCTGAATTCGTTCCCTTCCGCTGATCGGCATAAACTCGTGGCAGCCCTCAACTCCCCAACGCTGCGAATTTTTCTTGGCGCATCCCCCTCAAGACTATCCCATCAGAACCCGGACAGCGCAAACCAGGCGGCCAGTTTCAGCATGTTGCTGCGCGACCTGCTTGGGGAAAATCCACCTATCGCAGTCACTGTTTCCGAAATGGAATGGCTTGCGCGGCAACACGAGGCCAATGCGCCCCGGCGCGCCGGGAACATCCTCCCGCAGCAAAAAACTTCCTTCATGGTGGAGACGCGCTTGCGGGATGGTACAACCGTGTCATTCGATGTGCTCCCGTCCGGCCAGGCTTTTCCCACGCCGCCCCGCCTGCTGATCAATCTGCTGATCCTGCTTGCCGCGGTGATTTTTCTTTCGCTACTCGCCGTGCGCCTTGCCACGCGCCCCCTCAACACCCTCGCCAGCGCCGCGGAAAAGCTGGGAAACGACATCAACAGCCCGCCCCTGATTGAAACCGGCCCGACCGAAGTGCGTCGCGCGGCGCATGCCTTCAACACCATGCAATCACGCCTGGTCAGCTATATTCAGGAACGCACGCGGATTCTCGCCGCCATGTCGCACGATCTGAAAACCCCCATCACCCGCTTGCGGCTGCGGGCCGAACTGCTGGAGGATGACGATCTCAGGATGAAGTTCGTAAAGGATCTGGAGGAAATGGAGTCCATGGTTGCCGCCACCCTGGATTTCATGCGCGGGGTGGACAGCCAGGAAGCGAGGCAACCCGTGGACATCATGGCCTTGCTGGAAAGTATCCAGGCGGACGGAAAGGAAATGGGCCAGGAAATCCATATTCAGGGCACTATCTCGCGCCCCTACGTTGGCGCCCCCAACGCCCTTAAACGCTGCCTGGGCAACCTGATCGACAACGCCATCAAGTACGGAATGCGCGCGGATATTGCCTTGTCGGATAGCGAGAAAGGCCTGGAAATCCGCATTCGCGATGATGGCCCCGGCGTCCCGGAAACCCAACTCGAACGCGTGTTTGAACCATTTTTCCGCCTGGAGGAATCGCGCAGCCGCGATACTGGCGGAACAGGTCTGGGACTGAGTATTGCCCGCAACATTGCGCAGTCTCATGGCGGCGAACTGGTGTTGCGTAACCATGCCACTGGTGGCCTGGAAGCGTTGCTTGTGCTGCCTCGTGCCAACTGATTTCCGCGCTTGGTTAACGTGAAACAGTTTTGTGAAGCGTGAAGTCACTCGCTACGCTTTGTTTGTGAAGCGTGAAATGTAAAAACAACCACTGATGTCTGCTCTTGCATTTCACGCTTCACAGCAAGGGCGTAGCCCAAGCGGTTTCACATT
>JAUYFW010000157.1 GCA_030690835.1 Sulfurimicrobium sp. | reverse complement strand
AATGTGAAACCGCTTGGGCTACGCCCTTGCTGTGAAGCGTGAAATGCAAGAGCAGACATCAGTGGTTGTTTTTACATTTCACGCTTCACAAACAAAGCGTAGCGAGTGACTTCACGCTTCACAAAACTGTTTCACGTTAACGCGGAATCCGGATCTGGCGCTCGGAGTAATCGCCACGTTCCGCGCCCCCGTGGCACGCGGCACAATTGGCCGGGCCGCCCACCTTGGGCCGCTTCCAGACCTGCGCTGAAATTTCGTCATGTTCACGGATAAACCAGGCGGTTTCGCTAATGCGCAGAGGGGCCTCGTTAGGGCCGAGGGAGCCCATCACCTTTTTTGCGCGCTTGTTCGCCCCCCGCTCAGCACTATTGTTTACCAGAAAAGTAGTGATTTCCCGCGCCGCCGGCGCATCCAGGCTGGCATCCTGACCGAAGTGGTGCTCCAGGCCGGCCATCATCTTGCGCCATGATCGCTCCGGCAGCAGGGATGGCGGATAGGCGATGTGGCAGGCGCTGCATTCGGTTTTCCATTTCTGGTTGCTCGCCGCAGGGGCGAGATTTTCGTTCCCGTCGGCCCATAGCGGGGTGGCGGCAAGCAGGGCAATGATGACAAATATGCGTTTCATGGTGGACTCCTATTTGATCGACAGCAGGTAAGTCAGGAAATCGCCCTTTTCCTGCGCCGTGCAGCTGCGTTCCATGACGTCCTGGCAATTGCGCTTGAACCATTTCTCCACCTTGGCGGCGTCGGTCAAGCGTTCCTTATTGGCGCTGGGCGCCAGCGGCAGGATTTCCTTGGCGGTTTTTTCATTCTTTCCGGCAGATTTTGGGTTATCGGTATGGCAGGCGGCACAACTGACTGACTTGCCGCTGCCATGGGTGCGCTTGGCGTGGTAGAAGATTTCTCCACGGCTGGCGGAAAACTCGCGGAACTGCGGATTTTCCAGACGGGCCTGCGCGACGTAACTTTGCAGCAGTTCTTGTGGTGCCGCCTGGACGGCTCCATATGCAAAAACTCCAACAAACAGAAAGATGAATCGGGTCATGGCGGTTCTCCTGGTTAACAAGCCAGGAAGAACTGTACAGCCCGATTCTTAAGGGAGACTTAAACCCAGATTATCCATTAGCGCGCGTAGGGGCGGTTTTAACCGCCTTGGGCGAACCCCCGGCCAAGTCACCCGAGGACATCGCCCCTACATAATGTCGTTTTGGGCATATCTGGGCTAATGACCAATCTGGGTTCAAGGCGAATTAGCTGAGAGCGAGAGGAGGAAAAGCGCCAGCTGGCGCATAATGCGCCGCTGACGTGGATTTAACGTGAAACAGTTTTGTGAAGCGTGAAGTCACTCGCTACGCTTTGTTTGTGAAGCGTGAAATGTAAAAACAACCACTGATGTCTGCTCTTGCATTTCACACTTCACAGCAAGGGCGTAGCCCAAGCGGTTTCACATTTCACTTGTCGCCTGGAGGCGCCTACTTTTGGTTCATGATTCTGGGCGGCAATTCGCCATGACCGTTAGAAGGGGGTTAACTAAAGGCGCGGCGCAGTGGAGCGGCTTACTTCCAGCCATTTCTTGACGCGGTTGGCATCGGCAATACGGGTATATTTGCCCCACGAATCCAGCAGCACAATAATCACCGGGCGGCTGGCAATTTTGGCCTGCATCACCAGGCAACGCCCCGCTTCGTTGATGAAGCCGGTTTTCGACAGGCCGATTTCCCAAGCCGGGCTTTTCACCAGGGCGTTGGTGTTTTTATAGGGGGTGAGCCGGCCATTGTCCTGAACCACGTCATAGGCTTCGGCGGTGGACATTGCCCGAATCTGCTCATAGTCATGGCCGGCCCTGACCATTTTCACCAGATCCTCGCCAGTGGAAATGTTCTGCGAATGCAAACCGGTGGAGTCCACAAAATGGCTGCGGTTCATGCCCAATTCCGCCGCCTTGCGATTCATGGCAGCTACGAAATTTGCCGTACCGCCCGGATAGGTGCGCGCCAGTGCAGCCGCAGCACGGTTTTCCGATGCCATCAGCGCGATTTGCAGCATTTCCTGTCGCGTCAGGGTGGTGCCAACGCGCAATCTGGAGCTGGAGTTGCGCAGCGAATCGACATCCTCTTCCGCCACCGTGATCGGTTCTTCCATGCTCAAGCCCGCATCCAGCACCACCATCGCGGTCATGAGCTTGGTAATGGAGGCGATGGGCGCCTGATTGGCGGCATTGTGCGAATAAATCGTCGCGCCACTGGACTGATCGACGATCATGGCAACGGCGGAGCCGAGTTTCAACGGACCGATTTCCTCTGCCGTAAATATTTTTTTTGCCTTGGCCTTCACCACCTTCGCGGCATGAGGCTTAACGGCCTTATGATGCCGAATTTTCTTGTGAACCGGCGCGGCAAAGGCGATCGAGGAGGAAAGCAACAAGCAGGCTAGAAACCATTTCGCTTTCATGACATGTCCTTCATATACGCTTTAAGAACCTATTATAACGCCCGGATTTTACTTTGGTTTAATATTATTTGAAAAAACCAAACCCGTCTGCCAGAGACGGGCAAATTTATCACAAAAGGACTGACTTGAGGCTCCTAGCGCCTGGATATGCGGTCGAAAGTACATGGCCTGAAGCTGCTTTGCTTGCAGCCATAAACCAGATCCGCCTTGTGGCCCGGCACATCCGCTCAGGAAGATTTTCATGGAAACACATGGAAAGCTTTATAATTCCGGCATCTTAACGCAGCGGACTGCACAGCTATGAACATAACCTTCATCGGCGGCGGCAACATGGCCTCCGCCCTGATCGGCGGCCTGATCAAGCAAGGCTTCAAGGCGGAAAACATCCGCGTGGTGGACGTTTCGCGTGAAAATCTGGAAAGCCTGCAAAGCCGCTATCAGGTGCGGACTTTTGCGGAACTGGGAAGCGCCGCCGCCGCCAGCGAGGTCATCGTACTGGCCGTAAAGCCGCAGCAACTGCACGGCGTGGCATCCGGGCTGGCCCCCCTGTTGCAACAGCAGTTGGTTATTTCCATTGCCGCCGGCGTGCGCGCTGGCGACCTCAGCCGCTGGCTTGGCGGCTACCGCCAGTTGGTGCGCACCATGCCCAACACCCCGGCCATGGTCTCTTCCGGAATGACCGGACTGTACGCGCTGCCAGAAGTGCTCCCGGCCCAGCGGGAGCAGGCCGAGAGCGTGCTGCAGGCAGTCGGCAACACGCTCTGGCTGGAAGAAGAAGGCCAGATGGACGCCATCACCGCCGTTTCCGGCAGCGGTCCGGCCTATGTGTTCTACTTCATGGAAGCGATGCAGGCGGCCGCGGTGGAACTGGGCTTCTCGTCCCAGCAGGCGCGCACGCTCACCCTGGAAACCTTCCTCGGCGCCGCCAGGCTCGCCGCTCAAAGCGACGAGGATGCCGCCACATTACGCGCCCGCGTCACTTCCAAGGGCGGCACCACGGAACGGGCCCTGGGCACGATGGAAGACGCCGGTATTAAAGCATCCATCGTGCTGGCCATTCGTGCCGCGGCGGAACGCTCACGCGAGATGGGCGAAGCACTGGGCAAGGAAAAATCCTAAAAACCTCAGTTGACCGCTCGACTAAGCACCCAATGCCATGAAATCAATGAGATTATTTGTATTCGACGCGCTCACCCGTTTAGTGTGTACGCTACAGGCTGAATTGCACGCTTTTTGGGGCGCATGGCGGCGTTGTAACTCCTTGGAATGGAACGACCATTCCGCGTCGTTACGCCTTGCCCTGCGCCCCAAGTGGGGTAAGCAGGCATTTCGCCGCCAGGCGAAAGCTCGCAAAATCCGCACACTTCAACCTGTCCAACTGAGGTTTCTAGGATAAGCATGCTGAACCAGGCTCTGCTATTTTTGCTCGATACGCTGCTGTCACTGGTTGCGGGCGCATTTCTCCTGCGCTTCTACATGCAGCTTTTGCGCGCGCCGTTCCGCAACCCGGTAGGGCAGTTCCTGCTGGCTGCCACCGACTTCGCCGTCAAACCACTGCGCCGCATCATTCCTGGCCTGCTGGGCTGGGATTGGGCTTCGCTGATGGCAGCGTGGCTGAGCGAAGTTCTGCTCGTCACGCTCACTTTCTGGCTGCTGGGCCACGCTGCGGCATTTCCCTCTGCATTGGGTGGCCTGGCCATTCTGGCTGCGGTCAAGCTGCTGGCCCTGAGCGTCAATCTGTTGATCTGGACGGTCATTATCTCCGCCGTTTTGAGCTGGGTTCAGCCCCGCCATTGGTTCAACAGTCTTGCCGGCGGGCTGGCATGGCCTTTCCTGAGGCCGCTGCAGCGCATCATTCCGACTATCGGCAACGTCGATTTGTCGCCCCTGGTATTGATCCTGCTATGTCAGTTGATTTTGATGCTGCCCATCGCCTGGCTGGAGCGGCTTGCGGTGCAAATTGTCTGACACATCGAACACCTGGCACCGCAGCGATGGCGATCGCATCATCCTGACGCTGCATATCCAGCCCGGCGCCAAACGCACCGAAGTCGCCGGCGTCCACGACGGCGCGCTGAAAATCAGGATCGGCGCCGCGCCGGTGGAGGGCCAGGCCAATGCCAGGCTGGTGGATTTTCTCAAGAACGCATTTGACGTACCGGCAAGCCGGGTGATATTAAAGCAGGGCAGCAGCGGACGCCGAAAAGTCGTCGAAATTCAAGGCTCTAGCCGCAACGCGGAAGATTTACTGGGTGCGGGAAAAGCATGAGCGCTCAGCTTCATTCCGAGGTCGAACATTATCGCCAGTGGCGCGACGAACTTGTTGCCGCGATTGATGCCTACCAGTCCTGGCTGGACAGCGCGGGCGCAGTGGATGCCCAGCAATCGCTGCGCATTTTCGACCTGCTCGAAAGCTTGAAGAAAGACCGCCTGGTGCTGGCCTTCGTGGCCGAATTTTCACGCGGCAAGACCGAGTTGATCAACGCCCTGTTTTTCTCCGATTTCAAACAGCGCCTGTTACCTTCCGACGTCGGTCGCACCACCATGTGTCCCACGGAAATTTATTGTGATCCCAGCGAAGAACCTTACATTCGCCTGCTGCCCATCGAAACGCGCTACCGCGAGGAAAGCATTGCCGCGCTGAAACGCCTGCCGGTTGAATGGAGCAAAATCCGCCTCAACCTCGACTCCCAGGACGATATGCTGGCGGCCATGCGCAGCGTGGCGCAGAAAAAGAACGTATCGATGAACGACGCCAAGGCCCTGGGCCTATGGGACGATAACGACCCCGACCTCAAGGACATGGTGCATCCCGATGGCACGGTGGAAATCCCCGCCTGGCGCCATGCCCTCATCAACTATCCGCATCCGCTGCTGCAGAGCGGCCTGGTGATTCTCGACACGCCCGGCCTGAATGCCCTCGGCACCGAGCCGGAGCTGACCCTCTCCATGATCCCCAACGCCCATGCGGTGCTGTTCCTGCTCGCCATGGACACCGGCGTAACCAAGTCCGACATGGATATCTGGCATAAATACATCCAGAAATTCGTACCCCATCGCATCGCCGTGCTCAACAAGGTGGACATCCTGTGGGACGACCTCAAGCCTTGGGAAGCGATTCAGTCCAGCGTGAACAAACAGCTGGAAGACACCGCGCGCCTGCTCGAACTGCCGCTCGCCAACGTGCTCGCCGTCTCGGCCCAAAAGGCCCTGCTGGCAAAGGTACGCGGCGACGAGTTGCTGTTGAAGAAGAGCGGCATCCAGGCCGTGGAAGCGCTGCTGGCAAACCATGTCATCCCCGCCAAACAACGGATTTTGCGCGCCGCCGTGGTAAAGGAAATCGGCGCCATGGTGGAGCTGTCATACCAGAGCGTGCGCAACGACCTGGCTGCCGTGCGCCATGAACTCAAGGAATTGACGGCGCTGACCGGCAAGAACCGCGAGGTGATCAAGAAGCTGCTGGACAAGGTGCAGGCGGACAAGATGCTCTATGAGCAGACGGTGAAAAGCTTCAACATCACTCGCGGCGTGATTTCCCAGCAGGGCAGGGCGCTCATGGCCAGCCTGGACAGCGACAAACTGGCGGATATGCTGGAAAAAAGCCGCAGCGCCATCGAAGGCAGCTGGACCACCAACGGCCTGCTGCGCGGCATGCAATCGCTATTCGGCCAGGCCACCCGGCAGTTCGACAAGATTCATCACCATGCCGGACAGATCAAGGGTTTGGTGGACGCGGCCTACAGGCGCTTCCACGAGCAGCACGGCTTCACACAGTTATCGCCGCCGCCGCTGAGCCTGGAGCGCGCACGCCAGGGACTGCTCCACCTGGCACAGCAAACCAGCGATTTCTGCAACGATCCGGTCAACATCATGACCGAAAAGCATTTTCTCATCCGCAAGTTCTACACCGGGTTGGTGGCATCGGCGGACGAAGTTTTCGACCAGGCTCGCGGAGAAAGCGAATCCTGGTTAAGAGCCTCGCTCGCTCCGCTGATGACACAGATTCATGACTACAAGGCGCAGATCGAGCGGCGCGTCGCGACCGTGAGGCAGATTCACGACAACGTCGACACCCTTGAAGATCGCATCAAGGAACTGGTTCAGCGCCAGGCAGCGCTGCTGCAGCAAAGTCAGGCCATCGACAGCATCCGCGTCAAGATCAACGAAAATCCACGGGCGTAGCAGAACACTACTGCCGCATAACGGCCTTATTCCTTTTCTAAATCAGTAGGGTGCGTCCCACGCACCAATCATTGTGGTGCGTGGGACGCACCCTACATAATTATTGGCGTTTTGAAATTGAATTCGGATTACATCAAAATCACGTCGTATTGTTCCTGCGAATACTGGCTCTCCACCTGGAGTGAAATTGGTTTGGCGATAAAGTCGCCCAACTGCGCCAGGCTTTGCGATTCCTCGTCGAGGAACATGTCGATCACTTGTTGCGATGCCAGAATGCGGAATTCGCGCGCATCGAACTGACGCGCCTCGCGCAGCAAGTCGCGCAGGATTTCGTAGCATACCGTCTGTGCCGTTTTCAACTCGCCTCGCCCCTGGCACACCGGACAAGGTTCGCACAAAACATGGGCGAGGCTTTCTCGGTTACGCTTGCGCGTCATTTCCACCAGGCCCAGCGCGGAAAATCCGTTGATCGTGATGCGCGCGCGGTCCTTGCTCAAAGCCTTCTTGAATTCCGCCAGCACCGCCGTCTGGTGCTCTTCGTTGTCCATGTCGATGAAATCGACAATGATGATGCCGCCCAGGTTGCGCAGCCTTAATTGCCGCGCAATGGTCTGAGCCGCCTCGAGATTGGTCTTGAAAATAGTGTCGTCGAAATTGCGGCCGCCGACAAAGCCGCCGGTATTCACGTCCACCGTGGTCAGCGCCTCGGTCTGGTCGAGGATCAGATAGCCACCGGATTTCAGATCCACGCGCCGCGCCAGGGCCTTTTCAATCTCGTCCTCCACCCCGCGCAGATCAAAAAGGGGCCGCTCGCCCTGATAATGCGAGAGCTTTTCCGCCACCGTGCTGGTGTATTCCCCGGCGAAGGACTGCATGCGCGAAAATGTTTCACGTGAATCAACCACGATACGGTCGGTTTCATCCGTGACAAAATCCCGCAGCACGCGCAGCGGCAAGTTGAGGTCGTGATAGAGCATGGTTTTCGGCGCAGCGCCCTTGGCTGCCACCTGAATATCGCTCCATACCTTGCGCAGATATTCGATGTCGGCCAATAACTCCTTGTCGCTCGCCGTTTCCGCCATGGTGCGAATGATGAAGCCGCCGTGCTCGGCATCGGGCAGCAGTTGCTGCAGTTTTTCGCGCAGCAGTTCGCGCTCCGCTTCATCCTCGATGCGCTGCGAAATGCCAATGTGCGTTTCCTGCGGCAGATAGACCAGAAAACGCCCCGCCAGGCCGATCTGGGTCGAGAGGCGCGCCCCCTTGGTCCCCAGGGGGTCCTTGAAGACCTGCACCACCAGGCTCTGCCCCTCATATAGCAGACGCTCGATGGGGCGCTGCTCCTCGCCCGGGGCGCACCAGATATCGGCAACATGGAGAAAGGCGGCCCGATCCAGGCCGATTTCCACAAAAGCCGACTGCATGCCGGGCAACACCCGGCACACCCGCCCCTGGTAGATATTCCCAACCAGGCCGCGCGCGCTGGCCCGCTCGATATGCAGTTCCTGCACCACGGCCTGTTGCAGGACGGCCACGCGGGTTTCCTGCGGGGTAACGTTGATCAGGATTTCTTCGCTCATATCACTTCTATACCGAATTTTTGCAAGAGTTGCGTGGTTTCAAACAACGGCAGGCCCATCACGCCGGAATAACTGCCTTCGAGACGCGCAATAAATGCCGCGGCACGGCCCTGAATGGCGTAGGCGCCAGCCTTGTCATGAGATTCTCCGCTGGCGACATACTGCCTGATGCGACGCGCATCGAGTGCTACAAACTCTACCGTGGAGGCTGAAATCATGACTTCAACACGCTCCTCGAAGGCCATCGCCACCGCGCTCAACACCTCGTGGCTGCGCCCCGCCAGGCGGGCCAGTATGCCCTCCGCCGCGACACGGTCGGCAGGCTTGCCGATAATTTGTCCGTCCAGGATCACGCTGGTATCCGCTGCCAGCACGGGATAGGCCGGCAAATGCCGCGCGCGGGACGCCATGCTGCCAACCTCCGCCTTGGCGCGTGCCAGGCGCAGCACGTAATCGCGCGGGTTCTCGTCGGCACGGGGCGTCTCATCGACATCCATGCGGGAGGGATAGGCACGCGGCAGCAACACTTCGAAGCGTACCCCGATCTGCTTCAGCAACTCGCGTCGCCTCGGGCTGGCGGATGCCAGATAGATGGTCTGGTGTGGATTGGCCATGGCTTGGGGCTCATTTATTCGCGATGGTAAGGGTGATTCTGGATCACCGACATGGCGCGGTAAAGCTGTTCCGCCAGCAGCACCCGTACCAGACCGTGCGGCATGGTGAGGCGCGAGAGGGACCAGAGCTTGCCGGCGCGCTGGCGCAAGGCGGGGTGAAGCCCGTCCGCGCCGCCGATGACGAAAGCCACATCGCGCCCGTCCCGCAGCCAGGCCTTCATGCTGCCGGCCAGTTCCAGGGTAGACAATTCGCCGCCGCGTTCATCAAGCATGACCTGGTTTGCGCCAGCGGGCAGCGCCACCAGTATGCGCGCCATCTCGGCCTCCTGCATTTGCTCGACGGTTTTGCCTCCGGCGCGCTTTTCCGGCTTGATTTCCAGCAGTTCGATGCGCGCTTCACGCGGCATGCGCTTGGCGTATTCGCCAAAGGCCTCGTCCACCCAGGACGGCATTTTGTTGCCGACTGCAAGAATCCACAGCTTCAT
>JAUYFW010000155.1 GCA_030690835.1 Sulfurimicrobium sp. | reverse complement strand
CCCGGCTCCTGCAATACCCGCACCCTCGACCCGGAGCTGGGCAGCGCGATCCAGTTGCAGCCGGTGTCCCGGCCCCTGCGCCATGTCATGAGCAATTCTTTCGGTTTCGGCGGCAACAATTGCAGCCTGATTTTCGGAGTGCCCGCATGATTACCGTTCATATTGCAGGCATCGGCCTGTGCGGTCCCGGCATGGCTGACTGGACGGCCGGACGGGCCGTCCTGCGCGGAGAAACGCCATACGATGACACGCCCCCCAAACCTGCAGCGGCGATCCTGCCCCCGGCGGAACGGCGCCGCTGCGGGCAAGCCACACGCTTCGCCCTGCAGGTGGCGCAGGAGGCCATGACGCAAGCCGGCTTTCCGCCCACGCAAGCGGCCGTGGTGTTCGCCTCCTCCGACGCCGATGGGGAGAACCTGCACCATATCCTGGAATCTCTCGCCCAGTCCGAGCACGAAGTCTCGCCGACGCGCTTCCACAACTCGGTACACAACGCCGCGGCGGGCTACTGGAACATCGCCACCGGTGCGCGCACGCCGGCCAACAGCCTGGCCGCCTTCGATGCCTCCTTCGCTGCCGGCCTGCTGGAAGCGGCCGTGCAGGCGGTAGCGGAAAACATCCCGGTGCTGCTGGTGGTGTTCGACCTGCCCTTTCCCTCGCCGCTCAACGAGGTGCGCACCATCACCGCGCCTTTCGCCGCCGCGCTGCTGCTGACACCGCAAGCCACGGCAGCAGCCATGGCGCGCCTGCAAATCAGCCTGGACACGGAACAGGCTGACAGCGCCATGGACCGCGCGGAACTCGAAGCATTGCGCAGCGGCAACCCTGCCGCCCGCGCCCTGCCTTTATTGCAGGCCATCGCCAGCGAACAAGGGCAGCGCCTCAGCCTGAATTACGGCGTCAACAGTCTGACCATTTCAACCTGTTAATGTCCATCAGACCTGTCTTGCCAAAGCGACAGAATGTAGGGGCGAATTCATTCGCCAAAGGCGGTTAAAACCGCCCCTACACGTGCTAATGGATAATCCTGGATAAAAAACAGTTAGCCACAGAGTTCACAGAGGAAATGGGGTTGGTAGGGATGGGCGACTTGTTGCCCAACTCGCAATAATATGCAAAGCCCTTTCATCTCTGTGTCCTCTGTGGCTTGAATTGAGGTTTTACGTTAATGAAAATATCCAAAGCTCAATTGTGCCAACTGCTACCCCACGCCGATGCCATGTGCCTGCTGCACGAAGTGACGGCATGGGATGCGGACCGCATCGCCTGCCTCGCCATCAACCACAATGATCCAGCCAATCCGCTGCGCCACAACGGTCATTTGCCCGCGCATTGCGCCATCGAATACGCCGCCCAGGCGATGGCGGTGCACGGCGGCCTGGCGGCGCAGGGCAAGAGCAAACCCAGGATCGGCTTCATCGGCAGCGTGCGCGACGTCAAGCTGTACGCGCAACGTCTGGACGACATCGCCGCCCCGCTGGAGATCGAGGCCGTCAAGCAACTGGCCGACGAGAACCACTCGCTCTATGAACTGCGCGTTTGCGCTGCCGGACGCGAGCTAATGACAGGACGCGCGGCGGTATTTTTGCAAAAAGGGGATTCAGCATGAAACGCGCACTCGTTACCGGCGGCAGCGGAGCCATCGGCGCGGCGGTTTGCCGGGCGCTGGCGGCTGACGGTTTGCCCGTCGTCGACCACGCCAACTCGCGCCTCGATACCGCACAGGCCCTGGCACAGGAGATTTGCGCCAGCGGCGGCAGCGCCACGGCAGTGTGCTTTAACGTGATTGACGCCGCCGCCAGCGCCGCGGCACTGGAAAAGTTGCTGCAGGATGGCGCTATCCAGGTGCTGGTCAACAACGCCGGCATCCATCGCGACGGCATCCTTGCCGGCATGAGCCAGGAGCAATGGCACAGCGTGATCGATGTCTCGCTCAACGGCTTCTTCAACGTCACCCAGCCCCTGCTGCTGCCCATGCTGCGCACGCGCTGGGGCCGTATCATCAACATGTCCTCGATCGCCGGGGTGATGGGCAACCGCGGTCAAGCCAACTACGCCGCCGCCAAGGCCGGGCTGATCGGCGCCACCAAGTCTTTGGCGCAGGAGGTCGCTTCGCGCAACGTCACGGTCAACGCCGTCGCGCCCGGCATCATCCTCAGCCCGATGATCGAGGACGCTTTTCCGCCGGAAACCATAAACAGCCTGGTGCCGATGAAACGCGCCGGCCATCCCGAGGAAGTTGCCGATTTGGTGAGCTTCCTGGCCTCGGACAAGGCTGCCTATATTTCCGGCCAGGTGATTTCGATCAATGGCGCAATGGCTTGAGGGTTAACGCGCAGCCTGCGACAGTCATGTAGGTTGGGTTAGCGGTTTTATCGCATAACCCAACAAACCCAAACGACAAGGCCGGCATTTAAAAGGAAGATTGGGTTTGTTGGGTTACGGCGCAAAAAGCCGCGCCTAACCCAACCTACATGACTGCAGCCTCGATAATCAGGATTCGCCGGCAATGGCCTCGATTTCCAGCAGCAGTTCGCTGCGGCAGATGTCCGCCAGCAGGTACAGGCAGGGGACATCCCGCCCGACCGTGCTTGCGATGACCGACTGGATGACCGGAAAGTCGCGCTCATGGCGGATATACACCTTGAGCGCGCGCAACAGGGAAAAATCTTCCCCGCGCGAGAAAGCCAGGCTTAGCAGCCGTCCAATATTTTTCAGGGTTTCGGTGGTTTGCTGCGCCGCGTCATCCAGGCAGATCGAGGCATGTCCGACAATGCTGGCAGTGCCGGATATGAACAGCTGCGGGTCCTTGAGCCATGAAGCCTGGGTGGCGCGGGAGAACAGCGGGCTGCGCGGGCCGTATTGCGGCGGATAATCGTACGCGCTGACCTGCCGGTCGTTTTCCACCGCCCTGCCCTCCCTGCTCGCGGCCAGGAAGTACAGGACGAACTCGCCGCCACGGCTCCCCACGGCGCTGGCAGCCGGAATATCCTGCGCGTTGAGGCGCCCGTGTTGCGCAAAAGCATCGTGGTGGCCGATGCAGAAATGCTTGTAGCGCTCCAGGCCATCATCCTCGTCGGCGTTGATGGCGGCAAAATAGTTCCAGATACGCAGCAGGCTGGGAATGCCCTGCGCTTCCAGCAAGGCGAATACTTCCCGGTAAGCGCGCAAGGTTCCCGCCTCCAGATCGTTCTCGTGCGCGGGCAAACGGTAGCTGCCAAACAGGCAATCCGCGGTGCGCGCCCAGCTTATGTTGCCGCTGCGCCCGGTGGTGACCGCTGCCTCCGCGCTCCAGATTTCCAGCAAGGCATGTTCGCCCAACTGGGGCATCGCGACTTCGACAAGGGGAATATCCGGCGCGATGAATGGCGCACCTGGTGGCTCACCCAGGCCGTGGCAAACCACGCCCAGCACTTGGCCGGCGTGATGCGCCAAATAATCGCGTGCCGCGCCAAGAGGAAGGTACAACGCGCGGATGGCATGGCTACCATGCGGGCCATGACGAATTCCATTCCTGTGTAGGTCGGCTTGTTGGCGCTGCGCGACGGTGATCACCCTGTTTGTTGCCCCGGTTTTTTCAAGCTTTGAATTATCACACCTGTAAGGCCCTTGCTCAATCCGTCCCGCCAACAAAACCATAACAATTGAGAGGTATAATCCGGCTTGTTTTGAATTCAGAATTGATATGCAGCATCCCAGAATAATGATGGGCATGACCCCCGCTGCCGTCCGGTCGAGCTTCAACCGGATCGCGGCGTTGCTCAAACATCTCTACGAATACATCGTACTTTACGGCGGGCTTCTTCTGTTCGCTTTGATGTGTCTTGTCTGGAGCCTGATCGCCACGGCGCTTGCACCGTTCCTGCCGCGAAAAATCGCGGCGCCATTGGGCCAGCTCGCCATCATGGCCGTGTTCCGCTTTTATCTTTCCGTTCTGAAAATCACCGGTATCGTCCATCTCGACCTGAGCGCCCTGGATGCGCTGCGCGATGATCGTTCCCTCATCATCGCGCCCAACCATCCTTCGTTGATCGACGTGGTGCTGATCGCTTCGCGCCTGCCGCATATCGTGTGCATCATGAAAGCGAGCATCTGGGACAACCTTTTTCTCGGTGGCGGCGCGCGCCTGGCCGGCTATATCCGCAACGATGCGCCCAAGGACATGATCCGCCTTGCCGCCGCAGCGGCCCGCGCTGGCAACCAGTTGCTGATCTTTCCTGAAGGCACGCGCACGCTAGTGCCGCCGGTCAACGACTTCAAGGGCGGCTTTGGACTGATTGCGAAAAAAGCCGGCGTTCCGGTACAGACGGTTTTCATTGAAACCAATAGCCCGTTCCTGGGCAAGGGTTGGGCGCTGCTGAAAAAACCCGATTTCCCCCTCATCTACCGGGTACGGCTGGGACAGCGTTTCGAGGTTCAGGGCGAGGTTAAAACCTTCATCGCCGAGCTTGAACAGTATTTCCGCCAGCAACCGGGGATACAGAATTTCACCCGCGAGGATGGCGAAAAAAGCCTGTAGATGACAACCCTATCCAGCACCCATCTCGTGCTCATTCCCAGCTACAACACCGGCGCAACGGTTTTCCAGACCGTGCGCGAAGCCCGGCAATTCTGGCAGCCGGTGTGGGTAGTGGTGGACGGCAGCAGCGACGGCACGGGGGATATCCTCCAAACCATGGCCGCTCAAGATCCCGGGCTGAAAGTCATGCTACTGCCGCGCAACCAGGGCAAGGGGGCGGCGATTCTGCACGGCTTGGAAGCCGCGCTGGTCGCCGGCTTCACCCATGTGCTGGCGATGGATGCCGACGGGCAACACCCCGCCGACAAAATCCCGGAATTCATGCGCGCCTCGCTGGATAATCCGCATGCGCTCATTCTGGGGCTGCCGGTGTTTGACGCGAGCGCCCCATTGATACGGGTGCGCGGCCACATGCTTTCCAACTGGTGGACCAATCTGGAAACCCTGTGGCAGGGCATCGGCGATTCCTTGTTCGGCTTCCGCGTCTACCCGGCGCGCCCCTTGCGTGATGTGATGGCACGCAGTCGCTGGATGCGCCGCTTCGATTTCGACACCGAAGTGGCGGTGCGGCTCTGCTGGCGCGGCATACGCCCGATCAACATAGCGACGCCGGTCAAATACCTGCG